>CAZBBB010000080.1:0-14836 GCA_964490005.1 uncultured Phycisphaerales bacterium | reverse complement strand
CCAGCGGCCGCTCGGCAGGCCGGGCGGCTCGCGCAGCTCGGCGCAGCGCGCGATGAACTCGAGCGTGCGCCCCGGCACCTGGAAGGGCAGCTCGAGCGTGAGCGCGTGAAAGTCGGGCGGGCCGATCAGCGGGGCGGGCCTCGCCGGTGCGGGGGGCGCGGGGCGCGCGCCGCGCTTGCGCGCCACGATCGTGAAGCCGTTGCCGACCTTGCTGTCGACGTCCTCGACGGCCGGCAGTTCCCAGTCGACGAGCGCGTGCGCGATCAGCCAGTCGACGAGCGCGAGCAGGTCGGCCGTCTCCCAGACGTGGTAGTGGCTGGTGGGGGCCATCGGACTGGCGGCCACCGTCATCCCCAGCGCCCAGTCGGCGAGGTGATGCGCCAGTTCGGTGCGCGGGCGGCCGCGGTCGAAGGTGCGCGCGCGATGCGGCACGATCAGGAACAGCGTGCCGCCGACGACCAGCGCGCGGTCCCAGTCGAGCAGCGCGGCGATCGTGTCGGGCAGGTGCTCGAGCACGTGGCTGGCGAGCAGCCAAGGCAGGCTGCCGTCGCGCAGCGGCAGGCGACCGGCGTCGGCGTACAGCGCCACGGGGGCGTGGTCGCCGGCGAGGCGTTCCTGCGCGGCGCGGAACACGCCGGCGTCCGGGTGCTCGAGGTTCCAGCGGCGCAGGCCGGGGAAGGGGTTGTTGGCCGAGGCCCCGATTTCGAGGCCGCGGGTCTCCGTGCCGAGCATGCGCCGCGCGAGTTCCATGGCTGCGGGCGGCCAGTCTAGCCGTCGGCTGCGCGCGGTCCGCCTGCGGTATCCTCGGCGCGATGACGGCGCTCGACGCTGCAGCCCGCTCCGCTCCGCTGCTCTTCGGCACCTGCAGCTGGTCGGAGGCGAGCTGGGTCGGGCCCTTCTATCCCGAGGGCACGGCGCCGGCCGACTTCCTGTCGCACTACGCGGGCCGCTTCCCGTGCGTCGAGGCCGACGTGACCTACTACCGCGTGCCCGACGCGCGCATGGTGGCGGGTTGGCGGCAGCGCACGCCGGAGGGTTTCGTGATCGCGGCCAAGTTCCCGCGCTCGATCGTGCATGGCGGCGAGGGCGGCAAGCCCGACGGCGCGCGGCTGCTCGTGCCGTCGGTCGTGCGGCCCGAGGTGACGCGCTTTCTCGCGGCGATGGACGGCCTCGGCGACCGCTGCGGCCCGCTCGTGCTGCAGTTCCCGTACCTCAACAAGCAGGCCTTCGCGAATGCCGCGGAGTTCCTGGCGCGGCTCGACGCGTTCCTGGCGCTGCTGCCGTCGCGCTTCCGCTACGCCGTCGAGGTGCGCAACCGGGCCTGGATCGGACAGCCGCTGCTCGACGTGCTCGCCAAGCACGCGACCGCGCTCGTGCTCGTCGAGATGCACTACCTGCCGCATCCGGCGCAGCTCGCCGAGCGGCTCGACCTGGTCACGACCGACTTCCTCTACGCGCGCCTGATCGGCAACCGCGAGGAGGTCGAAGGGCTGACGCAGAGCTTCGATCGCATCGTGATCGACCGCGGCGAGCGGCTCGACGCGTGGGCGGCCCTGCTGGCGAGCCTGTCGCGGCGCGTCGACCGGGGCTACGTCTTCGCCAACAACCACTACGCGGGACACGGGCCCGCGACGGCGCTCGATCTGGCGCGGCGTCTGGGCCTCGAGCCGCGCCCGGCCGCCCCGCGCGGCGGCCTCTTCGACGCGCGTTGAACCGCTCGTGACGCGCGCGGACTGGCGTTCCCGGGAGGAGTCGAACCTCCGACCGGTGGATTAGAAATCCACTGCTCTATCCAGCTGAGCTACGGGAACGCGGGTGCGCCTGCATTAGAACCGCCGGCCGAGCGCGGCGCACCTCAGCGCGCGATCTCGCGGCGCGGCCGCGCCAGGCGCTGGCCGAGTTCGGCTTCGAGCTGGTCCGCGGCCGTCAGGTCGGTGCCCGGCGGCACGCGCCGGCGGTAGCGCTGCAGCAGCGAGCGCGCCTCGGCCAGGTTGCGGTCGAGCGCGAGCAGGGCGCGCACGGCGTCGAGCAGCACGACCGGCTGCAGCGTGTCGTAGGCCACGCCCGGGTCGATCAGGCTCATGAACACGCTCCACGCTTCCTCGTCGCGGTCGAGGAGCGCCAGGGCGCGGCCGAGCGTCACGTAGGCCTCGACCGCCTCGGGCCCGGTGTAGGCGGCGATCGCGCGCCGCAGCGGGACGATGGCCTCCTCGGGCCGCCCGAGCTTCATCAGCACCAACCCCTGCGCCGAGAGGATGCTGTAGCTGCCGGGCATGCGGGCGTCGGCGAGCCGCGTCGCCTCGAGCGCCTCCTCGTGGCGCCCGAGCGTGAACAGCAGGTCGGCCTGCAACGCCGGCACCTCGGGCTTCCAGGGGAAGTCGGCGTCGGCGCGCGCCAGCAGCGCGAGCGCGCTCTCGCGCAGCGCGCGGGCCGCCTCGGTCTCGCCGCGCTCGTCGGCGCCGCGCGCCAGCTCCCGCGCGCCGAAATGGCGCGCGATGGCGGTCGTGGCCCGCGCGTGGCGCGACCAGGTCGGCGCGATGAGCGCCAGCGCCGCCACCAGGCCGATCAGTCCGGCGAGCACCGTGCGGTGGGGCGTCACGGCCGTGCGTGCCGTGCAGCCCGCGCGCGTGACGAGCGCCAGCAACACCATGATCAGCGCACCCGTCTCGGGCCAGTTGAGCGGCGTCTCGAACAGGCAGTAGGTCAGCGCGGCGGCCAGCGCGGCCACGCCGGCGTGGAACAGCGGTCGGCGCGCGTCGTCCTCGCGCAGCGCGTGACTGCCCTTGCGCGCGGCGTGCACCGCGTGCCGCACGAGGAAGGCGAGCGCGATCAGCCCCGCCAGGCCGAGTTCGGCCAGCACGTGCAGGAACTGGTTGTGCGCGTGGGGCACGGCCGTCGCGCTGACGTGGTAGCTGGGCAGCGCCGTGTCGTAGCCGCCGGGCCCCACGCCGAAAATCGGGTGGTCGGCCGCCATGCGCAGCGTGTTGCGCCAGACCGACAGGCGCTGGAAGCTGTTGCCGCTGGCCTCGGGATCGAAGACCAGCAGCACGCGCGAGAGCGCGTGGTCGAAGGCGCCCGGCAGCAGGCCCAGCACGCCCGCCAGCGCGAGCAGCACGACGAGCAGCGCCAGCGCGATCGCCGCGCGCGGCAGCAGGCCGGCCAGGCGCGTCCGGCCCGAGCCGTGCCGCAGACGCAGCGCGAGGTGCGCGGTGAGCGCGACGCCGGTCGCGAGGTAGGCCGCGCGGCTGCCCGTCACGAGCAGGAAGCCCGCGATCGGCAGCAGTCCGAGCGCGACGAGCGCGGCGCCGGCGCGCGACAGCCCGCCCTCGAGCAGCAGCACGAAGCCGCCGGCGAGCACCATCACGAGGTACTGCGCGGCGAGATAGCTGTGCGCGAAGAAGGGCGTGGCGAGGTAGGCGCTGCGCGCGACCTCGCCGGGCTGCTCCGCCACGAAGCGGCGATGGCCGAGCAGGCCGGCGACGGCGATCACGGCGCCGCACAGCAGCACGCCGCCGGCCAGCCGCCGCACGGCGGCCGCGCTCGTCAGGCACTTGACCGCGAGCACGTAGCTGAGCAGCAGCGCCAGCAGCAGGCCCGACGAATACAGCGCCATGCCCGCGTTGCGCGCCAGCAGACCCGCGGGGAGCGCGGTCGCGATGAAGGCGCCGACCGCGACGTCGACGGGCGTGCCGAGCCGCGGTTGCGGCGCGCCGCGCCAGGCCGCCCAGCCGGCGGCCAGCGCGCCGAGGGACGCCAGCGCCAGGAAGACGATGTGCTTGGCCGCCGGAAACGGCTGCCCGTGAGGCACGAGCGGCATGAGTGCCACGAGCGCCAGCAGGCAGGCGCCCGCCGCCGCGGTCGATGCGCGCGCGCGTTCCATGTCGCCACGCTTGTACTCTTTCCCGCCGCCGGACGAAGGCGTCTCGTCCGGCGGCGCGCGTCGATCGGTACAATCGGGACATGCATGTCCTGGTCGTCGGATCCGGCGGACGCGAACACGCCTTCCTCGAGGCCCTGTCGCGCAGCGAGGGCGTCGGCCGGCTGCTCGCGGCGCCCGGCAACGGCGGCATGGCCGAACTGGCCGAGTGCGTGCCGATCGCCGCGACCGACAACGCCGCCCTCGTGCGCCTGTGCCGGGAGCGCTCGGTCGGCCTGGTGATCGTCGGGCCCGAGGCGCCGCTCGTCGGCGGCCTCGTCGACGCGCTGACGGCGGCCGGGATCCCGGCGCTGGGGCCCAGCGCGGCGGCCGCGCACATCGAGGGCAGCAAGGCCTTCATGAAGGACCTGTGCCGGCGCGCGCGCATCCCGACCGCCGGCTGCCGGGCCTTCAATGCGGCCTCCGAGGCCATCGCCTGGGCCGAGACGCTCGAGACCTGGCCGACGGTCATCAAGGCCGACGGGCTGGCGGCCGGCAAGGGCGTGGTCATCGCGCGCGACCGCGCCGAGGCCGTCGCGACGGTGCGCGCGATGATGCTCGACAAGGCCTTCGGCGAGGCCGGCAGCCGCGTGCTGTTCGAGGACTTCCTCGTCGGCGAGGAGCTGTCGATCATGGCGCTCGTCGACGGCGAGACGGTCGCGGTGCTCGAGCCGAGCCGCGACCACAAGGCGGCCTTCGAGGGCGACAAGGGCCCCAACACCGGCGGCATGGGCGCCTTCTCGCCGACCACGCTGCTCACGCGCCGCAACTACGAGCAGATCGAGGAGCGCGTGCTGCTGCCGACCGTGCACGCGCTGGCGCGTTCGGGGCGCCCCTTCCGCGGCATCCTCTACGCGGGCCTGATGATGACGGCCGAAGGGCCGGTCGTGCTCGAGTTCAACGCGCGCGGCGGCGACCCCGAGATCGAGGTGCTGCTGCCGCGGCTGCAGAGCGACGCGCTGGCGACCTTCCACGCCGCGGCGACGGGGCGGCTGGGCGAGCTGCCCGACCTGCGCTGGCGCGCCGAGCACGCCTGCGGCGTCGTCATGGCCGACGGCGACTACCCCGGGCCGGTCACGCCGGGCAAGCGCATCAGCGGCGCGCGCGCCGCCGCGGCGCTGCCCGGCGTCAAGGTCTTCCACATGGGGACGGCGCTTCGCGACGGGCACCTCGTGAGCACGGGCGGGCGCGTGCTGTGCGTCGTCGGGCTGGGCGCCTCGCTGGTCGCGGCGCGCGAACGCGCCTACGCCGGCGTGGCCGAGATCGGTTTTCAGGGCGCGCGCTGGCGCCGCGACATCGGCTGGCGCGAGCTGGGGCCCGCGCGGGCCGTGGCGGCGGGCAGTTCCTGAGGGCGGCGCCCGCGCGTCGAGGAGGTCTGCGCTGAAGGCGATCGCCGAACGCTTCGAACGCTTCCTGCGCACGCGGCGGCTGCGGCTCACGCGCCAGCGCATGGCGATCCTGCACGCGATCTACGCCACGCACAAGCACGTCACGGCCGACCAGCTCTACGACCGGCTGGCGGCGGCCGATCACGCCCGCGGCCTCGACATCAGCCGCGCGACGGTCTACCGCACGCTCGCGCTGCTGGCCGAGGGCGGCTTCGTGCAGGCGCTGGACCTCGGGCAGGGCGGCGGCACCCTGTACGAGCACACGCTCGGCCACGCGCACCACGACCACATGATCTGCGTCGAGTGCGGCCGCATCCTGGAGTTCTCCGACGAGCGGCTCGAGCAGGTGCAGGCCGAGGCCGTCGCGCGCCACGGCTTCTCCGCCGCCAGCCACCGGCTCAACGTCTTCGGCACCTGCGCCCGCTGCCAGGCGGCCGGCAAGGGCCGCGGCGCCTCGGCCGCCGAGGGCTGAGCGTCGGCCGGAAGGCGGGGGCGGGCGTTCGTCCGGCGGGCCGGCTGTGCTAGGCTCGTCGGCTTGAGATTGGATCTCAAGACAGGGCGCGGCCGGACGCCGCCCGCGCCCCGGGACCAGGCGCCTCCGTGATCACGACCCTCTCCGCGCTGCGCGTCGGCCAGACGGCCGTGCTGCGCCAGGTCCACGGCGAGCGCGCCTTCCGCCGGCGGCTGCTCGAGCTCGGTTTCGTGCGCGGCACCGAGCTGCTGCTGGTGCGGCGCGTCGACGTCGGCAACGTGCTCGAGGTGCAGCTGCGCCACAGCCGCATCTCGCTGCGCATCGACGAGGCCGTGGCGCTGTCGGTGGAGGCGCGCGCGTGAGCCGGCCCGTCGTCGCCCTCGCCGGCCAGCCCAACTGCGGCAAGACCACGCTGTTCAACCGGCTCACGGGCGCCCACGCCAAGGTCGGCAACTATCCGGGCGTGACCGTCGAGCGGCGCGAGGGCGACGTGGCGCTGCCCGGCGGACGCCACGCGATCCTGCTCGACATCCCCGGCACCTACAGCCTCTCGGCGCGCAGCGGCGAGGAGCAGATCGCGATCACCGCGATCGCGGGCCTGAATCCGCACGTCGAGCCCGACGCGGTGGTGATCGTCGTCGACTCGACGCAGCTCGCGCGCAACCTGTACCTCGTGCTGCAGGTGCTCGAGCTGCGCCTGCGCACGGTGGTGGCGCTCAACATGCACGACGTCGTGCGCCAGGCGAAGATGGCCATCGACGCCGAGGCGCTCTCGGCGGCGCTCGGCGGCGTGCCCGTCGTGCCCATCTCGGCCTCGCGCGGCGAGGGCATCGACGCGCTGCGGCAGGCGATCGCACAGGCGCTCGACGCGCCGGCCGTCGGCGCCGGCTCGCCCGTGGGTTTCGAGGCGGACGTGGCGCTGGCCGCCGACCTCGCCGCCGTCGAGCCCGCCATCCCGCGCGGCTGGGGGCGCGGCGACGGCGCCCGGCGGCGCGCGCTGGCCTGCTGGGCGCTGCTCTCGATCGACGAGGACGACGAGCTGTGGGACGTGCCGGCCGAACTGCGGGCCGTCGTGCTCGAGCGCCAGCGCCTCGCGCGGCAGGCCGGGCGCGACCTCGACGAGAGCGTCGTGGCGGCGCGCTACCGCTGGATCGACGAGCAGCTGCCGCGCTTCGTGAGCGAGGTGCCCTCGACCCTGCGCCGCGCCACCGACGCCATCGACCGCGTGCTGATCCACCCGCTGAGCGGCTTCCTGCTGTTCCTGCTCATCATGGGCGTGGTCTTCGAGTCGCTGTTCACCTGGAGCGCGCCGCTCATCGACGGCGTCAACGAGGCCGTGGGCGCCGTCGGCGGCGGGCTCGCCGGCCTGCTGCCCGAGGGACTGCCGCGCGACTTCTTGGTCGACGGCATCGTCGGCGGCGTCGGCGCCGTGCTGGCCTTCCTGCCGCAGATCCTGCTGCTGTTCCTGTTCATCTCGATCATGGAGGACAGCGGCTACATGGCGCGCGCGGCCTTCCTGATGGACCGCATCATGCGCGCCATCGGGCTCACGGGCCGGGCCTTCGTGCCGATGATCTCGGGCTTCGCCTGCGCGATTCCCGCGATCATGGCGACGCGCACGATGGAGCGTCGGCGCGACCGCATGCTCACGATGATGGTCATCCCGATCATGACCTGCTCGGCGCGGCTGCCGGTCTACACGCTGATCATTGGCGCGCTGTACCCGGCGACGGACGAGCCGGGCGGCCTGGTCGCGGGCTTCTTCGGCCTGCAGGCGCTGCTCATGGTGGCGATGTACCTGTTCAGCACCGTCGTCGCGCTGCTCGCGGCGGCCGTGCTCGGACGCACGCTGTTCCGCGGCGCGCCCGTGCCGCTGCTGCTCGAGCTGCCGCCCTACCGCCTGCCGCAGCCCGGATCCGTGCTGCGCATGATGTGGGAGCGCAGCCGGCTGTTCGTGAGCGAGGCGGGCACGGTGATCCTCGTCTGCTCGATCGCGCTGTGGGCGCTGCTGTCCTTCCCGCGCGACGTCGAGCTGTCGCGCGACTACGCGGCCGAGGCGGCGGCCGTGCGCGCCGGCGCGCCGGTCGCGGCGTCGGCCGACGGCCTGCCGGCAGGCGAGGGTCCGCTCGCGCCCGACGGCGCGATCGTCGACGTGGTCGAGGCGCGCCTGGCGCGGCTCGACGCCGCCGAGCGCGCCGAGCGCCTGCAGAAGAGCTTCGGCGGCCGGCTGGGACACCTGATCGAGCCCGTCATCGCGCCGCTCGGCTTCGACTGGAAGATCGGCGTGGGCCTGATCGGGGCCTTCGCCGCGCGCGAGGTCTTCGTGAGCACGCTCGGCGTCGTGTACGGCATCGAGGGCGAGGCGAGCGAGGAGAGCGTGCCGCTGCGCCGCCGCCTGCAGGACGAGCGCTGGCCCGACGGCCGGCGCGTCTACACGCCGCTCGTGGGGCTCTCTCTCATGGTGTTCTTCGCGCTCGCGGCCCAGTGCATGAGCACGCTGGCCGTCGTGCGCCGCGAGACGCGCAGCTGGGGCTGGCCGGTCTTCCTGTTCGCCTACATGACCGCCCTGGCCTGGGCGGCGTCCTTCGCGGTCACGCAGGGCGGCCGCGCGCTCGGCTGGGCCTGAGTGGCGCGCGGCCGCCCGTTCTCGCGGGCCGGCGTCAGCGGGCGCGCTCGTAGCTCATCGTCATGAACACGTCGGGCACGCCCTCGGCCGGGCGGGCCGGCAGCATCTCGAAGGTGGCGTGGTCGGCGTCGGTCACCGTCGTGCGCATGATCATCTCCATCGGCCCCATGCCGACGTTGATCTCGGCGCGGCTGGTGAAGACGGTGAAGTCGTCGTTCCAGGCGCCGTCGGAGACCGAGAGGGCGAAGTCGGAATTGTCGACCCAGACCGACTTCCAAGTCTTCGCGCCGGGGTCGTAACCGAAGATGCCGTGCCCGTGGAAGGGCTGGCCCATCATCGTGCTCTCGTAGTCGGAGACGACCCACAGACCGCCCGGCAGCGCGCGCACGACTTCCTTGCCGGGCGTGTTCTCGCCGAACATCGTCGTGGTCACATTCCAGGTGCCGGCGCGGACGGCGAGCAGCTGGCGCGCCTGCTCGACGGCGTGGTCCTGCGCGTCGGCGCGCGGGGCCTCCTGGGGCGCGGCGAAGGCCAGCGAGAGCGCGCCGAGCAGCAGCGCGCCGGCGAGCAGCAGTTGCGAGGGACGGGTCATGGCGAGGGGCTCCTTGAGGGGTTGGACGGCGAGGGCGCATCCGCGATGCGCGACGTGCCGTCCCTGACGTGCCGGCCGCGACAGCGCGGCGCGCACGCTGCCCATGGTGCCCGATCGGCGGCCGATCCTTCGAGCGGAGCGGCGCCGCGCGGCGGCGCGCCCTTGCGTCCGCGGCACCCCGACGCGGCGCATCGCACGGCTATACTGCGCCCACGCTCCGCCGCGCGCCCGGCCGCGCGCCCGCACCGGGGACTCTCAACGTGCCACGCTGCCTGTCGATCCTGATCGTGCTGGCGCTCGCCGGGCCGGCGAGCGCCCAGCGCCTGCCCGCGCCGCCGCCGGCGGTCGCCGCGGCGGCCGCGCCCGAGGCCGACGGTGCGCAGGCGGTGCAGCTCGGTCTGCCGACGGGCTTCGTCGACGAGCTCGTCTCGTCGGGCTGGAGCCAGGCCGTCGGCCTGACCTTCGACGCCTGGGGGCGCGCCTTCGTCTGGGAGCGCGCGGGTCGCGTGCGCCTCGTCGTGAACGGCGTCACGCAGCCCGTGCCGCTGCTCGACATCTCCGAAGAGGTCGGCAACTGGGGCGACCACGGCCTGTTGGGCTTCGCGCTCGACCCTGACTTCGCGCGCAACGGCCACGTGTACCTGCTGTACGTCGTCGACCACCATCATCTCGTGCACTTCGGCACGCCGCAGTACGACAGCCAGGCCAACGAGTACAACGTCGACACGCTCGCGCGCCTGACGCGCTACACGGCGAGCGCGGCCTCGGGCCTGTCGGTGGTCGATCCGGCCAGTCGCCTGGTGCTCGTGGGCGAGTCGATCTCGACCGGCGTTCCGATCTGCGGCAGCACGCACGGCGTCGGCTGGCTGGAGTTCGGCGCCGACGGCTCGCTGCTCTTCAGCACCGGCGACGCGGCCGGCGGCGACGACAGCGGCACCTGCATCTCCGAGGGCATCATGGCGCCCAAGGCCAACCTCGGGCCGCTGCGCAGCCAGCTCGTCGACAGCCTCAACGGCAAACTGCTGCGCGTGGATCCGGCGACGGGCGACGGCCTGCCCGACAATCCGTTCTTCGACCCGCTGGCGCCGCGCGCGCCGCGCAGCCGCGTGTGGACGGTGGGCCTGCGCCAGCCGGCGCGCTTCACGATCCGCCCGGGCACGGGCGGGCACGCGCACGACGGCGGCGGGGGGCCCGGCACGATCGTGATCGGCGACGTCGGCGCCGAGACCAGCGAAGAGCTCAACATCGTCACGGGGCCGAGCGCCAACCTCGGCTGGCCGCTGTGGGAGGGGCTCGAACCCCACCCGTACTTCTCGGTGCTGCCCGTCGCGAACCCCGACGCGATCAACCCCGATTACGTGGCCGGGCAGTGCCTGCCGCCCAAGTTCTTCTTCCAGCAGCTCATCGTGCAGGACAGTCTCAACACGCCCTTCTGGCCGCACCCCTGCAACCCGCGGCTGCCGCTCGTGACGGGCGTGCCGCTGTTCAGCCACCGCCGCCCGGCGCTCGCGTGGAAGCACGACGGTCCGGCCTCGGTGCCCGACTACGACGGCGCGGGGCTGGCGATCGACGTGCCGCTCGGCGCGCCCGCCGCACCCGTCGCGGGCGCCTCCTTCAAGGGCAACTGTTCGATCGGCGGGGCCTTCGCCGGCGCGACCGGCTTTCCGCCGCCTTTCGCGGGCGGCTATTTCCACGCCGACTACGGCGTGGGTTGGATGCGGCACGCCGTCCTCGACGGGAGCGACGCGCTCGTCTCGATCGACCTGTTCGCCGACCCCGTCGGGCGCCCGGTGGCGCTCGCCTGGGACGCGGTCGGCGAGGCGCTGTGGTACATCAACTACACCGACACCGGCATCGGCCAGCTGCGCCGCATCCGCTACCTGACGGGCAACGCGCCGCCCGACGCGGCCTTCACGGCGAGCGCGAGCTTCGGCCCCGCGCCGCTCACGGTGAGCTTCGACGCGCTGCCCTCGAGCGACCCCGAGGGCCAGCCGCTGTCGTACTCCTGGGACTTCGGCGACGGCACGCCGCCCTCGATCCTCCGCGCGCCCGTCCACGTCTTCCCCTCGGAGGACATCACCGCGCAGGGCGCCTTCCACGGCGCGGTGTTCGCGCTCGTGCCGCCGGGCTCGACGGGCTTCTCGAACCACGACCCCGAGGTCATGCGCGACGGCGACATGCCGCCCGTCGGCACGGGCGACGTGCAGCGGCAATACGACACGATCCACGGCGTGGGCGGCGTGTCCGACAAGTCGCCCACCGACACGATCGGCTACACGTTCGCCTCGCCGCGCACCTTCGTCGGCCTGGTCTTCCAGGAAGGCCGCAACTATCTCGGCGGCGGCTGGTTCAAGACGGTCGAGATCCAGGTGCGGCAGGGGCGCGCGTGGGTGAAGGTCAACGGCGTCGTCTCCGACCCGGTCTACCTGCCGGCGAACACGGCCGAGCACTTCGAGACCTACGAGTTCCGCTTTCCGCCCGTCACCGGCGACGGCCTGCGGCTGGCGGGCAAGGCCGGCGGCATCGGCAACCTGTACTTCACGACGATCGCCGAACTGCGCGTGCTGGCGCAGCCGCTGGCGCCGATCGCCGGGCCGTGGAACGCGACCGTCACGCTCACGGTCACCGACGAGGCGGGCGCGAGCGACCTCGCCACGGGGGTGATCTCGCTGAACAACTCACCGCCCGTGGCCAAGATCAAGGTGCCCCAGCCGTTCGGCGTCTTCTCCGGGAGCACACCGACGCTCGTCACGCTGCGCCACGACTCGACCGACGCCGAGCAATCGGTCTCGGCGCTGGCCTGCGAGTGGCAGGTGCTGCTGCACCACGACAACCACACGCATCCCGAGCTGCCCGACCCGAGCTGCGCGACGCAGGTGCTGCTCTCGCCGCACGACGCCTGCACGACCGGCGACGTCATCTGGTACGAGATCACGCTGACGATGACCGACCCCTTCGGGCTCTCGTCGACGGCCAGCCTGGCGCTCGTGCCCGACTGCGACCGCAACCTCAACGGCGTGCCCGACGCGCTCGACATCTCCTCGGGCGCGAGTCTGGACCTGAACTTCGACGGCATCCCCGACGAGTGCCAGAGCGACTGCGACGGCGACGGCACGCCGGACGTCTACGAGATCTTCTTCGGGGACGAGAGCGACGTGAACGGGAACCTCGTGCCCGACTCCTGCGACCCGCCCTTCTGGCCGACCCTCGGAGCCGGCCTGGCGGGCGCCGACGGCGTGCCGGTGCTCTCGGGCAACGGCCCGCTCTCGGGCGGCTCGTCGAACCAGATCGACCTGACGGGCGCGGCGCCCTCCGCGTCGGCCACGCTGGTCTTCGGCCTCTCGGCGATCCACCTGCCCTTCAAGGGCGGCGTGATGGTGCCGAGCCCCGCGCTGCTGCTGCCCTTCGTCACGAACGGGGCGGGCGCCGTGCACCTGCCCTTCGTGTTCCCGGCCGCGCCCGCGGGCCTGCCGCTCTACTTCCAGTTCTGGGTGCAGGACGCGGGCGCGATCCTCGGCTACGCGGCCAGCAACGGGCTCGTCGGCACGAGTTCCTGAGCGCGGGCCGCGGCCGGCGGCCGCCGCGGGTCCAGCGCGTCGAGGCCAGCCGCTCGGCGCGCGGACGCTCAGGGCGCGTGCGGCGCCAGCCGCGCGATGCGCGCGCGGGCCGTCTCGACGGCCGCGGTCACGTCGGGCAGAGCCTCGGGAGAGGCCTGCAGGGCGAGCGAGCCGAACTCGACCAGCAGGCGCTGGGCGTCGAGATCGCCCGGGTCGGCGTCGGCGGCCTCGCGCAGCAGCGCGAAGGACGCGGGCGTCAGGCCTCCCGCGTCGGCGGCGAGGTAGAAGGAGCGCAGGCCGAGCTGGCACTGCAGGCGCGGCCAGGCGGCGATGAAGAGCAGGGCGGCGAGCAGCGTGCCGAGTGCGAGGCCCGTGCGCTGCGGAAGCGCCGCGTCGGCGGCCGCGCCGTCGCCGCGCGCGCGGGCCCAGGCCCAGCCGGCGGCGGCGAAGAAGGGCAGCGCGTTGCCGGGCGAGGTGAAGGCGTCCTGCACGAGCGCGGCGACGGTGCCCGCGACGAGCACGGCGAGCGCGATGTGGGCGGCCTGTCCGGCGTCGGGCGGCGCCGTCGGCGCATCGTGGTCACGCGTCGCCGCGTGGTCGACGAGCGCGGCCCCGCGTGCGCCGCGCCAGGCCGAGCGCAGCGCGAGCAGCACGGCGGCGGCGAGCAGCGCGGCGGCCGGCCAGCCGCCCTCGGCGGCGGCGAGCAGCCACTCGTTGTGCGGGTGGTCGACTTCGGTGCGCGCGCCGTGCAGGCCCGGCAGCGCGGCCTCCTCGGCGCGGCGCCAGGGCGGGAAGCGTTCGCGGTAGCGGCCGAGACCGGCGCCGGTGAAGGGCGCCGCCTGCGTCATGTCGAGCGTGGCGCCCCAGACGGCGAGGCGCACGTTGAGCGTCGGGTCGGAGGCCGAGAACAGCGTCTGCTGCGTGCCGACCTTGGGACGCAGCAGCTGCGTGCCGTCACCGAGCACGGCGCCGAGCGCGAGCCCGACGAGCAGCGGCACGCCCCAGACGCGCAGGCGCGGCACGAGCGACTCGCGCGACGCGATCGCCACGACCGCCATCGCGCAGGCCGCCGCCAGCCAGCCGCCGCGCGCCCGCGTGAGCAGCAGGGCGGCCGTCCCGAAGTTGAGCGCGGCGGCCGCGAGTCGCACGCGCCAGGCCGGCATGCGCGGATCGGGACGGAGCAGCGTCGCGAAGCTGGCCGCGACGCCGACGGCGAGCAGCGCGCCGGCGCGCATCGAGTTGCCCATGAGCGCCACGACCTCGGGCTCGCCGGCCGTCAGCCGCCGCTCGATGCCGAGCGCCTGCAGGATCGCGACGAGCGCCGTGACCAGCGTGGCCGCCAGCACTCCGTCGCGCAGCGCGGGTTCGTCGCGGCGCGCGGCGCGCGCGCCGAGCAGGGCGGCGAGCAGCGCGAGGCCGACGACGATCAGGCGGTCGGCGACGGCCGCCGCGCCGAGCATGTCGAGCGATCCCACGGCCGCCCAGCCCAGCGAGAGCAGCCAGGGCAGCGCGCCGGGCAGGCTCGGCAGCGCGCCGAAGACGCCGCGATCGACGAGCAGCAGGCGCGGCACGATCAGCACGGCGGCGAGCGCCGCGAGCGCGCCGCCCTTGAGCGCCGAGAGGTCGAAGACGTCGGGCAGCGCGAGGGCGGCCGCCGCGAGCAGCAGCAGCGGCAACTCCCAACTGCCCGTGCCGGTGCGCCGCGCCTCGGCGCTCATGCCTGCTTGAACAGCGCGTCCACGAAGGCCGCCGGATCGAAGCGCTCGATGTCGGCCAGCCCCTCGCCCAAGCCCACGAAGTGCACCGGCAGGCCGAGCTGTTCGCGGATCGAGACGATCGCGCCGCCGCGCGCCGTGCCGTCGAGCTTCGTGACCATCAGGCCCGTCACCTCGACCGCCTCGCGGAAGCGCTGCGCCTGCACGATGGCGTTCTGGCCCGTCGTGCCGTCGAGGATCAGCAGCACCTCGTGCGGCGCGCCCGGGATGCGCTTGCCGAGCACGCGGCGAATCTTCTCGAGTTCGGCCATCAGGTTCTTCTGCGTGTGCAGGCGGCCGGCGGTGTCGACGAGCAGCACGTCGAGCTCCTCGCGCGCGGCGGCGTCGGCCGCGTCGAAGGCCAGGCCCGAGGGGTCGGCGCCCATCGCGCGCTTCACGATCGGCACCTCGAGCCGCTGCGCCCAGATCGAGAGCTGCTCGACGGCCGCGGCGCGGAAGGTGTCGCCGGCCGCGAGCATCACCCGCCGGCCCTCGCGCCGGTGCAGCGCGGCGAGCTTGGCGATCGAGGTC
>CAZBBB010000079.1:0-15437 GCA_964490005.1 uncultured Phycisphaerales bacterium | reverse complement strand
GCGAGAGCTGGGTGACGCGGTGCCAGTCGTTGGGCTGCATCGCGCGCTGGGCGGCCGCGCCGATGGGGAGGACGAGCACGAACAGGGCGAGTCGGATCACGTGGCGCATCGGGAGGAGCTTCCTTCTCGAGGAGGGTCAGCGAGGGGTGCGGGAGGCGGGGTACTCGCGGGCGATGCGGCCAGCGGTCATGAGCCCCAGCGCGGCGAACGTGAGTGTCCCATTGCAGCAACTGGCCGTGACGTTGGTCGGAGCGCCGGCGATGTAGAGGTTCTCGTGGTCGTGCGAGCGGCCATCCCGGTCTACGACGCTGGTGGCCGGATCGTTGCCCATCCGACAGCCGCCCCCGGGATGTTCCTGCCCGATGTCGGCGGCCGCGCTCTCGGAGGAGATGATCTCGCCGTCCCCGGCGCGGGCGAACTCGCGGAACCGCTGCCGGATCGTCTCCTCGGAGAAGGACCGAAGGGCGACCGACTCCGGTGCGTCGCGGTATGTCAGGCGCGGCATCGGGTCGCCGAAGGCGTTCCGCGCCTTCGCGTCGAGCGTCACCTCGCTCTCGCGCGCCGGGAGGACGTCGTAATAGGCCCGCTGGCGCGCGACGCCGGAGCGGGTCCGCGAGCGCCAGTCCTCCAACATCGCGTCGCCGAAGAGCAGTTCCCCGTCGGCGCCGCGCCACCGGGGCTCCTGGCCGAACCCCGACTCCCAGACCCGGAGGTCGTGCCGCAGGTAGCGCTCGGTCGCGGGCGTACGCATGAACTGCTTCGAGACCAGCGAGTGCTGGGTGTTGATCCCGGGGAAGAGCCGCATCGGCAGGCGCACCTGCGCCCCGACGTTCCGGTGCCCCGCGAGATACTTGCCGACGAGTCCGCTGCGGTTGGCGAGCCCGTCCGGGTGCGCCGCGTCGGCGGAGAGGAGGAGCAGGTGCGGCGACCAGGTGAAGCCCGCGGCGAGCAGGAAGTGGCGGGCGCGGAACTCGACCTCGTTGTCGCGATGGATGGTGTGGTTCGCCGTCGCGTGGGTCACGCGGCCGGTCGCGGGGTCCACGCGCAGCCGGCGCACGAGCGTGTTCGTGATGACGTCCACGCGCCGAAGGAATCGTCCCTTGATCGTGTCCTCGGGTGTGTACTTGGCGCGCGTCGGACAGATCGGATAGCAGGTGTCGCACCGCTGGCAGGGCGGGCGGTCGTCATAGACCACGGAGTTCTTCGCCGACGGCTGGCTCCAGGTCGCGACCCCGGCCTTCGACATCCACTCCCGCAGCAGTCCGAGGTTGTAGGTCAGGGGCAGCGGCGGCATCGGGAAGGGCTTGCTGCGTGGGTCCATCGCTGGCGGGCCCTGCTCCCCGCTGATCCCGATCCGTTCCTCGGCCTCCTGATAGAAGGGCTCGAGGTCGTCGTACGAGATGGGCCAGTCGCTGGTCGAGCTGATGCGCGTGCTGACGCCGCACGTGAAGGTGCGGCTGCTGTTCACGCGCTGGCCCGGCTACGTCGAGCGCGCGGCCGGGCAGGCGCCGCTCTCGGCGGCGGCGGCCGAGGCGCGGCTGGCCGCGCGGCTGGCGGCCGAGGGCCTCGACCTCGGGCGCATCGAACTGCTCTACACCGACACGAGCTACGGGGCGATCCAGGACCCGGGGCCGTTCTTCCTGCGGCGACCGGACGGCGAGCTGGCGCTGGCCGACTTCGACTTCGAGCATCCCGATCCGGCGGCGGAGGGCATCGACCGCGACCTGGCGCGGAGGCTGCGGCTGCCGATCGTGCCGTCGTCGCTCGTGAGCGAGGGCGGCGCGCGGCAGTCGAACGGGCGCGGCACGCTGCTGCTCGTGGAGAGCGTGGAGTTCGACCGCAATCCCGGCTGGACGCGCGAGGCGATCGAGGCCGAGCACCTGCGCGTGCACGGTGCGCGCAAGGTCGTCTGGCTGAAGCACGGGCCGCGCGAGGAGGACTGGGGCCGGCTCGAGGACGGGCGCTGGGGCATCGGCACCGGCGGGCACGTCGACGAATTCGCGCGCTTCGCGGACGAGCGCACGATCCTGCTCGCGGAGGTGCCGGAGGGCGAGCGCGACGCGAATCCGGTCCAGCGCGCGACGAGCGCGCGTCTCGAGGAGAACTTCGCGATCCTGAGCGGCGCCACCGACCAGGACGGGCGCCCCTTCCGCATCGTGCGCGTCCCCGTGCCCGAGCAGGAGACGCGGCGGGTGCGGTACGACGATCTGGGGCCGATCGAGCGCTTCTGGTTTCAGGGTGCGCAGCCGGGCGACGAAATCGAGTTCTACCTGCCCGCCAGCTACCTCAACCTGATCATCGCCAACGGCGTGGTCGTCACGGCGCGGATGTGGCGGCCGGGGCTGCCCAAGTCGGTGCGCGAGCGCGACGAGCAGGCGCGCGCGGCGCTGGCGGCGGCCTTTCCCGGCCGGCAGATCGTGCAGCTCGACGCGCGCGCGATGCTGCACGACGGCGCCGGCCTGCACTGCTGGTCGCGCAACCAGCCGATCGGGCGCGCCGCGCCCTGAGACGGCGGACCCCGGCGCGGGGGTTCTCGGGCGGCCGCCGCGTGCGCGGGCTCGCCGCCTGTCGGCGCGCATCCTGGCACCGGAACTGCGAAAAACCGCGCTCTTGTGCCTGACACCTCAGGGGGAGGGGGGAGGGTCGCCGCGTTCCTGGGCGAGCTGGTCGAGCAGCTCGCGCATCTTGGATTCCTTCTCGACCGACTCGTCCCAGGTGAAGACCAGCTCGGGGATGGTCTTGATGCGCAGGCCCTTGCCGATGATCTCCTGGATGTGCCGCGCGGCGTCCTCGAGCGCGCGCCCCGACAGGCGCTGCTGCGCCGGCGTGCCGAGCACGGTGTAGAACACCCGCGCGCGGCGCTTGTCGCCCGAGAGCTTCACGGCCGTGATCGTCACGAAGCCGAGGCGCGGGTCGGCCAGCTTCTCGAGCACGACCGTGGCGATGCGCTCCTTGAGCAGCGCCTCGGTGCGCGCGTTGCGGTCCCACACGGCCGGCGCCCCCCGCTCAGGCCAGGGCCGGCGACGAGAGCGTGCGCTTGACCTCGTTGACCTCGAAGGCCTCGAGCACGTCCTCGGCCTTGATGTCGTCGTAGCCGGACAGGTGCAGGCCGCACTCGTAGTTCTCGCGCACTTCCTTGACGTCGTCCTTGAAGCGCTTGAGGCTGTCGAGCTTGCCCGTCCAGACGACCTTGCCGTCGCGCGAGAGCCGCACCCGCGCGTCGCGCGTGATGACGCCGTCGGTGACGTAGCAGCCCGCGATGTTGCCCAGGCGCGAACTCTTGAAGATCTCGCGGATGACGGCGTGCCCCAGGATGGTCTCGACCTTCTCGGGCGCCAGCTCGCCCTCGAGCGCCTTCTCGAGGTCCTCCTGCATCTCGTAGATCACGTCGTAGGTCTTCAGCTCGACTCCGGTGCGCGCCAGCGCCTTGCGCGCGTCGGCGTCGGTCGTGACCGCGAACCCGATCAGGATCGACTTGCTGGCCGAGGCCAGCAGCACGTCGTCCTCGGTGATGCCGCCGACGGCCGCGCGCACGACCTTGAAGCGCACCTCGGCGTGCTTGAGCTCCTCGATCGTGCGCTTGAGCACGTCGAGCGTGCCGTGCTGGTCGGCCTTGACCATCACGTTGATCTCGGTGACCTCGCGCGACTCGATCGTTTCGAACAGGTTCTCGAGCGTGACCGTATCGACCGCCGCCGGCTGCTCGGCCTCCTTGCGCGCCGCCTCCTGGCGCTCGCGCACCACGAGCCGCGCCTGGTTGATGTCCTCGACGCAGAAGACCTCGGCTCCGGCCTCGGGCGGCTGCTCGAACCCCAGCACCTGCACCGGCACCCCGGGCCCCGCCTCGGCGATGCGCTCTCCGCGGTCGTCGATCAGCCAGCGCACGCGACCCACGGCCGTGCCCGCCAGCAGCGCGTCCTTGGCGCGCAGCGTGCCGTCGGTGACGACGATCGTCGCCACCACGCCCAGCTTGGGGTCCTTGCGCGAGTCGACGACGATGCCGCGCGCGGGCCGCTTGGGGTCGGCGCGCAGTTCGAGGATCTCGGTCTCGAGCGCGAGGCGCTCGACGAGCTGCTCGAGCCCCGCGCCGGTCGTGGCCGAGCACTCGACCACGCCGACCTCGCCGCCGTAGTCCTCGACCATCACGCCGGCCGAGGCCAGCTTCTGGCGCACCATGCGCGGGTCGGCGTTGTTCTTGTCGATCTTGTTGATCGCCACCACGAGCGGCACGCCGGCGGCCGTGACGTGGTCGATCGCCTCGAGCGTCTGCTCCATCGGGCCGTCGTCGGCCGCGACCACCAGCAGCGCCACGTCGGTGAGCTGCGCGCCGCGCAGGCGCATCTCGGTGAAGGCCTTGTGGCCCGGCGTGTCGAGGAAGGTGACCGTGGCGCCGTTCGCGTTGCGCACCGAATAGGCCGAGGTGCGCTGCGTGATGCCGCCCGCCTCGCCCGCCGCGACCCTGGTCTTGCGCAGCGCGTCGAGCAGCGAGGTCTTGCCGTGGTCGACGTGGCCCATGACCGCCACCACCGGCGGACGCGGCAGCTCCTCGCCGGCCAGCGCCTCGGCGCGTTCGTCCTCGTGGCGCAGCAGGCGGTCGAACTCGGTCTCGGGCTCGAGCACCGTGATCTCGCGCTCCATCTTGATCGCCAGCTCGAGCAGGTGGTCGGCCTGCAGCACCGCGTTCTTGTCGCGCGGATCGAAGTGCTCGGTGAGGTGCGTGAGGATCTCGCGCGTGCGCACGCCGAGCAGCTCGGACAGCTCGCGCACGCCGATGGGCGGGCGCACCTCGATGCCGTGCGTCGGGCGCGCCGCCGTGCGGCGCGTGCGGTTCCTGCCGCCGAGGATGTTGCGGCGCATCGGCGGCCGGCGCATGGGGCCGCGCCGCTGCGTGTTGACGTGCCCGATGCGCAGCGCCGCGAGGGCCGAGTTGTCGTCGGGGTCGAAGACCCACTCGAAGGCCTGCTTGCCGCTCTTGCCGCCCGACTTGGCGCGGGCCGCCGCCTCGCCCTCGGTGTCGCGTCCCGGCCCGCGGGCGCCGCGCCGCGTGGGCGCCATGCGCGTGGGATCGAGCGGGTCGAACTCGGTCGGCTCGGCGGCGTTGGGACGATGGCGCGCGGGCAGGTCGGCGGGCTTGAGGTCGATGCGTCCGAGGATGCGCGCGCCGCGGCGGCGCGTGGGGCCCGTCGTCTCGGTCGTCGCGGTTTCGTCCTCGGCGGCCCCGTCGCCGGCCTCGCCCTCGCCCTCGGCCGCGGCCTGCCCCGGCTCGCCACCGGTTTCGTCGGCCGGCGGCGCCGTGACGCCCGGCAGCGCGACCATGCCGCCGATCGTGACCACCAGCCGGCGCGTCGACTCGGGGTCGTCGCTCGCCGGCTCGCTCGGCGCGACCGGCGCCTCGGGCGCGCTGGCGGCCGGGACCTCGGCCACGGCCTCGAGCGGCAGCGGCTCGGGTGCCTGCGGCGCGACCGGCGCGTCGGCGGGCGCCGCGCCCGTCCCGCCGTCCTCGGCGGACGGCGCGAGCGGTTCGGCGGCGGCGGGCTCGGCGGCGGCCGCGGCCTCGGCAGCCGCCTTCTGCTCGCGAGCGCGCCGCTTGGCCGCCTTGGCCTCGAGCTCCTCGAGCTCCTCGGTCCACGCGGCCCGCAGGATGCCCTCGGTGCCCTTCGGGAGGTTGCTGGAGTGACTCTTGACGCCGAGGTTCAGCTCCTTGGCGAGCTCCAGCATCCGCTTGCCGTCAGCGTTGAGCTCCTTGACCAGTTCGTGCAGCCGCATGACACATCACTCCGCCTTCGACGACGCGATGTCGTCGGCCGATCGGCTGTCCACGCCCTGGTTGGCCGGGCCGGCCTTTTCGCCACCCGCTTCGGCGGGCGGCGGCGCGATGAGATTGCCGTTCTCGTCGCGCGCACTGTGCGGCATCTGCGTCACGCCTTCGATCCGGATGTCCCACCCGGTGAGGCGCGTCGCGAGACGCACGTTCTGTCCCTTGCGACCGATGGCGAGCGCGAGCTGGTCGTCCGGCACGACGACCTTCGCGATCTTGGTCTCCTCGTCGAGATGCAGCGAGGCGAGCTGGGCCGGCCGCAGCGCGTTGGCGATGAGGTCTTCCTCGGACTCGCTCCAGCGGATGATGTCGATCTTCTCGCCGTTGAGTTCGTCGGTGATGGCCTTGATGCGCGTGCCGCGGATGCCGACGCAGGCGCCCACGCAGTCGACGCGCGCGTCGTTGCTGTGCACGGCGATCTTGGTGCGGTAGCCGGGCTCGCGCGCGATGCGGCGGATCTCGATCACGCCGTCGGCGACCTCGGGCACCTCGAGCTCGAACAGGTTGCGCACGAGGTCGGGCGTGACGCGCGAGATCAGGATGCGCACGCGCGACCCGACCTGCTTGACCTCGGAGATGATCCCGCGGATGCGGTCGCCCGGCGAGTACATCTCGCCGCGCACGCGCTCGGCGCGCGGGATGATCGCCTCGGCCTTGCCGACGTTGACGACCAGGGCGCCGCCCTCGATGCGCTGCACCGTCCCCAGCACGAGCTGCCCGACGCGGTGCTCGAACTCGGTGTAGATGGCCGCGTTCTCGGCGTCGCGCAGGCTCTGGATGATGACCTGCTTGGCCGTCTGGGCCGCGATGCGCCCGAGGTCGATCGCGCCGGTGTCGACCTCGGAGGTCACGGCCAGCTGGCCCGACTGGCGGTCGAGGGAGCAGTGGATCGGCACGTCCTCGCCGACCTTCTTCTGGATCGCCGCCACCATCGCGTTCTCGATGGTGCGGAAGATCAGCTCCTTCTCGATGTCCTTCTCGAGGTGGATGGCCTCGATGATCCGCAGCAGTTCGCTGTTCACCATGGGCATCCTTTCTCGATCAAGAAGGTTTGTCGGGGCCCTGCGACGCCCCCGAAAACGCAAGCAAGTGGGTCGTGGCACCCACTTGCCATGACACCTTCAGGTGCGCAGGAAGCCGACCATTAGGCCCCGCGAGCCCGCTCGCTGTCAAGGCGGGGCGTCGGGTCCGGCGCCGCCGCGTGCCGCCGATCGGGGCGTCTTGGCGGGAAATCGGCCCTCTCCCTAGAATCGCCCGCTGGCGCCGGGCACGACCGGCCCGTCCTCCTCGCCCCGCCGGAGCGGCCGCCGATGACTGTCTCGCCCACCGACGCGCGCCCGGCGCCCGGCGCCGCGCCGACGCGGCCGCGCCTGCAGGTCGCGCTCGACCACCACCTGCTCGCGCGCGCGCTCGACGTCGCCGGCGAGGCCGCCGCGGGCGGCGCCGACCTGCTCGAAGTCGGCACGCCGCTGCTCAAGAGCGCCGGACTCGACGCGCTGCGCGCGCTGCGCGAGCGTTTCCCGGCGCTGCCCATCGTGGCCGACACCAAGACCATGGACGCCGGCCGCTTCGAGATGGAACTCGCCGCCAAGGCCGGCGCGTCCTTCGCGACGGTGCTCGGCGCGGCCGGCGAGGGCACGCTGCGCGAGTGCGTCGAGGCCGGCCGCAACTACGGCATCGGCGTGATCGTCGACCTCATCGGCGTGGCCGACCCGGTGGCCGTCGCCCGGCGCGCCGAGGAACTCGGCGCCACGGCGGTCAACGTGCACTGCGGCATCGACCAGCAGATGCAGGGCCAGCAGCCCTTCGCGACGCTCGCGGCCGTGCGCGCGGCCGTCTCGCTGACCGTCTGCGTGGCGGGCGGCATCCATGCCGGCACGGCGGCCGAGGCCGCCGCCGCCGGCGCCGACGTCGTCATCGTGGGCGGCGCGATCACCAAGGCCACCGACGCGACGGCGGCCACGGCCGCGATCGTCGCGGCGCTCGCCGACCGGCGCGCGCGCCCGGTCTCCGCCTTCCGACGCTACGGCCCGGACGAGGTGCGCGAGGCCTTCCTGAAGGTCAGTACGCCCAACGTCTCCGACGCGATGCATCGCGGCGGCGCGGTGGCCGGGCTGGTCTCCCTCGTGCCGGGCCTGCGCTGCGCGGGGCCGGCCGTCACCGTGCGCACCTATCCCGGCGACTGGGCCAAGCCGGTGCAGGCCATCGATGCGGCCCGGCCCGGCGACGTGCTCGTGATCGACGCGGGCGGGCGGCCGCCGGCGGTCTGGGGCGAACTCGCGACCGAGAGCTGCCTGCAGCGCGGCCTCGCGGGCGTGGTCATCGACGGCGCGATCCGCGACGTCGACGCCATCCGCGCGCTGCGCTTCCCCGCCTTCGCGCGCCACGCCTGCCCGCACGCCTGGGAGCCCAAGGGTTTCGGCGAGATCGGCCAGCCGATCGAGGTCGGCGGCCAGCGCGTCGCGCCCGGCGACTGGATCGTCGCCGACGACAGCGGCGTGGTCGTCGTGCCTCAGGCGCGCGCCGTCGAGGTCGCCAACCGCGCGCTCGACGTGCTCGAGCTCGAGAACCGCGTGCGCAGCGAGATCCACGGCGGCCGCACGCTCGGCGACGTGATGGAACTCTACAAGTGGGAGAAGGCCAAGTGAGCGGCGCGCCCTCCTCGGCCCGCGAGGAAGGGCTGCGCGTGCGCGTCAACGGCGAGAGCCGCCGCGTGGCGGCCGGCACGACCGTGGCCGGTCTGCTGGCCGATCTCGGGGCGGGCGCGGCGCGGTGCGCGGTCGAGGTCGACGGCGAGATCGTGCCGCGTTCGCGGCACGCCGCGCGCGTGCTGGCCGAGGGCGAGACGGTCGAGATCGTCACCTTCGTCGGCGGCGGCTGAGCGCGCCGCCCCCCTTGCATTCGCCGGCCGCGCCCGGGCAGACTCCCGCGCTTCGCCCCGCCGGACGGCCGTTCCCATGCTGCTGGCTCTGACGGCCCTGCCCGCGGAGACGCTCGAGCTGCCGCCGTGGAGCGTGCTGCCCTTCGCGCTCACGCTGGCGGGCATCGCGATCCTGCCGCTGGCCGCGCCGCACTGGTGGGAGAGCAACCGCAACAAGGCGCTCTTCAGCGCGGCGCTGGGGCTTCCGGCCGCGGTCTGGCTGCTGATCGCCGGCGGCGCGGAAGGCGCGCACCATCTCAGCGAGTCGCTGGCGGAGTACGTCTCCTTCATCTCGCTGCTCGCCGCGCTCTACGTGATCACGGGCTGCGTGCACCTGCGCGGCTCGCTCTCCGGCACCCCGCTGGCGAACACCGGCCTGCTCGCCCTCGGCGGCCTGCTGGCGAGCTTCATCGGCACGACCGGCGCCTCGATGCTCCTCATCCGGCCGCTGCTGTCGGCCAACGCGCATCGCCCCCGCCGCGCGCACATCGTCGTCTTCTTCATCTTCATCGTCTCCAACTGCGGCGGCCTGCTCACGCCGCTCGGCGACCCGCCGCTGTACCTGGGGTTCCTCAGCGGCGTGCCCTTCGCCTGGACCTTCTCGCTCTGGAAGCCCTGGCTGTTCGTCAACCTCGTGCTGCTCGCGCTGTTCAACCTGCTCGACCAGCGCATGCTCGTGCGCGACGAGCGCGACACGCCGGGTTCGCTGCTCGACCGCGTCGTCGAGCACGTGCCGCTGCGCATCGACGGCGCGCACAACGCGCTGTTCCTGGGCGGCATCATGCTGACGATCCTGGCGAGCGGGCAGGGCTGGCTCACGGGCGGCGCGCGCTGGCCCTTCGGCCTGCAGGAAGGCCTGTTCGGCGCGCTGGCCTGCGCGGCCTGGTACACGACGCGCCCGTCGGTGCGCGCCGCCAACGCCTACTCGGCCGGGCCGATCGTCGAGGTGGCGGTGCTGTTCGTCGGCATCTTCGTCACCATGACGCCCCCGCTGCTGCTGCTCAACGCGCACGGCCCCGCGCTCGGGCTCGACCGTCCCTGGCAGTACTTCTGGGCCACGGGCGCCTTCTCGTCCGTGCTCGACAACGCGCCGACCTACCTGACCTTCAGCTCGATCATGGCCGGCCAGTACGGCGTGAGCGTGACGACGCCCGGCTTCCTGGCCGAGGTCCTGGACAAGGGCGCGCAGGCCGGGGCGCTGCTCGCCGCCGTCTCCTGCGGCGCGGTGATGATGGGCGCCAACACCTACATCGGCAACGGCCCGAACTTCATGGTCAAGGCCGTCGCCGAGTCGGCCGGCGTGAAGATGCCCGGCTTCGGCGGCTACCTGCTCTGGTCGGGCGCCGTGCTGCTGCCGCTGTTCGGCGTGGTGACCTGGCTGTTCTTCGCCTGAGCGCGCGGCGCGCCGCTACAATCGCGGCCATGGACGAACGGCGGCAGGTCGAGAGCGTGCCCGGCGATGCGCCGCTGGTCGTGGGCGGCCACCGCTTCTCGTCGCGGCTGTTCGTCGGCACGGGCAAATACGCCACGCTGCCGCTCATGCGCGCGGCCCTCGACGCGAGCGGCACGCAGTGCGTCACCGTGGCCGTGCGGCGCATCGGCCTGGGCGAACCCGCCGGCCCGGGCGGCTCGCTGCTCGAGCACCTCGACCTGGCGCGCATCACGCTGCTGCCCAACACCGCCGGCTGCTACGGCGCCGAGGACGCCGTGCGCACCGCGCGCCTGGCGCGCGAGGCCCTCGACGGCGACCTGCTCAAGCTCGAGGTGCTCGCCGACCCGCAGACGCTGCTGCCCGATCCGCTCGCGACGCTGCAGGCCGCGCGCACGCTCGTGGCCGAGGGTTTCACGGTGCTGGCCTACACCAACGACGACCCGGTGCTCGCGCTGCGCCTCGAGGAGGTCGGCTGCGCGGCCGTCATGCCGCTCGGCGCTCCCATCGGCAGCGGCCTGGGGATCCTCAACCCGCGCAACATCGCGACGATCAAGGCGCGCGCCGGCGTGCCGATCATCGTCGACGCCGGCGTCGGTACGGCCAGCGACGTGAGCGTGGCCTTCGAACTCGGCGTCGACGGCGTGCTGCTCAACACCGGCATCGCGCTGGCCGACGACCCGGTGCTCATGGCGCTCGCCATGAAGCACGCCTGGCTGGCCGGCCGCGCGGCCTTCCTCGCCGGCCGCATGCCGCGGCGCGAGCAGGCCAGCGCGAGTTCACCCGTGCACGGCACGATCGCCGCGTCCTCCCCGAGCGGCGCATGAGTTCCCCGTCGGCGCGCGCGACGCACCGCGCGAGTTCGACGGCCCACGCGCGAGCCGCCTCGCTGCCGCGCGAGGCGCTGACCGCGAACACCGCCGCGCGCTCCTTCGACGACCTCGGCTTCGACGGACTCGTCACGCTCTGCGCGGAGTCGGCCGCCGCGCACGCGCCCGACGGCGAGCAGGCGCTCGACCCGCGCCTCGACCTGCCGATCGCGTACTCCGAGGCGCGCGCGCGGCGCCTCGCCCCCCCGCTCCGCGCCGAGGACTGCGTCGTGTGCGGCGACGCGACCTGCCCGGCCGTCGACCTGGCCTCCCTGCCCGGCGACGACCTGGCGTGGATCACGCCGAACCTCTTCCCGATCGCCGCGCCCGCGCCGCGCCGCGCCGGCGGACTGCGCGGCGTGCACCTCGTGCAGTGGTCCTCGCTGCGGCACGACGGCGGTCTGATCGGCGCCGACGCGCAGACCGCCGCGGCCCTGTTCGCGCAGTGGGCCGCCGCCGAGGAGTGGCTGCTGCACCACGCCGACGGCCGCTACCCCGAGTCCGGCGCCGGCCACCGCGGCCACGTCGGCCTGATCAAGAACCGCGGCCGCACGGTGGGCGGCTCGGTCGAGCACGACCATCAGCAGCTGCTGCTCGTCGACCGCCCCTTCGCCGAGCCGCGCCTCACCCGCGACCTCGCCGCGGCGCTGCTGCGCGACACGCCCGCCGCGCTCGTGGTCGAGACCATCGACGCGCGGGCCGTCACGCTCGTCCCGCCCTTCATGCGCCGCCCGCTGCACGCCTTCGTCGTCCCGCGCGCCGCAGCCTGCGGCTGGCTGCACCACCTCGACGCGCCGACGCGCGACGCGCTGGCCCTCGCCGTCGCGCGCCTGTCGCTCGCGACCTCCGCCCTCATGGCCGCCTCGGGACGCGAGCCGGCGTGGAACCTCGTCTGCCACTCCGGCGAGGGCTGCGCGCCGCTCTTCGAGCTGCGTCCGTACACGCAGCCGCTCGGCGGCTACGAGCAGCTCGGCCTGTACGTCTGCGAGGAACGCCCCGCCACCTCCGCCGCCCGCCTGCGCGCCGCGCTTCAGGGAAGCTGAGCGCGACGAGCCTCCATCCGCACCCGCGTCTGCGCGCAGCGCGCGCCTAGCGCCGGAACAGCGGCAGGTACCCGAGCGGCACCTGCAGCGTGAGCGTCACGATCGCGGTCGCGTAGACGTGACCGTACTCGCCGTCGAAGAAGGAGCCGTCGGGGCGCTGCCGCTCGGCGCAGCTGGTCACGAAGGCCGGCCACCAGCGGCCGAAGGCCGCCGGGTCGCGCCACGACCAGTAGGCCTGCGCGGCGTACAGCGCGCCGTAGTCCTGGAAGGCCTCGAAGCGCCCGCCGCCCGTGAAGGGGTCGGCCTGCTGCAGCGCCGAGAAGCCCAGCTCGAGGCGCTCGCTGCCGTAGTCGCCCGTCGCGTTCAGCGTCGAGATCGCCGCCGCCGTGAGCGCCCAGCTCGTGCGCGGGTCGTTGAGCATGTAGCGGAAGCGCCCGTCGACCTCGTTCTGCGAGGCCGCGACGTAGGCCTCGGCGCGCCGGATCACGTCGCGGTTCACGGCGAACCCCGCGTCGCGCGCCGCGCGCAGCGCCTGGATCATGCAGACCGTGATCGAACTCTCGTGGTTCTGCGTGGCGCGCGGCTCGTAGTACCAGCCGCCGGTCTCGCCCTGCGTCGTCTCGATCAGTCCGACGCCGCGGACGATCGCCGAGCGCAGCCGCGCGCGCCGCGCGTCGTCGCCGCCCTCCATGCCCCAGGCCTGCGTGAGCGCGAGCAGCGCGTAACCCTGGCCGTGCATGCGCGAGGTCGTGTCGGCGTCGGTCGTGATGTAGCCGTCGTGGCGGCAGCGCTCGACGAGCCAGTCGATCGCATGGCGCACGCGCGCCGTGTACTCGCCGCGGTCGGGCAGATGGCCGGCCGCCATGAAGGACAGCGCCGCGAGCGCCGTGACCGCGACCGGCGCCGCATTGCCCGACTCGTTGCGCACGATCGAGAAGCTGCCGTCGACGTTCTGCTGGCGCGCGAGGAAGGCGTGGCCGCGCGCGACGATGGCCACGACCGACTCGAGCTGCAGCCGGTCGTCCCCGCGCACGTCGGAGGCCGCGGCCGGCCCCGCCACGCCGCCGGCGCCGACCGACCCGAGCCCCGGCACGATCAGCGCCGCGACGAGCAGGCCGGCCGCGCTCACGGCGATTCCTGCCGGTTCACGGCACGCACGTAGGCGTCGAGGAAGGCGCGATAGCGCTCGGGCACGTCGTCGACGTGCAGGTTGAGCAGCTGCTCCTGCAGCTTGGGCGGCAGCACGCCCCAGCGCGCGTCGGTGTCGGTGCGCAGGAAGCGGTCGGTCGGGCTCGGCGGCGGCGGCGCGTCGGAAGGGTCCGGGCGCGGCTCGCCTCCCGCGGCCTCGCCGTCCTGCGGCCGGTTCTCGCCCGAAGCGCTCGACGAGGGCGGCGGCGTCTCGCTCTCCCGCGAGCCGCTCGAGGGCGGCTGCGGCGCGCTCTGGCCGTCGCTCGAGCGAGGCGGACTGCTGCCCGAGGGCGAGTCGCCCTGCGGCGGAGGCTGGCCGCCGCCGCCCCGGCTCTCGGGGCTGCGCTGGTACTTCACGCTCTTGATGAGTTCCTCGAGGTCGCGGATCGCGGCCAGGTGCCCCTGGCGCGCCCGCTCGATGGGCGAGGCCGCGCGCGGCGCGTCGGCCGCCTCCGCCAGGGCGCGGTCGATCGCGGCGAGGTTCTCCTGCACGCGCGCGACGAGGGCCTCGACGCCCTCGCCCGACTGCAGGCCCGTCACGGACCAGAGCGCCGCGCACGCCGCCCCGCACAGCTGGACGAAGATCATCGGCCCTCCTGCGGCGTCTCGGGGGCGGGGCTCGGCGCGCCGGCCCCCTCGGTCGGGATCATCTTGCGGAACATCTCGGTGACCTGCACGTGTTCGGCCGACCAGCGCTCGAGCAGCTGCCGCTCGATCTCGCCCAGGCCCTCCTCGTCGTCGAGCTCGGGATTGAGCCGGGCGAAGTTCTCCAGCCGCGCCAGCGCCGACTGCTCGAGGCGTTGCACCAGCAGCAGCTCGGCGACCGTCGGCACCAGCCCCGGCCGGGTCTCGGGCGGCGGCTGCGACTGCCCCTCGGGCGGCTCCTCCAGCTGCGCGTCCTTGCGCCGCTTCAGCTCGTCGTCGAGCACCGCGAGCAGGTCGGAGAGGCGGCGCTCGACGTCGGCCTGGCCCGCCGCGACCCAGCGGCCCGTCTCCTCGGCGGCGAGGCGCTCGGCCACCGACACCAGGTCGTCGCGCGTGCGCTCGAGGGCGAAGGTGAACGCGACCGCCTCGTCCTCGGCGAGCGCCGCGCGCAGGCGCTCGGCGCGCACGGAGAGTTCGCGCTCGCGGTCGGCGAGGCGCTCGACCGTGCGGCGCTGGCTGCGCGGCAGGCGCTCGTCGGGCGCGCGCGCGGCCTGCACCTCGGCCGTCTCGGCCGTCAGCTCCCGCTGCGCGTCGAGCAGGCTCTCCAGCTCTTCATTGAGGCGGAACAGCACCTCGTCCTGGCGCAGCCGCTCGTAACGCTGCCCTTCGCCGGCGAGCGCGCCCGCCGCCTGCTCGAGCTTCTCGGCCGCCTCGCGCTCGCGCGCGGCCGCCTCCTCGCTGCGCCCCGAGCGCAGGGCGTCCGACGCGCCCTGCATGGCGCGGCCGGCTTGCTCGGCCGCCGACGCGAAGCCCTGGTCGGGCAGTTCCTGCAGGCGCTGCATGAGCTGCTGCAGACGCTGCGCCAGCTCGTCCTGGCGCTCGGCGAGCGCGTCCATCGCGGCGGGGTCGGGCGGCGCGTCGGGCGGACCGGCCGCCTCGGCCTGCGCGGCGCGCGCGCGCAGCTGCGCCAGGATCTCGTCGATCGAGAGCTGGCCGGCCTGCGCCGCCGCCGTCGTGGCCGCCGCGCCGCCCTCCGCCGCCGCCCGCGCGAGGCGCGCCAGCTCCTCCATGAGCTGGCGCGTGCGGTCGAGCAGTTCGGGGCCTGATTCGGGTTGCGCGGCCTCGAGGCGCTCGGCGAGTTCCTCCAATTGCTCGCCGGCGCGCGCGGCGTCGGCGGAGGAGGCCTGCGCGAGCGAGCGCGCGCGGTTGCGCGCCGCCGCGAGACTGCGTTCGGCGGCCTGCAGCGCGTCGGAGGCCGAGCGCAGTTGCTCGGCCGCGCGCTCCATCGCCGCGCGCGCCGGGCCGGCCGGCTCTGCGCCGCCGTCGGCGGCGTCTTCGGTGCCGGCGGGGTCGGCCCCCTCGCCGAAGAGCGTGGTGCGCACTCCGCTCAGTCGCTCGCCGCTCACGGTGAGCCCCGGGAGCCAGGCGATGTCCAGGTAGGGCCCGATATTGCCAGGGCCGAGCAGGGTCACGTGGTCAGCACCGCCCTCCAGGAGTTCTTCGGCCTCTCGGTGGTGGAGGCGAT
>CAZBBB010000078.1:0-15674 GCA_964490005.1 uncultured Phycisphaerales bacterium | reverse complement strand
GCCGAGCTGGCCTGGGTGGCGCCGAGCGGTCGCGCCGACGAGCCGGCCGCCCTGCCCGCGCTCGCGGGGCCGGCGCCGGACCTGGCGGCGATGGCCGCCCGCTCGCGCCCCGCGACGGGCTCGGCGGGCCTGGGCGCCGTCGCGATGGCCTCGCTGGCCGTGCTCGCCGAGCGCTGACGCGACTCCTGCAATGAACCGAAGCGACGCGCGCTGCGCTTCCATGACCTTCACGGTCCATGGATCTCCGCATGCGTCGCGCCCTCCGCCCCTCCGCCCTGCTCGCCGCGCACCTCGTGCTCGCGGGGGCGGCCTCGGCCCAGGAGGTCGGGCCCGGAGCTGAACCGGACCCGCCGCGCGCGCCCGAGACCGTCGTCACGGCCACCCGCCACGAGAGCGAGCTGCTCGACGTGCCGCAGTCGATCTCCGTCATCGACGAGACCGAGCTGCGCAGCGGCCCGGGCGCGCGCAGCCTGCCCGACGCGCTGCTGCGCGAGCCGGGCGTGCTGCTGCAGAAGACCGGGCCCGGCCAGTCCTCGCCCTTCATCCGCGGCTTCACGGGCTTCCGCACGCTGCTGATGATCGACGGCATCCGGCTCAACAACTCGGTCTTCCGCGAGGGGCCCAACCAGTACCTCTCGACCGTCGACGCCTACTCCATCGACCACGTCGAGCTGCTGCGCGGGCCCTCGTCCTCGCTGTGGGGCAGCGACGCGATCGGCGGCGCGGTCAACGCCATCACCGCCAAGTCGGAGGTGCTCGACGACTGGGCCGGGCGCTGGGTCATGCGCTGGTCCTCGGCGGAGCGCGCGCTGTTCAACCGCGTCGAGTTCGAGACGGGGCAGACCGGCGTCTACGCGCTCAAGGGCGGCATCAGCGACAAGGACTACGGCGACATCCGCGCGGGCGACGGCACCGGCAACCAGCCCGGCACCTCCTTCGACGAGCAGGACTTCGACGCGCGGCTCGACCTGCCGCAGGGCGACGGCGCGCAGCTCACCTTCGTCGCGCAGCGGGTCCGCCAGGACAACGTGCCGCGCACGCACACCACGATCGACGCCATCCCCTTCGAGGGCACCGCGCCGGGCACGGAGCTGTTCCGCGACCTCGACCAGCAGCGCGACCTGGTCTACGGCCGGCTCACCTGGGACCACGACGGCGGGCTCTACGACGAGGGCCGCGTCACGCTGAGCTGGCAGCGCCAGCAGGAGCTGCAGCAGCGCCTGCGCACCGGCGGCAAGTACGACGAGTCGGGCTTCGACGTCGCCACGACGGGCCTGCAGATCGAGTTCGAGTCGGACACCGGGGGCGGGCTGCTCACCTGGGGCGTGGAGGGCTACCACGACAGCGTCGACAGCTTCCGCAACGACTCCACGAACGGCACGCTCACGCTCGCGAACATCCAGGGCCCGGTCGGCGACGACGCCAGCTACGACACGCTCGGCCTGTTCGTGCAGGACGAGCTCGTGTCCGGCCCCTGGGAGACGACGCTGGGCCTGCGCTGGAGCCGCGCCTCGGCGCGCGCCGAGCGCGTCGACAACCCCAATGTCCCGGGCGCCGACCCCGCCACGCCCGGCAACATCCTCGCCGTCGACGAGCACTGGCAGGCGCTGACCGGCAGCACGCGCGTGCTGCGCCGGCTCGGCGAGGGCCTCAACGTGTTCGCCGGCCTGGCGCAGGGTTTCCGCGCGCCCAACCTGTCCGACCTGACCTCCGAACTCACCGACAGCGGCATCGAGAGCCCGACGCCCGACCTCGACCCCGAGCACTACCTGCAGTTCGAGGTGGGCGCCAAGCTCGAGCGCGACGCGTGGAACGGCGAGCTGGTGCTGTTCCACACCTGGGTGCGCGACATGATCGTGCGCTCGCCGACCGGGCAGTTCCTCGGCGGCCTGCCGGTGCTGGTCAAGAGCAACGTCGGCGACGGCCGGCTCTACGGCGTCGAGGCGCGCGCCGCATGGGAGGCCTCGCGCGAGGTCACGGCCTTCGCCTCGGCCACCTGGAACGACGGGCTCGTCGACCAGTTCGACCCGGCCGGCAACGAGGTCAGCGAACCCTTCGACCGCACGCTGCCGCTCACGCTGGTGCTCGGCGCGACGTGGCGGCCCGCCGACTGCGCGTGGTGGTGGCAGGCCGACACGCTCATCGCCGCCAAGGCCGACAAGCTCTCGCTCAAGGACCAGACCGATCTGCAGCGCATCCCGCCCGGCGGCACGCCGAGCTACGGCGTGCTGGGCCTGCGCGCAGGGCGCGCCCTGTCGCCGACGACGACGCTCACCGTCGCGCTCGAGAACCTGCTCGACGAGAACTACCGCATTCACGGCTCGGGCGTGAACGAGCCGGGCCGCAGCCTGGTGCTGAGCCTCGATGTCCGCTTCTGAGCGACGGCGCCGCGGGACCCCGACGCTCGCGCTCGCGCTGCTCTCGCTCGCGACGCACGTCGTGCTGCTGCAGGCCTGGCTGGCGCTCGGACCGCCGGGCGGGCTCTCGCCGCCCGACGCCGCCTCGCCCGCGCCGCGGATCGTCTGGGGCCGGCTGTCCGTCGCCCCGTCCGCGGACGCGGGCGCTCGGCGCGACATGGCCGCGCCGAGCCCGGCAGCCGCGCTGGATGGACCCGCCGCGCCGCCCGACGCGCTCGTGCGCGAACCCGAGATCGGCGGCCTCGCCGCCGGCGGCGCCGAGCCGCGCGCGCTCGTCGAGGTGCTCGCCTCGCTGCCGCCGCTGCATCTCCCGGACGTGCCCGGACCGCGGCCCGACCCGCCGCCGGCGCAGGTGCCCGCCACGAACCCCGGACCCGGGACGGCGGCGCCGCCTCCGCTCGCGGTCGACCGGCGCGGCGAGACCGAGGCCGAGGCCGAGGCGGAGGCGCCCGCGACCGTGGCCGTCGTCGCGGCCCAGCCCGAACAGGACAATCCGCCCCCGCATTACCCGTCGGCGGCGCGCCGTCGCGGGTGGCAGGGGCTGGTGGTCGTGCGCGTGCAGGTCGGCGCCGACGGCCTGCCGCAGCAGGTCGAGCTGGCCGCCGGGAGCGGCCACGGACTGCTCGATCAGGCAGCCCTCGACGCGGTGCGGAACTGGCGCTTTCGGCCCGCGCGACGCGGGACGACCGCCATCAGCGACTGGCTCGACGTGCCGATCCGCTTCACCTTGAGGGCTGCAGCGCCGCCGGACGGCCAACCGAAAGAGGGGTAGACTGCGGGTTCCGCCCGGCGGCCGGCACGCGCCGCCCCGGCCCGCGACGCGGGTCGGCCGGGAGCTCCGGCACTCTCCACGGACACCAGATGCGCTCCCCCGGCACCCGTTGCGTCCCGCTGCTCGCCCTGGCGCTGCTGGCCGGAGCGGGGGCCGCGCAGTGCCCGCCGCCCGGCCCGCCGCTCACGCACGCGCCGATCGCGGGCCCGGACGCGGCCACGCTGGTGCTCGGGCAGTTCGAGAGCGGCGCCGACATGCTCTCGACGGACGGCCCGACGCTGGTCAAGAACAACCTGTCGGTCACGGGCAGCGGCATCTTCGGCAGCGCGCTGCTGCGCGTGCCCAACGGCGTGGCCTTCTCGCTGCACAAGCTGCCCGACTTCGAGGCGGACCAGGGCACGATCGAGTTCTGGGTGCGCCCCGGTTCGACCACGGTCGGCAAGCGGCGCCATCTGTTCTCGCTGCCCGGGCGCGCCTCGCTCGACGGCGACGGCTTCCTCGACCTGGTCGTGGGCGCGCCGCTCGACGCGGGCGGTCCGGCGACGACGAAGGTGTACTTCAACGAGGGGCTCGGCCTGGACCTGGCCAACCCGGCGCAGCTCGCGAGCTTCGTGCCCCGCGGCATGGCGGCGGGCGACGTGAACGGCGACGGCGTGGTCGACCTGGTCGTCGCGATGAACCAGGCCAGCACGATCCCCTTTCCGCTCACGCCGACGACGCCGGGCGAGGTGCACGTGTTCCTCGGGCCCCTGGCCAAGTCGGGGCAGTACGCCGCGAGCTTCGCGATCGAGGCCGATCTCGCGCAGGGTCTCGTGCTGGCCGATCTCGACCGCGACGGCGACCTCGACCTGCTCGTCGGCAGCTACTCGCCGAACACGCCGGCCTTCGTGGGCTTCGCCAACGACGGCGCCGGGCAGTTCGCGCTCATGGGCCTGCCCTACGCGCAGATCATCGCGACGGGCGAGGCGCTCGCGGTCGGCGACGTGGACGACGACGGCGTGCTCGACGTGCTCTACACGAGCTTCGGCGCGGCGCCCAGCCGGGTGCTGCTGGGGCAGATCGTGCAGGGCGCCTGGAGCTGGCAGGACATCGCGCTCACGGCCTCCGACCGCAGCAACCAGTCGCTGGGAGCCTCGCTGGGCGACGTGAACGGCGACGGCTGGCTCGACGTCGTGCTCGCGCAGCCGCTGTTCGACTTCGGCGACGGCGGCGTGCCCGGCCGGCTCGCCGTGCACCTCAACGACACGACCGGCCGCTTTCCGGCGGCGCCCTCGTGCTGGGTCCGCACGCCGCGGCCCTTCACGGTGAACGCCGAGCGCGACCTGAACAACGACGGGCGCATCGACATCGTCGTCGCGAACTGGCGCTGGGGCGTGAGCGACACGAGCGCCTCGTCGGTGCTGCTCGGGCCGATCAGCGCGGCCATCCCGGGCGGGCAGTGCTTCCCCGCCAAGCAGCAGTTCAAGGTGGCCAACGCCGTGGCGATGACCGTCGGCGACCTCGACGGCGACGGCCTGCACGACCTGTTCCTGCGCTCGTCGACCGCGAGCGCCTCGCCCGCCTTCCTGCTCGACAAGAACGGCTTCGGCAAGGCGGGGCTGGGGCTCGACCTGGCCTTCCTGCCGAGCGGCACGATCGCGACGGCACCGACGGTCTTCAGCAAGTACGGCGAAGGGGCCGGCCTGCTCATGGCCTACTCGGGCGGCACGGCCACCTACGGCACGCTGCACGACAGCAGCGGCTCGATCGACCTGTGGGCCGAGGACGAGGCGCTGCGCTTCGTGATCGTCGACGCGCAGGGCCGCGCGCACGACGTCGTCGCGCCGCTGCCGAACGCGACGCATCCCGACAGCCAGAGCGGCTTCCACCACGTGCAGGCCGAGTGGCAGGCCGCGCTCGGGCTGCTCGAGCTGCGCGTCGGGCACCCTGCCAAGCCGCAGAACGTCTACACGCGCATCGGCCTGCCCTTCACGGCGGGCCCGCGCGCGCCGCTGTTCCGCCTCGGCACCGACCGCGAGAACCAGTTCGCGGCGCGCAACTGGGCCTTCGACGACGTGCGCGTCTCGAGCGTGCGCAGGAGCGCCCTCGACCACGACGGCGACGGCGTGCAGGACGACTGGGACAACTGCCCGACCCTGTTCAATCCCGACCAGCTCGACGGCGACGGCGACGGGCGCGGCGACGACTGCGACGCCTGCCAGCCGAGCCTGGGCGGGGGCGGGCCGGGCAACGTGCAGCTCAGCGTGTGCGACGGAGTGCTGTCGAGCTGCGCGAGCGCGCAGCTGCTGCTCTCGAACGCGCCGCCCTTCGCGCCCTGCTTCTTCCTGTACGGCGTCGAGCAGGGCGCGGTACCGTTCCACGGCGGCGTGATCGTGGCCTGGCCGACGGTCGGCAACTTCCTGTCGCTGGCGAACGCGGCCGGACGCATCGCGCTCACGGTGAACGGCGGCGGCGGGCCGGTCGACCTCGTGCTGCAGGCGCTCGTCGTCGACGGCGCTCAGCCCGAGGGCGTGGCCATCAGCAACGCGGTGCTGCTGCAGTTCCTGCCCTGAGGCGCTCGCGCCGCGCGGCGGCGCTCAGAGCGGCTGGCGTCCGGCGTAGCCGGCGTCGACGTGATGCCAGGCGGTGAAGGCGGTCTCGCCGCGCTTCCAGCACAGGTGCACGAGCCGTCCGTCGCGCACGTGGAACAGGTCGATCAGGCCCTCGTCGACGTCCTTGACCGAGACGCTGTGGCGCGACAGCTCGGCCAGCGCGCCGTTGAAGGCCTCTTCGAGCTGCTTGAGCTGCGTGACGAGCGCCGTGCCCTCGCGGTGGTCGGGGCACTGCGCGCTGCCGAGCTCGCGGCCCCAGATCATCTCGAGCGCGGTGAGCTTGGTCTTGACCGTGCGCAGCTCTTCGCGCAGCTCGTCGAGGCGCACGAAGGTGGCCTCGATGAGCGGCAGCAGCTCGTTGGCCTCGTCGACGGAGTAGACGCGCGGTCCGACCATGCCAGCTCCCCGTGGGGCAGCGCGGCTCTGCGCTGCGGGAGCGCCGATCATGACACCGGGTGTTTCGATCTGTCGAGGTGGTGGCTCGGCAGGGGGCGCGGTTATTCGTCCGCCGCGCCGGCATCCTGCCCTGCGGCCGGCAGTACGGTGCTGCCGGCCAAGGTGTGCTCCGGTCGTGGAGCGAAGGGGAGAAGCACGATGAACACGAGGTCGAGGGGAATCGGTTGGAACGAGAAGGACGTGGTGGCGGCCGCCAAGCCGCCCTCCGCGAGCGGCTGCGGGCGGGCCACGCGCCGTGGGGCGCGCCGCGGCGTGTTGGCGGGCCTGGTCCTCGCGGCGCTGCTCGCGCTGGCGATCGCGCCGGGCGCCCGGGCGCAGTGGGTCGGCGGCGGCATGGGGTCGGCGGGGCAGATCATGGCGTGCAAGCAGCTCTGCTTCGAGAACTACCTCGCCAACGTCGAGCGCTGCGAGGCGATCTTCTGCATCCATGTGCTGTGGCTGACGCTCACGTGCGATGACGCGGGTCTGGCGCAGTGCAAGCTGAATGCTCAGGCGGTGTTCTATGCCTGCATCGCGAAGTGCGGCGGTGTCTGAGCGGCACGAAGAAGGAGGCCGCGTGTCGCGCGCCGCTCGCCGGGGGCGGGCCGCGCGGCACGCGGCCTGGTTCGGGGCCGCGGCGTTCGCGGTGCTCGCGCTTGCCGTCGGCTGGTTCCTGCGCGTGCAGGGCCCGGCATCCGCAGCCGTCGCGGCGGTCGTGGACTCGGCCGGCGAGGCCGATTCGCCGGCGGCCTTCACGCGCCCGCTCGATGACGAGGGCGCCGCACGGCCGCTGCGCCTGCGCGAGGGCGTCGTCGCCGAGCCGGGCGAGGCCGCGTCGGTGGAGCTTGCGCTGGCGCTGAACGCGGGGCGCGCGGCGCTCGGCCTGCTGGCCCGGCTCGAGGAGGTCGAGCAGCGTGCGCCCGAGACCTTCCACGACGAGGCCGGCGCAGTCCTGCGCGCGTTCGCCGCCGAGCACCCCGCGCTCGACGCGACGGCCTTCGCTTCGTCGCTGCAGGGCGAGCTCGCGCAGCGCGTGCTGAGCGTTCCGGTGCGGGGCGCGGCGCTCGCCGCGCTCGCCGCGCTTGGCGACGCCGAACAGGCGCTGCCGCACGTGGGCGAGAACTCCGAGGCGCGGCGCTCGATCAGCCAGGGCCTGGTCTGGTCCGCCGGGCGCTTCGTTCCCGAGGGCGTGGTGCAACTCTCGCCGCGCGAGTACTTCCGCCTGCAGCCCCGGCCCGGCCTCGCGGCGCTCGACCTGCCCTGCGACGCGCTGCCCGCCGCGGCGAGCGAGGCGTGGCTGTGGGGCACCGCGCTGGCGCGCGCCGAGACCTTCGAGGCGCTGCTCGGTCGCGAACTGGCGATCTTCGCGCTCGGGACGGGGGTCGACCTGCGGCCCGACTGGCTCGAGGCCTTTCGGCAGTTGCTCTTCGACCCCGATCCGTCGAGCCGCATGCTCCGGCCGGCGCTGTGCTATGTGCTCACGCACGCCTCGTCGCCGCAGGCGCGGGCGCTGGTGCTCGCCTACCTCAAGGACGGGCAGGCGGGCAGCGAAGGCAAGGTGCTGGCTCGGTGGTGGCTGGCCGACCAGGCGCCTGGCGCCGGCGAACTCGAGGTGCTGGCCGCGCCCCTGCTCGACGAGCGCAGCAGGCCCCACGAGCGCATCATCGCGGCCGGCTCGCTGCTGGGGCGCATCGCGACGGCCAGTCCCGACGAGCGCGCGGCGATGGAAGAACTGCTCGCGCTGCGGGTGCTGCGCGAGACGGAGGAGACCGCACGCATCGCGGCGCTGTCCGTCCTCGAAGAGCTCACGACGGGAGGCCTCAACCGGCTGGCGGCGCTCGAGCACGTGCTGCGGCACGAGGGGGCGGCGCCGCTGCGCATCACGGCGGCGCGCGCGCTGGGGCGCACCGAGCCGCCGCGCCGGTCCGAGGCGCTGGCCGTGCTGCGTGCGCTGCTCGCCGCCGAGCAGGACGAGACGGTCCGGGCCGCCATCGAGCAGGCGCTGGCGGAGACGGGTTGAGGCGCTGGCGCTGATCGGTTCGTGATCGGGCGGCGCGGCGGCGCGATACTGCGCCGGCCATGCCCGCACCCCTCACCGTCTCGCCCGCCGCCTTGGCGCTGCATCGACGCGCGCTCGTCTTCGATGCGCACGCCGACACGCTGACCGAGATGACCGACCGCGGCTACGACCTCGACGCGGCGCCCGAGGGGCGTCACCTCGACCTGTCGCGTTGCGCCGGCGGCAACCTCGACGCGCAGGTCTTCACCTGCTTCGTGCACCCCCGGCACGTCGGGGTCGACAGCGCCGAGCGCGTGCGGCGCCAGCTCGACACGATGGACCGCCAGCTGCGGCGCTTCCCCGAGCGGCTGGCGCTGTGCACGGCGCGCGGCGACATCGGCCGGGCGCGCGCCTCCGGGCGCCTGGCCGCCGTGCTCGCCATCGAGGGCGGCCACGCCCTCGAGAACGACCTCGACGTGCTGGTCGAGTTCTTCGGTCGCGGCGTGCGCACGATGACGCTCACCTGGAACAACGGCAACGAGTGGGCCGACGGTTGCGGCGAGCCGCCGCGCCACGGCGGCCTGACGGCCCGCGGTCGCGAGGTCGTCGCCGCCATGGAGGAGCTGGGCATGGTCGTGGACATCAGCCATGTCGCGCCGAGCACCTTCGACGACGTGCTCTCGATCGCGACGCGGCCGCCGATCGCGAGCCATTCGTGCGCGCTGGCGCTGCGCGAGCACCCGCGCAACCTGAGCGACGGCCAGTTGCGCGGGCTGGCGGCGGCCGGCGGCGTCGCCTGCCTCAACGTCTTCCCCGTGTTCCTCGTCGCGCAGGGCGAGGCGCGCCTCGATCACGTGCTCGATCACCTCGAGCGCTTTCTGGAGCAGTGCGGGCCGCGGCACGTCGGCCTGGGTTGCGACTTCGACGGCATCGCGAGCACGCCCACCGACCTGCCCGACGTGGCCGCGCTGCCGCGCCTCACCGAGGGCCTGCTGCGGCGCGGCCACTCCGAGAGCGTCGTCGAGGGCGTGCTCGGCGCCAATCTGCTGCGCGTGTTCGAGCAGGTGCTGCCGCAGGCGCGCGATGGCGCGCGCGATGGAGCGCGCGGTGACGAGCGCGGCGCCGGCGGCGAACGCGCGGCCGAGGCGAGCCGATGAGCCTGCCCGTCGTCGTCCTGAGCCGCGAGGGCGTCGCGCGCCTGCGCAGCGGTCATCCGTGGATCTACGAGGATCAGCTCGTCGCGCGCGGCCCCGAGGCGCCCTGCCTCGTCGCGCTGCAGGGGCCCGTCGACGTGCCGCGCGGCCACGCCGTCTGGAACCCGCGCTCGAAGATCGCGTTGCGGGTGGTTTCGAACGACGCGGCCGTGACGCTCGCGCCCGACTTCTGGCGCGCGCGTCTCGATGCGGCCATCGTCGAGCGCGTCGAGCGCCTCGCGCCGGGCGAGGGCGCCTGCCGCTGGGTGCACGCCGAGGCCGACGGCCTGCCGGGGCTGATCGTCGATCGCTACGGCGAGATCGCCGTCGTGCAGGCCGGCTGCGGCTGGGCCGACGCGCTCGCGCCCGAGCTGGCGCGCCATCTGGTCGACGCGCACGGCCTGGTCGGCGTGCTCGCGCGGCACGACGGCGGCTTCCGGCGTCCCGAGGGCCTGGCCGAGGGCATCGTCGAACTCGCCGGTCGCGTGCCGCACGAGGTCTCCTTCACGATCGGCGGCCTGCGCCGCACCTGCGACCCGTGGACGGGCCAGAAGACCGGCGCGTATCTCGACCAGCGCGAGGCGCAGCCCTGGGCCGCGCGCGTGCTGCCCGAGGGTCGCGCCCTCGACGCCTTCTGCTGCGACGGCGGCTTCTCGTTGCAGCTCGCGCGGGCGGGTCGCGAGGTCCTCGCGCTCGACTCGAGCGAGCCGGCCCTGCACGCGCTGACGCAGCTCGCGCAGCTCAACGGCCTGGCCGGGCGCATCACGCCGCGCAAGGCCAACGTGTTCCACGAACTCAAGGCGCTGGGCGAGGCCGGCGAGAGCTTCGACGGCATCGTGCTCGACCCGCCGGCGCTTGCCAAGCGGCGCGCCGATCGCGAGTCGGCCCGCCGCGCCTACAAGGACCTCAACCTGCGCGCGCTGCGCCTGCTGAGGCCGGGCGGGCGGCTGGTCACGTGCAGTTGCAGCTTCCACGTCTCGGCCGAAGAGCACCTCGACGTCCTGCGCGCGGCGGCGGCCGACTCGGGGCGCGACGTGCGCCTGCTCGAGCGGCGCGGCGCGGCCGGCTGCCATCCGGCGCGCCTGACCTTCCCCGAGTCGTCGTACCTGAAGGTCGTGCTGCTCGAGGCGCGATGAACCGCGCCGCGCCGCAGCCCTTCCCGAAGCTCGAGTTCGGGATCGTCGCGGCGGCCTTCCTCGCCTCGGGCCTCGCGCCCTTCGACCGCGTCGTGTGGCTGCTCGAGACGCTGCCCGTGCCGCTGGGTTTCGGCGCCTTCGCGTGGCGCTGGCGCACGCATCCCTGGACGGCCCTCGCCGTGCGGCTCGCGACGCTCTTCGCGCTCGTGCTGTGCCTCGGCGGGCACTACACCTACGCGCACGTGCCGCTCGGCGAGTGGGCGCGCGAGGCGTTCGATCTCTCGCGCAATCACTACGACCGCCTCGGGCACTTCCTGCAGGGCGTGATCCCGGCGCTGCTCGCGCGCGAACTGCTGCTGCGCCACACGGGCCTCGTGCGGGGCAAGGCGCTGTTCTGGATCTGCGCTTCGATCGCGCTCGCGATCAGCGCGAGCTACGAACTGCTCGAGTGGTGGACCGCGCTCATCGCCGACCCGCAGGCCGGCGCCGCGTTCCTCGGCAGCCAGGGCGACGTCTGGGACGCCCAGTGGGACATGGCCCTGGCCCTCGCCGGCGCGCTGCTCGTGCAACTCGCCTTCTCCCGCCGCCACGACCGCCAGCTCCAGCGGCTGGGGGCGGGCGGGGGCGACCGCCGCTCGGGGGGGCGTTGACGGAATCCAGAGCGGGGTCGACACTGGATGCCGCGCCCGCTGAGCAGGCGGCCGCGTCGACATCCCGAGGGAGTCACGACATGCGGATGCAGGCTCATTTCGCGGGTGGAACTCCCCTCGGTGATCGCCTCGGTCGTGGCGTGTCTCGCTGAGGGCGGGCTCGCGAAGGGCGTGGGCGACCCGCTGAACCATCCGGGGCAGCAGTTCGTCGTGACGGCGCGGCAGGCCGACGTTCGTGACGAGCAATTCGTAGTCCAGGACGAGGCCGGCAGGGCGTGGGCCTTCGTGGTCGAGAACCCCGAGCCATGAACGCGCGCTCCGTGGTGTCGGTCACGTTGCTGGTGCTCCTTATGTCGCAGTCGCCCGCCTCGGCACAGATCGCCGAGCAGGTCTTCATCTATGGCCAGAAGGCGGGGGTCGGCGGAGGCGTCCTGCGTTTCAGCCGAAAGCTGAGCCTGCTCGGATTCACCAAGCCAAGTCCCGTGGATTCGCTCGGCAAGGCGAGCGACATTTCCCGCGACGCGACTGGTCTGGCTTGGGCCGTCTACACGCCGCTTGGCTCGAACAAGCACCTGCTGCCGATCGACAGCTCGGGCGTCCAGCAGCCGCTCGTGAGCTTGAGTCACAACCCGATCAACATCGAGCCGTCCGCCGACGGACGCAAATACGTGCTGACGCGGATTCCCCTGTCGGGCATCGGTCCCGCGTACTGCGTCGACGCGCAGGGGGCGATCGCGTGGGTCAACGGTGAAGGACCGCTCCAGTACTCGGGCGCGTTCTACCCGGGTCACTTGGCGATCACGCCCCCAGGCGAGATCTGGATCGGCGGGGTCTCGCCCCTCGGCGGCCAATGGTGGAAAGCGCTCATCGTGCGCATCGATCCCGATGACGGCCATGTCGTCCAGACGCAGCAGCTTCCATGGTTCGGTGCCTCGTCAGGGGACGAGCTGCTGGCGCAGCTCGCAGCCGCTCCTGACGGCACGCTGTGGGCGATGCACGCCGGGCCGGCCAGCGTGTACTGGACGCTCGTCCAGGTCGATGGCCGCGGCGTGCTGAACAGCTTCGAGATTCCCGGTGCGGGCGGCGGGGGCGCCAATCCGGCCGACCTGCGCGTGGACGGCCTCGGGCGCGTGCTCATCCGCGGCGACTACAACACGGCCGTTCAGCCGCCGACCTTCGGCGACACTCTGCGCCGTTACTTGCCGGGGGGCGGCGGGGCGCTCGACGCGGAGTTCCAGTTCGGCGGGTACATCCGCGGCTTGGCGCTCGGGCCGACGGGCGAAGAGGCCTTCGCGGTGGTGACCTCCATTTTCCACCCCCTCGGGGTCGAGCGGCTCGAGCGGGTCCATCTCGTCACCGGCGTGAAGTCCTCCGTGCCGCTGACGCCCGCGTTCACGAGCAACATGCTGCCGGTGGGCGACCCGACGGGCTTCATCTTCGCCAACGTGAATGACCGCTACGGCGACAATGACGGCGACGGCTTCGCCAACGGCGTGGAGACGGCTGTCGGCAGCAGCCCCTTCGACCCCGCGAGCCGGCCCTCGGGCCCGAAGGTCTACGTGAGATTCGCGCCCTCGAACAACGCGCTCATCCTCACGTTCGCCGATCCCGACGGGCTGCTCGACGCGGCCGGCGGCCTCGACCTCGCGACGCTGTCCGTCAAGCTCGGTCCGTACGGCGAGGTCTGGAACTTCCTGCTGCCCTTCCTGACCTTCGTGGATGTCTCACCCGACCTGACGGAGGCGACGGCCCTGTTCGGAGCCTTGCCGCTGCCCACGGACGCGAAGTGGGAACTGGAGGCGTCGGTCGCCGATCGCACGGGAGCCGTCGGCTGGGATTGGCAGGTCACTCCCCCCGGCGATCTCTGATCGGGTCGTGCGGAGCGTCCTCGCGCTCGGGGCCCAGCCGCTCCTTGAACTGCTTGAGCAGCAGCAGCGCGTCGAGCGGCGCGATGAGGTCGGGGTCGAGGGCCGCGATCTCGTCGAGCACGGCGGCGCCGGCGCGCGGGAAGAGCGCCTCCTGCACGGGCTCGGGGGCGGCGGCGCCGGCGGGCGCCTCGTCGGCGGCCGGGCGCAGATCGGGCGAGCGCGTTTCGAGATCGGCGAGGATGCGCCGCGCGCGCTCGATCACGGGCTGCGGGACGCCCGCGAGCCGCGCGACGTGCAGGCCGTAGCTGCGGTCGGTCCCGCCCGGCACGATGCGGTGCAGGAACACGACCTGCTCGCCCTGCTCCTGCACCGCCACGTTCACGTTGCGCACGGCGGGGAACTCGTCGGCCAGGTCGACCAGCTCGTGATAGTGCGTGGCGAAGAGCGTGCGCGCCCCGACGGCCTTGTAGAGGTACTCGCTGATGGCCCAGGCCAGCGAGAGCCCGTCCCAGGTCGAGGTGCCGCGCCCGACCTCGTCGAGGATCACGAGGCTGCGCGCCGTCGCGTTGTTCAGGATCGCCGCCGTCTCGGTCATCTCGACCATGAAGGTCGAGGCGCCGGCGGCGAGGTCGTCGGCGCTGCCGACGCGCGTGAAGATGCGGTCGACGACGCCGATGCGCGCGCGCGCGGCCGGCACGAAGGAGCCGATCTGCGCGAGCAGCGCGAGCAGCGCCACCTGCCGGATGTAGGTCGACTTGCCCGCCATGTTCGGGCCGGTCACGAGCACCAGCCGCGCCGTGTCGCGATCGAGCCGCGCGTCGTTGGGCACGAGCGCGCCCATCGGCAGCAGGCCCTCGAGCACCGGGTGCCGGCCGCCCTCGATCTCGAGCAGCGGGCCGTCGTCGACGAGCGGCGCGTTCCAGCCGCGCTCGCGGGCCAGCGCGGCGAAGCCCGCGAGCACGTCGACGCCGGCGATCTCGCGCGACAGCCCGCGGATCGCCTCGCCGTCGACGGCCGCCCGCGCGCGCAGCTCGCCGAACAGCTCGGCCTCGAGCGCGCGCGCCGACTCGTCGGCCGAGAGGATGCTCGTCTCGAGCGCCTTGAGTTCGGGCGTGATGTAGCGCTCGGCGTTGGCGAGGGTCTGCTTGCGCGTGTAGTCGTCGGGCACCTTGCCGCCCTGCGCGTGGCTGATCTCGATGTAGTAGCCGAACACGCGGTTGAAGCCGACCTTGAGCGAGCCGATGCCGGTGCGCGCGCTCTCGGCCGCCTGGAAGCGCGCGATCGCGGAGGTGCCGTCGTCGCGCAGCGCGCGCAGCTCGTCGAGGCGCGCGTTCCAGCCCGGGGCGATCAGGCCGCCCTCGTTGAGCGCGAGCGGCGGCGACTCGGACAGGCCGCGCTGCAGCAGTTCGAGCAGTTCGGGCAGCGGTCGCAGGCTGGCTGCGGCGCGGGCGAGCGGCGCGCTGTCGCAGCTCTGCAGCAGCTCGGCCAGCTCGGGCACGAGCGCCAGGCCCGCGCGCAGCGCGGCCAGATCGCGCGGGCTGCCGCGCCCGGCGAGCAGCCGGGTCGCGATGCGCTCGAGGTCGGGCATGTCGGCCAGCAGCGCCGTCAGGCGGCCGTGCACCTCGCGCCGCGTCACGAACTCGGCGACGGCGAGCTGCCGCGCGCGGATCTCGGCCACGTCGACGAGCGGCGCGACGATCCACTCGCGCAGCAGGCGCGCGCCCATGGCCGTGCCGGTGCGGTCGAGCACGGCGAGCAGGCTGCCCTCGCGCCGGCCCTCGCGCTGCGTCTGCAGCAGTTCGAGGCAGGAGCGCGTGGCGCGATCGAGCGCGGCGCGCGTCGTCGGGTCGTGGCGGGCGAGGCGGCCCGTCGGCGGCAGCGCCCCGCGCTGCGTCTCGCGCACGTAGGCCAGCACGGCGCCCGCGGCCCGCAGGCAGGGTTGGTCGTCTTGAAAGCCGAAGCCGGCCAGCGTCGCGACGCCGAGCTGCTCGCGCAGCAGCTCGAGCGCGTTGGCCGGCAAAAAGGTCCACTCGGCGCCGCGCGCGACCGGCGCCGGGCAGGCGCGCGCCAGCCGCGCGCGCAGGCCCTGCGCGTCGTGCAGCAGCGATTCGGGCACGACGATCTCGGCCGGGTCGAGCCGGGCGACCTCGTCGGCGAGGCGCTCGCTCGCGCAATCGAAGGCCGAGAAGGCGCCCGTCGAGACGTCGATCCAGGCCAGGCCCGTGCGCTCGCCCTCGGGCGCGATCGCCAGCAGGAAGTTGCTCGCGCCGCGCGGCAGCAGGTCGTCCTCGTAGAGCGTGCCGGCGGTGACGATGCGCGTGAGCTGCCGGTCGACGATCCCCTTGGCGAGCCTGGGGTCCTCCATCTGCTCGCAGATGGCGACGCGGAAGCCGTCGCGGATGAGCTGGTGCAGGTAGCCGTCGAAGGCCTTGACCGGCACGCCCGCCATCGGCAGCGCGCCTTCGCCCTTCTCGCGCGAGGTGAGCGTGATGCCCAGCGCACGGGCGGCGATGCGCGCGTCCTCGCCGAACAGCTCGTAGAAGTCGCCCATGCGGAAGAACAGCAGCGCGTCGCCGGCCTCCTTCTTGGCGCGCAGATACTGCTCCATCATCG
>CAZBBB010000077.1:7411-15680 GCA_964490005.1 uncultured Phycisphaerales bacterium | reverse complement strand
CAGCGCGCGCTCGCCGCCGCGGCGTTCGACCATCCAGTGGTGCACGAGCGCCACGCGACGTCCGGCGAGCGGCTGCGGCGCGCGGCCCGGCGCGGCGGCCGGCGCGGCGGGGAGCTCGGCGCCCTGCACGTCGCGGCTCAGAGGGCGATCGTCGCCGTCGCCGTGCGGCGGTCGGCGTTCTCGACGATCAGCGTCGCCAGCCCGCGCAGCCCGGGCGGCGGCCAGGCGCGCAGCGTGCGGCCGTCGTCGAGGATCACCATGAGCGCCTCAACCTCCCGCCCGCCGTCCAGGCGGAAGCGCACGCTCGGCCCGAAGGACGTGCCGACGAATCCCTGCCCGTCGACGTGCACCCGCCGGTCGAGGACGTACGTGCCTCCCTGCTCGTCGGTGAAGGGCCGCTGCACGACCTCGACGCGCGCGCCGTGCACGGCGAACTCCTCGGCCGGCGCGGCGGCCGCCGCGCGCCCCGTCGTCGGCGTGCGCGCCGGCGCGAGCAGCACGAGCAGGACGGCGGCGATCGGGAGCAGGCGGCGCACGGGGTCCTCAGTCGGTGAAGGCGATGCGGTCGACGCGCAGCTCGGAGGCCGGCGTGAGGTCGAAGACCAGCGCCACGAAGCGCAGGTTCGCCAGGTCGAGGCTCGGGTTGGCGGCGACGAAGTCGGCCAGCGGCACGCGCGTCGTGCGCAGCACGCTCTTCTTCGGGAAGGCGCCGCCGTGCGTGGCCGGCCAGGGGATCTCGCCGTAGTGCGAGAGCCGGCGCCACGCGAGGTCGTGGTCGCCGTCCATGAGCACGAGCTTGGCGTCCTGCGCCTGGCCCGACGCGTTGGACGGCGCGCCCCAGCGCTGCAGCAGCTCGACCGAGAGCTGGCCGAAACCGCTGGCGTCGAGCCCGCCGGGCAGCTCTTCGACGTAGTAGGCCGCGCCCGCACCCAGGTCGTGGCCAGTCTTGAGGCCCTGCGTCAGGTGGTAGAGCGTCGCGGCGTTGTCCTGCAGCGACTGCTCGTCCATCCAGGGCAGCAGGTCGCCGGCCGACACGCCGCCCAGCGAGTTGCTCGCGGCGTCGGCGGGCAGGTCTTCGTAGTCGTTGACGACGAGCGTGCGCGCGTCGCGGTAGATCGGGTGGATCTCGAGCGCGTCGGTGAGCGGCGCGAGCGAGGGGCCGTCGCACAGCTCGGCGAAGGACAGCGGCGGGTCGTGCGTGACCGCCCGCAGAAAGGCCGCGATGTAGGCGCGCGCGATGTCGTGGTGCTGCTCGCGGGTGATGTCCGCCGCGCCCTCGCCGCTGAAGGTGATCGTCTCGGTGAACCAGAAGTGGTTGGCGCCCTCGATGTACTGCAGGGCCGTCGGCGGCGAAAGCACGCGGTCGTGCACCATGATCGGCCAGCCGTTGTTCACGTCGCCGTCCTTGCTGCCGTAGAGCCCGAGGTAGGGCGGCCCGTCGAGCGCGATCGTGGCGAAGCTCGTGGGGGCGATCGTCGCGATGCCCACGATGTTCGGCAGGTTTCCGGCGTTCCAGGCCGAGAGGCAGCCCTCGCCGCCGCGGCTGTGGCCGACGAGCGCCACGCGCTGCAGGTCGAGCACCAAGCCCGCCGGGTCGAGCTGCCCGAAGGCGGCCGCCGTGGCGGTGATGATCTCGCCGCGCTGCTTGATCGCCGAGGGCAGCGCGTACTCGCCCACCACGTCGAGGTTCACGCTCGCGACGACGAAACCCCAGCTGGCCAGGTGCTCGATCAGGTAGCCGGCCTGCAGGTGGTTGCTGCCGATGAAGGGCGCGACCTGGTAGCGGCCGTGCGCGAAGACCACGAAGGGGAAGGGCCCGGCCGACGACGGGAAGGCGGAGGCGCCGTCGGTCACGGCCGGGTAGCGCACGGTGCCGAAGTGCTCGACCTCGATCGTGCTGCCGCCGCCGCCGCCCGGCTCGCTGATGGTGAGCGGCCCGAAGTTCCACTCGGCGCTGCCCACCGCGAAGGGCCCGGGCGCGAGGGTCTCGATCTGCGCCGGTGCGGGCGGCGCGACGAGCAGCGCGAGCAGCAGCACGGCGGTCGAGCGGAGGAGCGGCATCGGGGCCCGCAGTCTAACCGCGATCGCCGGGCGCGGCGGGGGCGGCGAGGAGCGCGCGGCGAGGGCCCGCACGCTCGCTAGACTGCGCCGGTGCACAACCTCGTCGCGGTCGGGGTGTATCTGGCGGCGCTCGTCGGCCTCGGCGCGTACAAGGCGCGGCAGGTGCGGGGACAGGCGGGCTTCACGCTCGCGGGGCGGGACCTGGGCCTGTTCGTGCTCACGGGCACGCTGCTCGCGACGTGGACCGGCACGGGCTCGATCTTCGGCCTCGCCGAAGAGAGCTGGCGCGTCGGCCTGCCGGCGCTGGCCTTGCCGCTCGGCTCGGCGCTCGGGCTGGCCGTGCTCGCGCTGCTGTGCGTGCGCGTGCGTCGCCACGGCGCCTTCACGCTGCAGGACATCCTCGAGGAGCGCTTCGGACCGGCGGCGCGCGTGCTCGGCGCGCTCACGCTCGTCTCGGCCTACCTGGTCATCGTGAGCTATCAGTTCCGCGCCGCCGCGCTGGTGCTCGAGCGCCTGCTGCAGTCGGCCGGCCTCGTCGGGCAGCCGGGACTCGACGCGACGCTGCTGATCTTCGCCGTGGCGGGCGTGGTCGGGCTGTACACGGCGCTCGCCGGCCTGGCCTCGGTCTCGCTCACCGACACCTTCAACGGCGTGCTCATGACGCTCGTGCTGTTCGTCGCGCTGCCGCTCACCTGGCGCGCCGCCGGCGGCCTCGACGCCGGACTCGCCGCGCTGCCCGCGACGGGCCGCGGCCTCGCCGGCCACTACACCCTGCTCGGGCTGCTCTCGGCCACGCTCCCGACCTTCCTGCTCGTGATCGGCGACGCCAACCTGCACACGCGCTTCCTGGCGGCGCGCAGCGATGCCGTCGCGCGCCGCGGCGCGCTGCTGCTCGTGGGCGCGGTGCTCGTGCTGGACGGCGTCATCGTGCTGCTCGCGGTGGGCGGGCGCGCGCTGCTGCCCGACCTGCCGGGCGGCGGGCGCGTGATCCTCGAACTCGCGCTGACGAGCCTGCCGCCGCTGCTGGGCGCGCTGCTCGTGGCCGCGATCATGGCGGTCATCGTCTCGACCGCCGACAGCTACCTGCTCTCGGCGGGCAGTTCGCTGCTGCGCGACGTCTACCAGCGCTTCCTGCGGCCCGACGCCGACGAAGGCCGGCTGCTCGGCACGGCGCGCGTGCTCGTGCTGTCGCTGTCGGCCCTCGGCGCGGTGCTGGCCCTCAGCGGCCAGGGATTCTTCGACGTCGCGCTGCTGGCCTACACGATCTACGGCGTGGGGATCACGCCGCCCCTGCTGGCGGCGCTGTTCTGGAAGCGCGCGACGCCGGCCGGCGCGCTGGCCTCGATGCTTGCCGGCAGCGGCGCCGTGATCGTCTGGGAGGTGGCGGACCTCGGCGCGGCGGCGGGCGCGGCGCTCGGACTGCCGCCGGGCGAGCGCGTGGGCGCCGTGCTGCCGGCGGCCGCGCTCGCGGGCGTGCTGCTCGTCGGCGTCAGTCTGGTCACGCGCCCGCGGCGCGCCGCCCGCGCGGGCGGCGCGCCCGCGGGTCGCGTGACGGGAGGCCGCGACGTCGCCGTCCGCCGCGCGCGCGGCGGACGGCGACACTCACTTCACTGCGCGGTGAGCTGCAGGCCGTTGGTGGCCGCGAGCCCGGCGTGCGCGCCGGTGTCGCCGATCCACTCCTGCATCCAGATGCTGAAGCCGGCGGGGACGCCCACGGGCCAAGTGAAGGGCAGCAGGTTGCTGCCGTTGGCATCGATGGGCAGGCCCGCGATCAGGATGTTGAGGTTGGGCACCAGGATGCCGCCCTTGAGCGGAGCGGAGAGGTTGCTGAAGCCGACGATCAGCGTCGCGGTCGACCCGGGCCGGCCGTTGATCAGTTCGAGCCGGTTGGACGAGCCGGGCGTCAGCGGGCCGCTGCCCACCAGCGCCGGGCGGCCGGTCAGGCCGGGCTTGCCCAGGCCGAGGTTGGTCCACCACGGGCAGGGCGTGTGTACGGCCTGGCCGCGCACCTCGCCGCCGGGGAACGCGGTCGTGTGCACGTTCACGTACCACAGGCCCGCGTTCAGGTCGGCGTACTGGCCGGCCGTGAGCACCGAGCTGCCGATGTTGGGGTTCGCCGCGCCGATGTTGACCTGCACGCCGGCATTGACGCCGACGGGCGCCGGGCCGTGGAAGTGCGCCGCCGTGATGGGCGCCGTCAGGCCCGCCGTCTCGACGTGCCAGCTCAGGCGCCGCGAGTTGAGGTTCACCCAGGCGCTGCCGCGACCGCTGCCCGTCGAGGGCGTGGGCGGCACTTCCTGGCCGGGCGTGATCGCGAAGCACTCGAGCGACTTCAGGCAGCCGTTGTCGACGACCTGCCCGCGGATCTCGCCGCCGGGGTTGGCCGCCGTATGGATGTTCACGTACCACAGGCCGCCCTGCACGGCCGCGGCCTGCGCCGCGGTGAGCACGGCCGAGCCGATGTTGGGATTGGCCGTGCCGATGTTGATCTGCACGCCGGCATTCGCGCCGGGGCCGGCGTTGCCGTGGAAGTGCGCGGCGGTCGTGGCGCCGGTGAGGCCGCTGTAGGCGATGTGCCAGCTCAGCACGTTCGTGTTCGGATCGAACCAGGCGTTGCCCACGCCGGAGCCGGTCGATGCGGTCGGCGGGACTTCCTGCGCGGCGGTGATGGGGAAGCAGTCGAAGGCGACGACCTGCGCGTGCAGGGCGGGGGCGCCGAGCAGGCAGGCGCCGGCGAGCGTCAGGCTGATGAACGCGTGCTTCAGCATGGGTGGCGGTCCTCGGGAATCTGGAAGGGGGAGGTCGAGCGGCGACCACTGTACCGGCAAATGCGCTTGCCGGGGGACGACCCGGCGTGCGCGCGCGCGGCCGGGGGGCGGCTCAGGCCTTGGCGGCGCGTTCGCGCAGCAGCGCGATGCTGGCCGTGAAGCCGTGCAGGAACGGGTGGCCGCCGACCGAGCCGATCTCGCCGGCGGCGAAGAAACCCGCCACCGGCAGCTCGCCGAGCACGCCCTGGATGCCCCGCACGTCGTGGTGCGGTGCGCCGAAGAAACGAGTTCCGCGTCCGTTGCAGGAGAACAGCAGGGCGCCCAGGCTCGGGCCGCGCGCGGCCTGCTCGGCGAGCAGCGTCGACAGATCGTCGCTGGCCGCGGCGCTGTCGCGCACCATGAACTGGATCGTCTGGCCGGCGCGCACGTAGTCGTTGATCGCGAGCGCCTCGTTGCGCGGGTCGATGCCGAGCACGTTGCGCACGAGCAGGTCGCGCCGCTCGAAGCTGCTCTTGCGCTCGTCGACGACGCGGCCGACGTGCAGCGCCGACTGCATCAGGTGGCGGTCGGCCTCGCCGACCTCGCTGAAGATCGCGCGCAACTGCGTCAGCGCGGGCTTGCCGCCGAGCGCCAGGATCACGTTCTGCTGCGCCTTGGTCACGACGAAGTGATGGCCGACCGGGCGGCAGCCCTGGCTCACGACCGGTTCGAGCACGACCGAGCCGCCCAGCGCGAGCCCCACGCAACCCTCCTCGTGCACGCCGTCGACGTCGAGCAGCAGGCCCTGTCCGGGGCCGCCCGTGCCGCTGGACATGCCGCCCACGACCGGCGCCCCCGGCCAGCGCTTGTGGAAGCCGGCGAGCAGCACGTCGCCGGGCGTCGTGTAGGGGTCGGCCACGACCAGGAAGCCGGCGCCCTCGGGCACCTCGGCCGGCCAACCCACGAGCGCCGGCTCGCCGTCCTCCTCGTCGATCTCGAGGCGGAAGGGCACGAGCTGCGCGCCCGGCCAGCAGGCCGCGAAGAGCGTCAGGCCCGTGCGCCCCTCGATCTCGACGTCGCCGCCGATGACGCCCTCGCCCGGGCCGCCGAGCAGCACGCGCGGTGCGAGCCGCTCGAGCAGCCGGGCGCGCAGCGCCTGCGCGTCGCCCGAGTGGTGCGGAGTGAAGAAGACGATCACCAGGTCGGGACGCGCCGGCCCGAGTTCGCCGAGCAGCCGGTCGCACAGCCCGTCGAGCGCAGCCATGCAGTCCGGCGTGGTGGAGGTGACGACGGCGCACTTCACGGCGGGTGAGGTCCTCGCGGCGGAGGGTTCGGTGTACCAAAAACGCTACGATGGCCCATGACGTCGCCGGCCCCGTGGCCGACGCTCGACCGACCTTCCGGAGAACCGCACGATGCACGTGATGAAGCTGCTGTGCGCCGCCCTGCTCGCGGCAGGCGCGCTGTCCTGTTCGGCCTCGTCGTCGGAAGGCGCCGACGCGCCGCCGGCGGGCACGATGCTCAACACCGTCTGCCCGATGATGGGTGAGGCCGTCGACCCGCTGGGCGGCGTCGCCAACTACAAGGGCCACAAGGTCGGCTTCTGCTGCCTCAAGTGCGCGCCGCGCTGGGAGGCGCTCAGCGAAGAGGCCAAGGCCGAGAAGCTCGCGGCGGCCGGCATCCAGGTGCCCGGCTGATCCGCCGCGCGCGCCGCATCCGCATTCCCGACACCCTGGAGTTGCCCCCGATGAGATCCCTCGCCCTCGCCGGCCTGCTCGCGTTCGCGGCGCTCGCCGCGCCTTCAGCCGCGCAGGACGGCCGCGCCGAGACGGCGCCGCCGACGGCCGAAGTCGCCGCGCGCGACGCGCTGATCGCCGCGCAGAAGCCCGCCTACCCGCTGAGCACCTGCGTGGTGAGCGGCGAGCCGCTCGGGACGCCCGACATGGGCCCGCCCGTCGAGCACGTCGTCGACGGCCGGCTCGTCATCGTGTGCTGCAAGGCCTGCATCAAGGGCGTCGAGCAGGACAAGGCCGCCGTGTTCAAGGCGCTCGACGCGGCCGTGCTCGCGGCGCAGCAGGCCGACTATCCGCTGGGCAGTTGCCCGGTGAGCGACGAGCCGCTGCCCGGCGAGCCCAAGTGGGTGGTCTCGGGGACCAAGCTCGTGGGCCTGTGCTGCAACGGCTGCAAGAAGGACTTCGCCGCCGACCCGGCGCCGATCGTCGCCAAGGTCGATGCCGCCTGGATCGCCAAGCAGGGCAAGGACTACCCGCTCGACAGCTGTCTCGTCAGCGGCGAGCGCATCGAGGGGGCGCCGCTCGAACACCTGCACGGCACGACGCTCACGCGCTTCTGCTGCAAGAACTGCCTGAAGGAGTTTCTCGCGGCGCCCGCCGAGGGCCTCGCGAAGCTGGCCGCGGCGCGCGCCGCGCGCCGGCCGGCCGCCGCGCCCGAGGGCGCCGAAGCCGCCCCGCCGTCCGCGGGGGGCTGAGCCCGTGCGGCACGACGGCATCGTCATCGCGGCGGCGGCGCGCACGCCGATCGGCAAGTTCATGGGCGGCCTGGCCGACGTGAGCGCCGTGCAGCTCGGCGTGGTCGCCACGCGCGCGGTCGTCGAGCGGGCCGGCCTGCCGCCCGCGGACGTCGACCAGGTCATCTTCGGCATGGCGCGCCAGGCGGGCAGCGGCCCGAACGTGGCGCGGCAGGTGCAGGTCGGCGCCGGGCTGCCGCAGACGGGCACGGCGCTCACCGTGAACCAGGCCTGCGCCTCGGGGCTGCGCGCGATCACGCTCGCCGCGAACGAGATCGCGGGCGGCGCGGCGCGCGCCGTCGTGGCCGGCGGCACCGAGAGCATGTCGCGCATCCCCTTCCTGCTGCCGCAGATGCGCGGCGGCTACCGCCTCGGGCACGGGCAGGTGCTCGACGGCAACTATCAGGACGGCTTCAACTGCCCGCTCGTCGGCGCGCCGATGGGCGCCACGGCCGAGACGCTGGCCGACCGCTACGAGATCGCGCGCGCCGCGCAGGACGAGTACGCCGTGCAGAGCCAGGCCAAGGCCGAGGCGGCGCAGAAGGCCGGGCGCTTCGCCGACGAGATCGCGCCCGTGACGGTCGCGACGCGCCGGGGCGAGACGGTGGTCGACACCGACGAGCATCCGCGCCACGGCACGAGCATGGCCGACATGGCCAAGCTGCCGCCCGTGTTCCGCAAGGGCGGCACGGTGCACGCGGGCAACAGCTCGGGCATCACCGACGGCGCGGCCGCGGTGCTCGTCACGAGCGCGGCCTTCGCCCGCGAGCGCGGTCTGCCGGTGCTCGCGCGCCTGAGCTTCAGCACGATGGCCGGCGTCGACCCGGCCGTCATGGGCCTCGGCCCGGTGCCCGCCACGCAGGCGCTGCTCAAGGAGGCGGGCGCGCGGCTCGCCGACATCGACCTGATCGAGCTCAACGAGGCCTTCGCGGCG
>CAZBBB010000077.1:0-7401 GCA_964490005.1 uncultured Phycisphaerales bacterium | reverse complement strand
CGCAGGTCATCGCCTGCGACCGCGAGCTGGGGCTCGACCCGGCGCGGCTCAACGTGAACGGCGGCGCGATCGCGCTCGGCCATCCGATCGGCGCGACGGGCGCGCGCATCGTCGTGACGCTGCTGCACGAGCTGGCGCGGCGCAAGGCCAAACGCGGCCTGGCCACGCTCTGCGTGAGCGGCGGCATGGGTATCGCCGCGCTCTTCGAGCGCGACTGAGCCGGCGCGCGGCGGAGACCCTGCGATGACGAGCGTGCGGACGATGCGCCTCGCCGCCGGGTTCGCGCTGCTCGCCGCGGCGCTCTTCGGCGGCGGCGGCGCGCCCGACGTGCGGCCGATGTGGGCCGTGCGCGAGGCGCCGCGCGGCGCGCCGCGCATCGGGCTGCTCGACCGGCAGGCCGTCGTGACGGCCTACTACGCCAGCGTGTTCTGGGAGGACTGGCTGGCCTCGAACCTCGGCGCGCGCGACCGGGCGGCGGCGCTGGGCGAGCACGAGCGGGCCCAAGACATCGAGGCCGAGGGGCTCGCGGCGCAGCAGCGCGCGCATGAGCAGCTCGCGGGCCGCGCGCCGCTCGACAACATCGCGCGGCACCTCGCCGGCGAACTCGGGCGCCTCGCGACGGCGCAGCGCGTGCACGCGATCTGGGTGGCCGACGAGTTCCCCGGCAGCAGCGGCACGACGGTCGACCTGACGGCGGCCTTCGTCGCGCTGCTGCCGCCCGCCGCGCCGCTCAGGCCGTGAACAGCAGGTCGTCCGGCTCGATCAGCTCGGACAGCTCGGCACGCACGCGATCACGCACTTCGGGGCGCGCGTAGGCGGCGAGGCGCAGCACTCCGGGTGCGGCGGCCAGCAGTTGCCGCGGCGGCGCCTGCTTGCCGGGCCTCCACGCGAGGCACTCGCGCAGCTCGAAGCGCGCATCGGCCGCGAGCAGCGCGCGCCAGGTCTCGAGCGTCTCGCCGATCGACGCGAGCAGCAGCGGTTGCGGCCGGGCCTGGTCGCGGCGCGAGGCCCGACACGCGGCCGCGAGGTAGTGCAGCTTGGCCGCCCGCAGCGCCGCCTGGTCGTGATCGCCGCCGGCCCGCGTGCTCTGGCGGGCGTGCTGGCGCCAGCGATACAGCACGCGCGGCAGTTTGAGCACGCGGCGCGCGGGATCGTCGAACCAGCGCAGCCAGAAGTCGATGTCGGCCGGCCAGGGGCCCCGCGGGGCGTAGCCGCCGGCCGCGCGCACCGAGTCGCTGCGGTACAGGCCGGTCTGGTGCAGCGCGGGGATCTCGACCAGCCGCTCGGCCGCCAGCTGCTCGTGGCGCAGCAGCGCGTTCTGCCAGTCGAGGTAGCGGCGCATGCCGGGCGTGCGCGCGCCGAACTGCCCGGCGCGGCAGACGACGGCGTGCAGGCCGGCGTCGGCGCGCAGCGCGGCCAGCTGTCGGGCGAGGCGGTCGGGTGCGCAGCGGTCGTCGGCCTCCATGTGCGCGAGCAGGGGCGACGTGACGGCCGCGAGCCCGACGTCGAGCGCCGCGCCGGCGCCCCGGCCCGGCCCGTCGAGCACGACCAGCCGCCGCTCGGCCCGCGCCGCGTCGGCCAGCAGCGCGCGCGACCCGTCGTCGCCGCCCGCCGGGACGTCGACCACCGCGATCACGCGCACCCCGACGTCGCGCTGCCCGAGCGCGTCGCGCAGCGCGAAGGGCAGCGTGCGCCGCGCATTGCGGACGGGGAGCAGGACGTCGATCGCGGTCACGCCGCCCAACGTACACGGCGCGGCGGCCGGTGCCGCGCGACCGCAGGGGCGGCGGGCCGTTCGCTAGACTGCGCCGCCGTGGTCGAGCTGATCCTGATCAAGGCCGAGGAGTGCCGGGCGCTGCGCCACGCGGTGCTGCACGCCCGGCAGGCGCAGAAGGCGGCCGTGTACCCGGGCGACGATGCGCCCGAGGCGCTGCACTTCGCCGCCAAGGAGCGCAGGAAGACCTGCGGCGTCGTGTCGCTGCTGCCCGAGAACCGCGGCGAGGGCCGCTGCGAGAAGTGGCGGCTGCGCGGGCTGGCCGTCGCCGAGGAGCGTCGCGGCAAGGGCTACGGCCGCATGCTCGCGCAGGCGGCGCTCGCGGTCGCCGGCCAGCGCGGCGGCGGACTGTGGTGCACGGCCCTGCTCTCGGCCGAGGCCTTCTTTCTCGCGCTGGGGCTGCAGCGCGTCGGCCGGCCGTTCAAGGTGCGCGGCGCCGGCGAGCACGTGACGCTGATCTGGAGGGCGCCGCCCCGGCCCCCGCGCGCCGTCGTCGCGCGCGACGAGACCGGGGACGCGGACGCGGACGAGGACGAGGACGAGGACGCGGATCCCGATGCGGACCCCGATGCGGACCCGGACGCGGATGGGGACGACGGCGCGCTCGAGACCGACCTCGACGACGGCGAACCGGCCGAGGGCGGCACCGAGGAGGCCGACGGCCCGCGCCGCCGCTGACGGGGCGCCCGAGGTTGCGGTCCGGGCCCCGCGCGGCGATAATCCGCCGCTTTAGGCTTGCCGCCGCAGACGCAGACGCGGGCTCGCCGAGCGTCACGGGCGGCCGACAGCGGGCCGGCAGGCGGCGCCGGGAGCCCCCCTCGGGCAGAGTTCTTCTGCCGGCGGCTCGCCGCACACCGCATCGCAACGGGAGTTGGTCCGCCATGGTCGTGAAGAAGGTCGGAGTCATCGGATGTGGCCTGATGGGCCACGGCATCGCCCAGGTGGCGGCCCAGGCCGGCTGCACGGTCATCGCCCGCGAGAGCGACCAGGGGGCCCTCGACAAGGGCCTCGCGCGCATCCGCAAGAGCCTCGACAAACTCGTCGAGAAGGAGAAGCTCACGCGCGCCGACGCCGACGCGGCCTCCGCGCGCCTGACCGGCACGCTCGAACTCAAGGACCTCGCCGACTGCGACCTGGTGGTCGAGGCCATCGTCGAGAACCTCGACGTCAAGAACCGGCTCTTCGCCGAGCTGGGCAAGCTCTGCAAGCCGGCGACGATCTTCGCCAGCAACACCAGCTCGTTCTCGATCGGCACGATGGGCGAGGCCTCCGGCCGCCCGCAGCGCATGGTCGGCCTGCACTTCTTCAACCCCGTGCAGCTCATGAAGCTGGTCGAGGTCGTGCGCGCGCCCAAGACCTCCGACGAGGTCTTCGCCGAGGCCAAGGCCTTCGGCGAGGCCTGCGGCAAGGTGCCGGTGGCAGCCAAGGACACGCCCGGCTTCGTCGTGAACCGCCTGCTCGTGCCGTATCTGGCCGAGGCCATCCGCATGGTCGAGCGCGGCGACGCGACGCCCGGCGACGTCGACGCCGGCATGACGCTCGGCTGCGGCTACCCGATGGGGCCCTTCACGCTGCTCGACTACGTCGGTCTCGACACCACGCTCTCGATCATCGAGGGCTGGCACAAGCTCGAGCCGAGCAACAAGCTGTTCGACCCGCCCAAGCTGCTCATCGACAAGGTCAAGGCCGGCAAGCTCGGCCGCAAGACCGGCGAGGGCTTCTTCCGCTGGGAGGGCGACAAGCGCGCGTCATGAGCGGCGCGCGGCAGGCGTTGGGTGCGGTCGCGCTCTGCGTCGGCCTCGGCGCGTGCACGGAGGCGGGCACGGCCGGCGCGCAGGGCGCGGGCGACGCGGCGCTGGCGGCCGAGGCCGTCGTGACGAGCGAGTGGGTGGTCGAGATGCACACGAGCAAGGGCGACATGACGATCGAACTCTTCCCGCAGGACGCGCCGCGCACGGTCGAGAACTTCCTCGGCCTGTGCCGTGCGGGCTTCTACGACGGGCTGCCCTTCCACCGCAGCGTGCCGGGTTTCCTCGTGCAGGCCGGCGACCCCGACGGCGACGGCGCGGGCGGCTCGGGCGCCGTCGTGCCGGCCGAGTTCAACGCGCTGCGCCACCGGCGCGGCACGCTCGGCATGGCGCGCCTGCCCGACCCCGACTCGGCCAGCAGCCAGTTCTACATCTGCCATGAGGAGGGCGGCCGCCACGACATCGCGCGCCTCGATGGCCGCTACACCGTGTTCGGCCGACTGCTCGACGGCTTCGATACGCTCGACGCCATCGCCGCCGCGGGCGGCGCGGGCGGCGTCCCGACCGAGACCGTCACGATCGCCTCCGTCACCGTGCGCGCGCGCCGGCCCGACGAGCGCAGCCCCCGGGAGTCCCCGCGATGACGACCTTCCATGACGAATCCCGCGCCATCCTCAGGACCTCGATGGGCAACCTGACGCTGGCCTTCCTGCACGACAAGGCGCCCCGCACCTGCGAGAACTTCGTCAAGCTGGCGCGCAAGGGCTTCTACGACGGCCTGACCTTCCACCGCATCGTGAAGGACTTCATGGTGCAGGGCGGCTGCCCCAAGGGCGACGGCACGGGCGGGCCCGGCTACACGATCCGCGCGGAGTTCAACGACACGCCGCACGTGCGCGGGGTCGTGAGCATGGCGCGCGCCAACGACCCGCACAGCGGCGGCTGCCAGTTCTTCATCGTGCACGGCGAGGCGCGCTACCTCGACAGCCGCTACACGGCCTTCGCGAAGGTCGTCGACGGGCTGGCGGTGCTCGACAAGATCGCCTCGGTGCCGGTGGGCCCCACGCGCTTCCAGGAGAACAGCGCGCCGCGCGACCCGGTGTTCATCAACTCGATCGCGCTCGAGGGCATCGAGTTCGACGCGCAGGACGACCCGCCGGCGCGCGAGGAGCCGCAGGCGGCGGCGTCCGAGGGCGCCGACGACGAGAGCGACGAGCAGGGCGAGGCGGACGGCGAGGACGGCGAGGACGGCGCGTCCGGCGAGGATGACGGCGGCGACGACGAGCCCGCAGCCTCCGCCTCCGCCTCCGACGAGGACGACGGCGGCGCCGACGACGGCGAGAGCGGCGACGGCAAGGAAGCCGGCGAGGAGGCCGGCGGCGGCAAGGCGGCGGGCGGCGGTCGCCGGCGCCGCAGCCGGCGCGGCCGCGGGCGCCGCGGCGGCGGCAAGGAGAGCTGAACGATGGCCTACCAGAACATCCTGCGCGAAGACCGGGACGGCATCGCGTTCGTCACGGTGAACCGTCCCGACAAGCTCAACGCGCTCAACAACGCGACGATCGCCGAGCTGCAGCACTGTTTCGAGGCGGTCGGCGCCGACGTCGCGGTGCGCGCGGTCATCCTCACCGGCAGCGGCTCCAAGGCCTTCGTGGCCGGCGCCGACATCTCCGAGCTGGCCACGCAGAGCCCGCTGCAGGCACGGCCGCTCGCGCTGCGCGGCCAGCGCCTGATGGACACCATCGAGGCCACGCCGAAGCCGGTCGTCGCGGCCGTCAACGGCTTCGCCTTCGGCGGCGGCTGCGAGCTGGCGCTCGCCTGCCACCTGCGCATCGCCGCGGACAGCGCGGTGCTGGGCCTGCCGGAGGTCACGCTCGGCATCATCCCCGGTTACGGCGGCACGCAGCGCCTGCCGCGGCTGGTCGGCAAGGGCCGTGCGCTCGAGCTGATCCTCACGGCCGCGCGCGTGAACGCCGCCGACGCCAAGGCCATGGGCCTGGTGAACCAGGTCTTCCCGCAGGCCGAGCTGCAGGCCGAGACCGAGAAGCTGGTGCGCAAGATCATGTCCTTCGGCCCGGTGGCGGTGCGCTTCGCGCTCGACGCCGTCAACCACGGCGGCGAGATGCCGCTGCACGACGGCCTCAACTACGAGGCCACCTTCTTCGGGCTGCTCGCCGCGACGAGCGACCTCAAGGAGGGCATGACGGCCTTCCTCGAGAAGCGCCCGGCGAAGTTCACCGGCAACTGAACCCCGCGCGGCGCGAGGCGCCGCCCCCGCACGACCACGAACGGAAACGCACGACCATGAGCAAGCACGACCTCGTCATCCTCTCCGGCGCGCGCACCGCGATGGCCGAGTACGTCGGCACGCCCGGTTACGGCAAGCTCGCGGGCCACTCGGCCCTCGAACTCGGCGCGATCGCCGCCTCGGCGGCGCTGCAGCGCAGCGACGTCAAGCCGAGCCAGGTCGACCACGTGGTCTTCGGCAACGTGATCTACACCAGCCAGGACGCCCTGTACGGCGCGCGCCACATCGGCCTCAAGGCCGGCGTGCCGGTGCCGGTGCCGGCGCTCACGGTCAACCGCCTGTGCGGTTCGGGCATCCAGTCGGTGGTCTCGGCCTGCCACATGATCATGGCGGGCGAGGCCAACACCGTGCTCGCGGGCGGCACCGAGAGCCTCAGCCAGGCGCCCTTCGTGCTGTGGAACATGCGCGGCGGCTACCGCTTCGGCGCCAAGCTCGACCTGCAGGACATGCTCATGGGCAGCCTGTACGACACCCACTGCGGCCTGTACATGGCGCAGACGGCCGAGAACCTCGCGAAGAAATACGGCATCTCGCGCGAGGCGCAGGACGAGTTCGCGCACCGCAGCCACGCGCTCGGCGCGGCGGCCGTGCAGAACGGCACCTTCAGGGACGAGATCGTCCCGATCGAGCTGCGGCGCGGCGACAAGGTCGTCGGCAAGGTCGAGATCGACGACCACATCAAGCCCGACACCACGCAGGAGGGGCTGTCGAAGCTGCGCCCGGCCTTCGGCAAGGACGGCACGGTCACGGCCGGCAACGCCAGCGGCATCGTCGACGGCGCCGCGGCGCTGGTCGTCACGACCGGCGCGCACGCCAAGGCCAACGGCTGGAAGCCGCGCGCGCGTATCCAGGCCTGGGCGAGCTGCGGCGTCGAGCCCTCCGAGATGGGCATCGGCCCGGCGCCGGCCATCCGCAAGGTGCTCGACCAGGTCGGCCTCGACCAGGACAAGGTCGACTTCTTCGAGATCAACGAGGCCTTCTCGGCGCAGTATCTGGCCGTCGAGAAGGAACTCGAGCTCGACCGCGCCAAGTGCAACGTGAACGGCGGCGCGATCGCACTCGGCCACCCGCTCGGCGCGACCGGAACGCGCCTGCTGCTGACGCTGGTGCACCAGCTCGAGCGCAGCGGCAAGAGCTACGGCATCGCCTCGGCCTGCATCGGCGGCGGGCAGGGTATCGCCATGTTCATCGAGCGCGCCTGAGGCGGCGGTCGTGTCCTCGCGCGCCGAAGAGCACGATCGGGGGCGGCGGCTCGTCCGGCTCAAGCCGGGCAGGCGCGTGCTGTTCCTCACGCGCGATCTCGACCTGATCGGGAAGCAGCTGCGCGGCGAGGTCGACCTGCGCATGGAGGACCTGTCGGTCTCCGACCTGCTCGATGACATCAACACCGACGTGATGACCCCGGCCTGGGTGTGCTTCAACCACCGGCCCGAGGACATCGCGCTCAACGCCTACGCCGGCCTGATGAAGGACGGCCAGCGCGTCTTCGCCGAGCGGGCGCTGCTGGACGGGGGCTTTCAGGTGATCGTCTCGGGGCAGCGCAAGGGCACGGGCAGCTCGCGCGAGACCGCGCC
>CAZBBB010000076.1:0-15718 GCA_964490005.1 uncultured Phycisphaerales bacterium | reverse complement strand
CGTGTTCGCCACAGCCACTCGCGCGCGGGTGCCTTGCTCATAGCTGCTGCCTAACGACCAGGCGCTCAGCGGCGGGCGGCGAAGCCGACCGTCCGCTGCAGCGGCTTGTTAGCTGGGACCTGCTCATGGAAGCGCCGGGACTCTTGAATGCTCAAGCGCCGCGATGACGCGCTGAACGTTCATGTAGCTCTTGCCGCGATCGACGAGTGTGAATGGCCAGCGGGGCATGCTCGTGGCGTGCACTAGCACAACACCGCGGCCTGCCTCTTGGATCCGCGCAGACACTCGATAGCCGAATGGCCACATCGAGAACCCGGTATCAACCTCTAGCAAGACGGCGTCACCCGCACTTTCTCTAACCGGGCCGTTTGTCAGTTGGTTCATTGCGCAACGCGCAACCTCAACCGCCTGAGCAATGCTACCCGAGTACACGGTGGCTGCCGCTTGCTGCACGCACAGCGCCGCGTTGTGTGGCCGATGATTCCATCGAGTGCGTTGCATCTCACTCAGGATGTACGCCATGAACAGCCCAAAGCCTGCACCTGTTAGCACTGCGCCAATGACGCTGGTTGAGTTCGCAAGTCCCATGCCGACGCCGTACGTCACGCCCAATTGCAGAAACAGCCTAAGCCGCAGCCTACCCAGAGGCTCTGTTTGCGGACACAGGGCCGCACTCACCGTGGCAATCTCCAGCTAACTATTCTTGGCATGTCTTGGTTCCTCGCCCGGCCCGTGCGTGGCGATCAGTGTAAGGGCGTTGGCGCGGGGCGGGGTGAGCGGCGCAAGTGTCTTTCGGCGCATGGGATGCGGATCGGGGGCCAGGGTCGAGTCGGCGCGTTAGGCAGGTCTGGCTAATTCGGGGGCGGCGGACGGCGGGCGGCGGGAGGCGCAGCACGGCGCGTGGGGCGTGGCGGGAGGTCACGCCTGACCATGCGCCGTTCACGGGGGAAACCGGTCATCCGTTTCGTGCGGGTCCGCGAAACCGGCCCGGCCACCGCCGGCGCCGGGCAGCCGGTCGATCGGGCTGCGCACGCCGGAGGGGCCGCGGTTGAGGACGTGGGTGTAGATCATCGTGGTCGCGACATCCTTGTGGCCGAGCAGCTCCTGAACGGTGCGGATGTCGCTGCCGTCCTCGAGCAGGTGCGTCGCGAAGCTGTGGCGGAAGGTGTGACAGGTCGCGCGCTTGCCGATGCCGGCGGCGAGCACCGCCCGGCGCACGGCCTGCTGCACGACGGTCTCGTGCAGGTGGTGGCGACGACGCTGGCCGCTGGGCGGGTCGAGATACGTGCGCGTCGCCGGAAAGGCCCACTGCCAGGGCCACTCGCGACCGGCGGCCGGCAGCTTGGTGCCGAGCGTCTCGGGCAGCTCGGCCCAGCCGGCACCCTGCGCGAGGTCGCGCCGGTGCTGTGCCTGTGCGCGCCGCAGCTGCTCGCGCAGCGGCTCGACGAGCGCGCCGGGCAGCATCGTCATGCGGTCCTTGTCGCCCTTGCCGCGCCGCACGGCGATCTGGCGCCGGCCGAAGTCGAGGTCCTTGACGCGCAAGCGGCAGCACTCGAGCAGGCGCAGGCCCGAGCCGTAGAGCAGGCTCGCCATCAGGCGCGGCGCGCCCTGCGTCTCGGCGAGGACGGCGGCCACCTCCTCGCGCGACAGCACGACCGGCAGCCGCTCGGGCGACCGGGCGCGCACCAGGCCGTCGAGCCACGGCAGGTCGACGCCCAGCACCTCGCGGTACAGGAACAGCAGCGCCGCGAGCGCCTGGTTCTGCGAGGAGGCCGCGACGCGCGCCTCGGTCGCGAGCGACGAGAGGAAGGACGTGACGTGCTCGGCGCCGAGCCGGGCCGGATCGCGCCGGCCGTGGAACTCGTGGAAGCGCCGCACCCAGCCGAGATACGCGCGCTCGGTGCGCGGGCTCAGGTGGCGCAGTCGGAGAGCGGCGCGCACCCGCTCGCCCAGCGGCGGCACGGCGGACCCGCCGCCCCCGCGCTCCGTGCCGCGCGGCGCCGCCTCGGCGACGATCGGGACCGCGATCAAGTCCAAGGTCCGCCAGGCTTCCAGGAACCTGCCCTCGGCTCGCCTCGGCGAAGATCCTCGACGATCGGGATCAGCAGCGCGCCGAGCAGCGCGACGAATGCGACTCCGGGCGCGTCCGGAACGGGCAGCCTTGCACGCCGGGCAAAGGCGCGCATCTGGGCAGGTCGCGACGGATTGCTCCAGTATGCGGTCGTGAGTCCGATCGGCGTTTCCGGCGGCATCGGTGTCCGGCGCTTGGCGAAGGTTCTGCGAACCGCCTCACCGAGAGTGATCCGATCGAACTCGAACTCGCTCGCCAGGTAATGCAGATCGAAGAAGTCCTTGATGCGGCTGTTGCGGTCGCCGAACACGACGATGGCTTCGAACTTCTCCGCGACGACGGCTTCGCGCGGGTAGGCGAGGACGACCGGCGGCGGGAACTCGAGCAACACGGGAAACGTCGTCGGTCGCGCCGCAGGCCACACGGCATCGCCGACTCCCATGTCGATCTGCAGCGACAGGCGCGCCGAGCCGCAACGCGCCGGAAGGACCGCGCGATAGCCGGAGTCATCGTGCTCGGCCCGAATCTCGGACACTCGGATGGCGGCGGCGTCGAAACGGACCGCGTCCGGCGCGACGGACGCCTCGCAGATGCGTGCCAGATCACGGCGCACGGCCGCCATCGTCGCATCACCCAGACGCAGCAGATCGAGGTCGCGCGTCGCGCGGTACGGCTGCCTGGACCACACCCCGAGCAGCACTGCTCCCTTGAGGACGAAACGATCACGCAGGTCGGAGGCGCCGAGCCGGTGAAGCAGGCGCTCGAAACAGAATCTGGTCAGCAGCGTCTGGTAGTCATCGCCGTCACGTCTCGCGCGGTTGAGCAGTCGCGCCGCGACCGACGCGGCGAGGTCGCGCTCGCCGCCCGTCACGAGATCGCGTCCAGGTACGGTTGCATGACGCGGGTGACGCGGCAGATGCGCGCGAAGCGCGCGAGTTCGGTGGCGCCCCCTCGATGCCGTCGCGTGAAGTCGCGCAGGGCCTCGATGGCGACGTCCGTGCCGATCTTGTTGCGGAACTTGAAGCAGTCGGCCACCGACTTGGCGGCCGAGTACACGCGCACGTCGACCTGCTCGATCCGGTGCGTCTCGATGCCTTCGCGCAGCGCGGCGCCGGAAAACCGTGCGACGCGCAGCCGCGGAGAGTCGAGTTTCGGCCGGCGCGTCTCGTGAGGCAGGGCGATCCACACCTCGGCCGGCGCCTGGGTCGTCAGGCCGTGGAATCGCAGCGCGGTCAGCAGGCACACGACGCCTTGCGGAACGCGCTTGGCGACCTGCGCGAGCGTGTGCTGCGCGGTCACGGGGTGTTGCCGCGCGACGAAGATGCCGCGTGAGCGTCGCTCGACACGGCCATCGCGCAGCAGGCGGTACAGCCGCGCGCGCGGAATTCCGTGCGCCTCGAGCTCGGCCGGGCGCGCCAGGCCCAGCTTGCGGATGAGCTTGAGCACCTGCTCGTCGGTTCGGGCGGGCACCATGGGGAACACGATACAAAGTGTCGTACTTTATGCACAAAGATCTGCACTTTGTTCTCACGCCGAGCGGCCTGCAAGACAGGACGGCCCCGCCCGCCCGGCGTTATGCTCGGCGCTCGTGGCGACCAGGCGGAGTTGGGTCCCCGAGCGCGTGCTCACGACGGCCGAGATGGCGCTGCGCATCGACGCGCGCTGTCCCGGGCTGGCGCCGGCGACGATCGCGCCGCTGGCCGAGGGCTTCGACAACAGCGTCGTGCTGGTCAACGGGCGCTGGGTGTTCCGCTTCCCGCGCCGGGAGGCCGGCGCGCAGCTCGTGCGCACCGAGATCGCGCTGCTGGCGGCGCTCGCCGGGCGCCTGCCCCTGCCCGTCCCCCACCCCAGGCACGCTGGCGAACCGGACGAGAACTACCCCTGGCCGTGGTTCGGGTACGAGCGGCTGCCCGGCGAGACGGCCGACCGCGTCGCGCCCGACGAGGCGGCGCGCGCGGCGGCGGCGCTGCCGCTGGCGCGCTTCCTGCGCGCGCTGCATGACGTGCCCGTCGGCGAGGCGCGCGCGCTGGGCGTGGCGGGCGACGGCATCCGCCGTCTCGACATCCCCTACCGCAGCCGCTCGCTGCGGCAGTTCGTCGGCCAGTGCGTCGAGGCCGGGCTGCTGGCGGACGCCGCGCCCTGCGAGGCCGTGATCGCCGCCGCGCCGCCGGGCTTCAAGCCGGCCGAGCGCGCGCTGGTGCACGGCGATCTGCACGCGCGCAACCTGCTGCTCGACGCGAGCGGCGCGCCGACCGGCGTGATCGACTGGGGCGACGTGCACATCGGCGACCCGGCCATCGACCTCGCGCTGGCCTGGTCGTTCCTGCCGCCGGCCGGCCGTCCGGCCTTCCGCGCCGCCTACGGCGAGATCGGCCCCGAGCGCTGGGCCGCGGCGCGCTTCAAGGCGCTCTACACGGCCGTCATCCTGCTGCAGTACGCGCACGAGCTGAACGACGCGCCGCTCGTCGACGAGTGCCGCCGCGCGATCGGCTGGATCACGGCCGAGCGCTGAGGCGCGGCGCAGCGCGCCGCGCGCCTCACACCACGTCGAAGGTGCCGAGGAGCGACTCCTTCACGGTGAGCCTCTCGCCGCTCGCGTCGAGCGCCTCGAAGGCCGCCGCGAAGGACTTGCGGAAGGCCTCCCAGTCGGCGCGCGAGGTCCACGCGTCGATCGTCATGTAACGGCCGGCGTAGCGCTCGTCGCGCAGCAGCTCGGTGCGCACGTGGCCCGGATGCCGCCGGAAGAGCGCGACCCACGCACCGTCGGGCGCGTACAGCTCCTCGAAGGCGTCGCGCTGCGGCTCGGCCACGCGGAACTCCCAGATCGCGACGAAGCCGGCGGCCGTCACAGCCTGCCGGCGTACGAGAGGTCGGCCGGCGCGGCGTCCTCGCCGAGGATCTGCACGACGAGCTTCGCCAGTTGCCGCGCGTGCAGCAGATCGTGCGCGGCCCAGCAGGCGAGCAGTTGCCCGGCGCTCATCCGGCCGAGCTTCGGGTGGACGTGCGCGCGCTCCCAGTCGGGCGCGCGCAGCGAGGCCAGCCACTTGAGCGAGGCGCGCCGCTCGACGGTGAAGGCGCCGAGCGTCGCCGAGGTCGACTGCTCGTTCCAGGCGTGCTCCGTCACGCGGCCCTCGGGATCGAGCGGCGGCCAGGGCGCGACCGGGTCCTCGAGCGTGGCGCGGATGCGCACGCGGAAGTCCTCGCGCTCCTCGTCGAGCAGATGGCCGACGACCTCGCGCACCGACCACGCGCCCGGAGCCGGCCGCCAGCGCGTCTGCGCCTCGCTCAACCCGGCCAGCAGCGGAGCGAACAGCGCGAGCTGGCTCTCGAGTCGCGCGATGAGTGCGGCGTGGTTCATGGGGGCTTCCTTCCGATCGGCGAGCCGTCGATCATCGCACGCGGGCCGGGCCGCGATCATCGCACGCGCGCGCGGCCAAGGGTCGCCAACTGCCGGCCGATGTCGGCGAAGCTGCGGCCGTTGAGCGGCAGCTCCAGATACACGTGCAGGTAGCTCAGCGCGAAGAGCGCCGAGAGGCCCAGCGCGTAGTCGTGCCGGTAGAGCCCCACCGCGACCAGCCAGAGCGCGACGTTGGCGATCGACCAGGCGCGCGGGATGCGGTGCCACTGGATGATCGAGGTCTTCGAGAACCAGTTCAGGTAGTGGTAGGTGTAGGCGAAGGCGATGAAGCGCGCCACGCGCCCCCCCAGCTCGGTGTAGAGCACGTCGACGCGGCTGGCCGGCGGCGCGCCGAGCCACTCGAGCAGCGTCACGTTGAGCGCCAGGATCGCGTCGTAGGAGGCCGAGACCGGCTCGGTCGTGACGCGCGCGGGCAGCGCGAAGCAGGCCACGCTGCACGCAAGGAAGGTGCCCAGCGACACGAAGCCCGTCGGCGCGCGGCCGCGCAGCGCGCCGAGCAGCACGAAGGCGCCCGTGAACAGCCACACGTGGATGATCGTCGGCAGGAACACGCGCAGGATGTCGTGCGGCCCCTGCGCGCCGAAACCCAGCAGCGCCACGAGCGCCGCGCCGCCGATGAAGATCGACCGCGCGCGCCACGTGGCGCAGAACGCGACCGCCAGCGCCACGCCGATCGCCAGCGTGTTGAGCACCGGCTCCCAGCGCCCCAGGTCGAGCTCGATCAGGCCGGCCTGCTGCGCCAGCACCGGCGTGAGCGGCAGGACCAGCCAGAGCACGTCGCGGCGCCGCCGGGCGAAGTAGTCGCGGTGGTGCAGCCACGCGATCTCGGTCAGGTAGTGCAGCGGCCCGAGCACCGCGTAGCTGAACAGGAACAGCTCGAAGGGCAGCGCCCACGCCGCGCCCAGCGACGCGAGCATCAGCCCGATGTTCAGCAGGTCGACGCGGCGGCTGCTCACAAGGCCTTGGCGCCGGCCTCCGCGACGGCGTGATCCTGCTCGCCCGAACCGCCCGACACGCCGATCGCGCCGACGACCTTGGCGCCCTGCTTGAGCGGGATGCCGCCGGCGAAGATCATCACGCGCCCGTCGTTGCTGGCGTGGATGCCGAAGAACTGGTTGCCCGACTGGCTGTGCTCGGCGAGGTCCTTGGTCGCGATGTCGAAGGCGCGCGAGGTCCAGGCCTTCTTGATCGAGATGTCGACGCTGCCGATCCAGGCGCCGTCCATGCGCGCGTGCGCGACGAGGTTGCCGCCGGCATCGACCACGGCGATGTTCATCGGCTGGCCGATCTTGGCCGCCTTCTTCTCGGCGGCGGCGATGAGCTTGCGGGCGGTGGCGAGATTGACCATGACGGACGGCTCCGGGGGACGTCGAAGGGTGCGGGCGGTGACGGCGACGCGCGGTCGCGCGGCGGGCGGCTGACGATAGGCGGCGCGGCGCGCGCCGATCAAGTGCGGCGCGCGGCCGCGCGGGCCTCCGCGCTGCGCGCCGAGCTGGCCTCGGCCTCCAGCAGGCGGGCCTTGCGGGCCGGCCCCCACCGGTAGCCTCCGGGACCGCCCTCGCGCGCGATGACGCGGTGGCAGGGCACGAGCACGGCGCAGACGTTGCGCGCGCAGGCGCCGCCCACGGCGCGCGCGGCGCGCGGCGACCCGATGGATGCGGCAACCTCGGCGTAGCGGCGCGTCGCGCCCGCCGGGATCTCGCGCAGCGCCCGCCACACGCGGAGTTCGAAGGGCGTGCCGTGCAGGTCGAGCGGCACGCCGAGCGGCAGGCGCGTGTCGGCGACATGGCACAGCACCCTGGCGGCCCACGGCGCGTGCGCGTCGACGGCCGCGCGCAGCGCCTCTCCCGGCGCGGCCGCCGCGCGGTCCGGGCGTACGCCCTCGTCCGTGCCCGTCACCTCGACGAGCCGCGCGGCGCGGAACTCGTCGGCCAGCTCGGCCTCGAGAGCGGCGTCGTCATCGCCGAGCAGCACGGCGCACACGCCATCGGCGGTGTTCGCGACGAGCAGTCGCCCGTACGCGCACGGCTCGATGCGCCACGCGATCGCCAGGCCGGCACCGCGGCGCGCGTAGCGGGCCGGCGTCATGCCCAGATCGGCGCGCGCCGTCGCGTACAGGCCGCGGCTGCTGCCGAAGCCCGCGCCGTAGCCGGCACTCGTGACGTCCTCCCCGGCGCGCACGCGCCGCCGAAAGCGCGCGTACCGCAGACCCGTCGCGCACTCCTTCGGCGTCAGGCCGGTGCCGCGCCGAAACACGCGCTGCAGCTGGAAGGGGCTGCAGCCCGCGGCCCGCCCGAGCCGTTCGAGTGCGACGGCCGCGCCCTGCGCCGCGGCGAGGCGCCGCGCCGTGCCGAGCAGCAGCGCGTCGTGGCGCTCCGGGCCCGCGGCATCCACCTCTCGACTCATGCGCAGCACGCTAGCACGGCCTTTCGAGGGCGGGCCATCCGCTTCTTGCGCCCGGCCGGGGCCGCCTCCGGCAGGCGCAAGAAACGGGTGGCCCGCGCCGCCCGCCATCCCCGACCATGGCGCCCATGCCCGCTCGACAGGCTCCCGACGATCACGAGTACCTGCTCGGCACCGACGCCGAGGAACTGCGCCGACTCGCCGAGCAGCACGAGGCCTGGCGCCCCTTCACCGAAGCGCTGTGGACGCGCGCCGGCTTCGCGACCGGCCAGCGCCTGCTCGACATCGGTGCCGGCCCGGGCTGGACGAGCTTCGACCTGGCCGCGCGCGTCGGCCCGACCGGCCGCGTGCTGGCCAGCGACGTGAGCGCGCGCTTCGCGGACTTCGTGCGCTCCGAGTCGGCCCGCCGCGGGCTGGCGCAGGTCGAGATGCGGCTCGGCGCGATCGAGGCGCTCGAGGTGCCGGACGAGAGCCTCGATGGCGCCTTCGCGCGCTGGCTGTTTTGCTGGCTGCCCGACCCGGGTGCGGCGCTGGCGCGCGTCGCGCCCGCGCTGCGTCGCGGCGCCGCGCTCGCCGTGCAGGACTACGTCGACTGGGGCGCGACGAAGCTGCTGCCGCGCAGCGAGCGGCACGACGAGGTCGTGCTCGCCTGCCTGCGCAGCTTCGACCTGGGCGGCGGCACGATCGACATCGGGGAACGACTGCCCCGGCTCGCGGTCGAGCACGGCCTGCGCGTCGAGCACGCCGCGCCGGTCGGCCGCCTCGCCGCGCCGGGCTCGTCCGACTGGCGCTGGATCGGCGGCTTCTTCGGCAGCTACCTGCCGCGCCTCGTCGAGCGCGGCCAGCTCACGGCGGCCGCCGCGCGCGACTTCTTCGCCGACTGGGAGCGGCGCGCCGCCGACGGGAACACGCGGCTGCTCACCCCCACCGTGATCGACCTCGTGCTGCGCAAACCGTAGCGCGCGACGGCCGGCTCGCTCAGGGGCCCGGCGGCTCGCCGACGCGACCGTAGAGCACGAGCTGCGCTTGCACGAGATGAAAGGGCGCCCAGGTCTGGCCGCGATTCTCGTTCAGGTACTCGTCGAGCGCGTACTCGACGCGCAGCGTCGGCGCGCCGAGCGCCGCGGCCGGCACGGGCACCTCCCACGGCCGCACGATGTCGCCCGGCGCCCAGCCGGCGCGGTCGTACTTCCAGGTGCCGCCCTGCGGACGGCAGGGGTTGAGGTCGTTGTCGTCCTTCCACAGGACGTCGTGGTGCGCGACGCCGCCGACGACCAGCGTGCGACCGAGCGGCATGAACTCGGCGGCGTTGTCCGTGTTGGGCGACATGCCGTGGCCGCTCACGACCGTGCGCACGCGCGCAGCGATGGTGCCGGCCGGCACCTCGATCTCGCGCGGCACGAAGAACTCGCTCGGCGGCTTGTCGGGGTTGCCGACCTCGGGGCCGCCCTGCCAGAGATTCACGATCGACGTCGCGTGCAGGCCGAGCGGCGCGGGGCCCGGGTGCAGATCGAAGGCCAGGCTCACGAGCCACCCCTCGCCCCGCGTGCCGCACTGCTGCACGAGCCGCACCGGCCCGCGCAGCAGCGGACGGAAGTCGCTCACGTCGACGACCCATTCCCAGCCGCGGTGATAGGGCGTGATGTAGCGGATGAGTTCGAAGCGCTCGGGCTCCGCACCGGGCGGGTCGGCGTCGGTCTCGATCCAGACGTGCGCGCTGCGATCCCAGGGGTCGAAGCGCGTCTCCGGCTTGTCGAGTCGCAGCGTCGCGACGATGCGACCGTACGCGTCGGTGTCGTCGGGGAAGGTCACGGTCGCCTCGTTCCTGCCGTGGCCCTGCGCATTGAGCACGCGCTCGAAGGCCACCACCCGCGTCGGCGCGGGCGGCGCGTCGATGCTCTCGCCGAGCGCGATCGTCACGTCGTCGAGCAGCACGTCGCCGGCCGTCTCGCCGTTGCGCGCGCCGAAGACCGGGCGCCCGGCGAAGGCCGTCATGCCGGCGATGAAGAAGCGCTCGTAGAGCGCCTCCTCGTCGAGGGACAGCGTGACTTCGGCGCCTCCCGTCACGAACTCCACGCGCAGGCTCGCGCGATGCGGCTGCTCGTCGCGGAAGTCGGCGGTCGTGCGCGACTTGACGATCTCGAGTCCGTCCCAGTGCAGCGAGACGAGATGCTGCGGCCGGTCGTAGACATTGCCCGAGCCGCGGAAGGGCTCGCGATTGGGCAGGTCGATCGCGTCGAAGCCGACGCCGAAGGCGCGGCGCAGATTGGGCGCCTCCCAGCCCCACGGCGGCAGCTCGACGTGCTCGTTGCCGCCCGGATCGCGGCTCTCGGCCGGGTCGAGCGGCGCGGGGATCGCCGCCGCCAGACCGTGCCGCTCGACGTCGAGCCACGCGAAGCCCAGGCCCTCGGTGCCGGTGTTCATCACGAAGCTGAAGCCGACCTCGACGACGCGCGCCGGGCGGCCGCTCGGCGCGGGCAGCGCGGCCGCCGCGCTGCTGCGCCACCACGACTCGAGCAGCAGCAGCCGCTCGCCCGCGACTTTCGGCGCCGGCATGCGCTTGGCCGCCTCGCCCGTCGCCTCGAGCACCCAACCCTCGAGCGCGCCCTCCCCCGAGAAGGAGCAGGTGCCGGGCGCGGCCTGCGCCCCGACCTGCGCTCGAAGAGCCGCCCCGGACAGGGCGCCGAGCAGCGCCAGCACGACGATCGCGTTCTGCATGCCGGCGAGCTTGCCCGCGCGCGCCCGGCGGGGCAAGCGCCGCGCCGCGCTTGCACGGCCGCGCCCGCCTCGCCAACCTGAGGCGTCATGGCCGCCGCGACCAAGAGCGCCTCCGCCAAGCTCGGCACCTTCGCCGGCGTGTTCACGCCGAGCGTGCTCACGATCCTCGGCCTGATCCTGTTCCGGCGCCTGGGCTACGTCGTCGGCGCGGGCGGCATCGGGCAGGCGCTCGTGATCATGCTCATCGCGCACGCGATCTCGGTGCTCACGAGCAGCTCGCTCTCGGCCATCGCGACGAACATGCGCGTCAAGGGCGGCGGCGACTACTACCTCATCTCGCGCAGCCTCGGCGTGGAGTTCGGCGGCGCGCTGGGCATCGTGCTGTTCCTGGCGCAGTCGATCTCGGTGGCCTTCTACTGCATCGGCTTCGGCGAGGCGATCGCCGCGATCGTGCCGGCGGCCGCGCCGCTCGGCGGGCAGGGGCTGGCGATGCTGGCCGCGGGCTTCCTGTTCGTGTTCGCCTGGCTCGGCGCCGACTGGGCCACGCGCCTGCAGTACCTCGTCATGGCGGCGCTGGGCGCGGGACTGGCCGCGTTCTTCATCGGCGGCATCGCCGACTTCTCCTGGGCCCGCGTCGAGGCCAACTGGTCGCCCACCCCCGGCGTCGACCTCGACTTCTGGCTGCTCTTCGCGCTGTTCTTCCCGGCCGTGACGGGCTTCACGCAGGGCGTCTCGATGAGCGGCGACCTCAAGGATCCCGGGCGCAGCCTGCCCTCGGGCACCTTCGCCGCCGTGTTCGTCAGCCTCGCGGTCTACCTCGCCGCCACGCTGGTCTTCGCCGGCGCGCTGCCGGGCGAGCAGCTCGTCGCCGACTACGAGGCCATGGCGCGCGTGGCCGTCCTGCCGGTGCTCATCACCGTGGGCATCGTGGCCGCCACGCTCTCCTCGGCGCTGGCCTCCTTCATGGGCGCCCCGCGCATCCTGCAGGCCCTGGCGCGCGACCGCGTCTTCCCGCCGCTGACGTTCTTCGCGCAGGGGCACGGCGCCGCCGACAACCCGCGCCGCGGCGTGCTGCTCACGCTGGCCATCGCGCTGCTGTTCTGCGCGGCCGGCGGCGTGGACTTCATCGCGCCGGTCGTCTCGATGTTCTTCCTCATCAGCTACGGGCTGCTCAACTACGCCACCGCGCTCGAGGCGCGCGCCAACAGCCCCTCCTTCCGGCCGCGCTACCGCTGGTTCCACTACCGCGCGAGCCTCGTCGGCGCGCTCGCCTGCCTGGGCGTGATGCTGATGATCAACCCCTGGGCCTCGGCCATCTCGCTGGTGCTCATGTTCGCGCTGTACCAGTACGTCGAGCGGCTCGCGGGGCCGGTGCGCTGGGCCGCCAGCCGGCGCGACCACTACTTCCACAGCGTGCGCACCAACCTGCGCGCCATGGCCGAGGAGCCGGTGCATCCGCGCAACTGGCGGCCGCACCTGCTCGTGTTCTCCGACGCGCCGCGGCGCCGCAAGGGGCTGGTGCACTTCGCCGCGTGGATCGAGGGCGGGGCCGGCGTGACGACGGTCGTCAAGCTCATCGAGGGCGACGGCGAGCACCTGGCCGAGCTGTGCCGCAAGGAGCACAAGGCGCTGCTCGCCGACATCGAGGCGCAGGAACTGCAGGCCTTCGCGCTGGTGGTCGCGGCGCCCAATCTCGAGACTGCCGCGCAGACCGTGATCCAGTCGCACGGCATCGGGCCGCTGCGCACGAACACGATCCTGCTCAACTGGCTCGGCGACGCCGAGGCCGCGTCGACCGGGCCGGACGAGACCTCCGAGCGCATCTTCGTGCGCCACCTGCGCGCCGCCGCCAGCCTGGGCGTCAACGTCATCGTGCTCGACGCGCGCGCCGCCGAGGTCGAGGCCATCGAGGCCGTGCCCGCCGAGGAGCGCCGCATCGACGTCTGGTGGACGGACGACGAGACCGGCCGCCTCTCGCTGCTGCTGGCCTACATGATGACGCGCTCGGAGGAGTGGGCCGGCGCGACGATCCGGCTGCTCGCGGCCGCCGGCCGCGGCCGCCACGACAAGGGCCGCGAGCGCCTGACCGAGACGCTCGAGGAGATCCGCATCGAGGCCGAGGTCGAGAGCATCGAGGACCTCACGCGCGACAAGCTCGTCGCGCGCTCGCGCGACGCGAGCCTGGTCTTCCTGCCGCTGCGCCTGCGGCGCGCGCGCGCCGTCGACCTGTTCGGCAAGCCCGTCGACGATCTCGTGCGCGAGCTGCCGATGCTCGCGCTCGTCTCGGCCGTGCAGGACATCGCGCTCGATTCGGAGCCCGAGGAGGGCGAGGTCGCGCGCCGCGCGGCGCTGTCCGACGCCGTCAAGGACGCGCGCGCCGCGCTCAAGAAGGCCATGAGCGCCTCGGAGAAGGCCCGCAAGGAACTCGACGCGGCGCAGGCCGCCGAGGGCAAGCTCAAGCCGGCCGGCGAGGGCGCGCTCGACGACGAGGAGCGGCTGCAGCGGCTCGAGCGTGCGCGGCAGGCCGCCGCGCGCAGCAAGGAGGCGCGCCGCGCCGCGCGCCAGACCGAGGGCGCCGAGCGCGCGCTGCGCACCGCGCTGCAGGCGGCCAAGGCCGCGCTGGCGGCCGAGGAGGGCGAGGCGCGCGGCGCGCCGTCGGACGACGAGCGGGCCGAGACCGAGCGCGACGAACGGGCCGACGCGGGCGCCTGAGCGCCGTCCCGCGCGCGGCGCGCGGTCTCAGCCGCGGCGCGGCGCCTCGAACGGGACGCGATAGCGCGGGTTGCCCTTGGCGCGGTCTGCGGCGGTCGCCACGGCGGAGTTGAGCCACTCGATGCAGGCCGCGTGTCCGTGGCTGTCGGGGTCGTTCTTGAGGTAGTGCGGGATGACGCCGAGCACGCGGAAGCCGCGCAGCAGCTGGAAGGTGAGCGTCGGGTCGTAGATCTTCCCGCGCGCCACCTGCTCGAGGTAGTCCTCGGGCGAGAGCCGGTCGGCGTGGCGCCCGTAGCCGCGCAAGCGCGCGCCGGCCCGGATGCGCAGCAGGCCGAGCCGCACGACGAGTTCGCGGCGCGCCTCGTAGATCAGGCTGCCGACGCCCTTGCCCTGCATGCGCGGGTCGACCATGACCTCGGCGGCGTACACCGTGCGGCCGTGCTCGGGGTCGTGGTTGGTGAACATCCCGTGGTCGGTGAAGTCGCGCCACGAGGTGTGCATCTCGTAGTCGTCCCACAGCACGATCAGACTGGCGGCCATGCCGACGATGCGCCCGTCCTCGACCGCCACGAACTGCCCCTCGGGGAACACGCGCACGTGGCTGGCGAGCTGCTCCTCCTTCCACGGCGGGCTGGTCGGGTAGACGCGCCGGCACAGGGCGATGATCTCGCCGAAGTCCCCGGGTCGCGTGTTGCGGACCTCGACCGTCACAGCGACACGACCTCGAGGCTGCTCGCCACCTCGGCCGAACTCTGGCTGTCGCGCAGCGGCAGCACCGAGCCGCTGACGCGCGACTCGCGGATGAGCGCGAGGTTCAGGTCGCCGATGACCATGCTCTCCTGGTTGGGCACGCCCTCGGCCAGGATGCCGTCGCGCGAGAAGGAGAAGTCGGACGGGGTCATGATCGCCGCCTGCCCCCAGTTGAGCGAGACGGCCGGCACCATCGGCAGCGAGCCGACCGTCGAGGACTGGATCACGTAGAGCTGGTTCTCGATGGCCCGCGCATGGCCGCAGTAGCGCACGCGCAGGTAACCCTGCCGGTCGTCGGTGCAGCTCGGCACGAGCAGGATCTCGGCGCCCTTGCGCGCCACCGCCCGCGCCAGTTCGGGGAACTCGACGTCGTAGCAGATCGTGACGGCGACCTTGCCGATCGCGGTCTCGAACAGGCGCAGGCGCGTGCCGGAGGAGACGATCCACTCCTCGGTCTCGAAGCGCGTCATGTGCAGCTTGCGCTGGTAGCCGGTGGCGCCCGACGGCGCCACGAACAGGCACTCGTTGTGCACCTTCTCCGAGCCCGCGTCGATGACCGGCATCGTGCCGGCCGCGATGTGGATGGCGTGCTCCTGCGCCAGGCGCACGATCAGCTCGTGGATGCGCGGGGCCTGCGCGGCCAGATCGCGCACCTGCTCCTTGATCGGGCGCCGCACGTTGCCGAGGGTCAGCAGCTGCACGGTGAACCACTCGGGAAACAGCAGCAGCTTGGCCTTGTAGTCGGCCGCCGTCGCGACCAGCGACTCGACCTGGTCGGCGAACTCGTCGAAGGTCTTCACCGGGCGGATGTAGTACTGCAGCGAGGCGACGCGCACGCGATCCATGGTCGAAAGGGGCTCCGGAATGCGGCCTGCGGGCGCGCAGGCGGGTCTCCGGAAGATACGGTAATCGCCGCGCATGAATCACCCCGTCGAGGCCGACCGATGGACCTGACCGCGACGCCGCGACGCCGCCGCGTGCTGTTCGCGCTGCTCTATCTGGCCGAAGGGGCGCCCATCGGCTTTCTGTGGTGGGCGCTGCCGACGCTGCTGCGCGAGGCGCATCACGACCTGGCGGCCATCACCGCGCTGCTCGCGCTCATGAGCCTGCCGTGGACGCTCAAGCTGCTCGGCGGGCCGCTGGTCGACCTCGCGCGCGGCGCCGGCTGGTCGCTGCGCCGCATGCTGATCGCGGCGCAGCTCGCGATGGCCGCCACGCTGCTGCCGCTGGCGCGCGACGGCGCGCTCGACGATCTCGGACTGCTCACCTCGCTGCTGCTGCTGCACGCCGTCGCGGCCGCCCTGCAGGACGTCGTCGTCGACGCGCTGTGCCTGTCGGTCACGCCGCAGGCCGAGCGCGGGCGGGTCAATGGCTGGATGCAGGCCGGCATGCTGCTCGGCCGCGGCGCCGTCGGCGGCGGCGCGCTGCTGCTCGCGGCGCGGTTCGGCCCCTCGGCCGCGCCGCTGGCGCTCGCGGGCGTCGTGGCGGCCGTGCTGTGTGTCGTGCTCCTCGGCGTGCCGACGGGCGCGGGCGCGGCGCCGGTCGCGCGCCCGCTCGCCGAGCTGCGCGCGGCGCTGGGCGCCGGCGAGCGCCTGGCCGTCACCTGGCGCGCGCTGGCCATCGCGCTCTTGGCGGCCGCGGGCGTC
>CAZBBB010000075.1:0-15902 GCA_964490005.1 uncultured Phycisphaerales bacterium | reverse complement strand
GCGGACGCTCAGCTCGCGCCCGCGCGGCCCTCGCCGTCGCGCGGCGGGCCGCCGGGCAGCGCCAGGCTGCCCGCCTCGGCCGGCGGATGCGCCCAGGCCTTGTAGAGCGGCTGACCCAGTTCGCGCCACAGGACCTTGATCACCAGCGAGAGCGGGATGGCGACGATGAGTCCCAGCGTGCCCATGAGCGCGCCGCCCGCCAGCAGCACGACGACCAGCGTCACCGGGTGCAGGCCGGTCTCCTTGCCGAGCAGCAGCGGGAACAGCACGGCGCCCTCGACGACCTCGCCCGTGACGAACACGGCCAGCACCCACAGCAGCGTCTCGGTGCCGCCGCCCGGCATCGTCAGCGCGATGACCGCGGCCGGCACGACGCCCGCGACGAAGCCGAGCACCGGGATGAGCGAGAGCAGGCCCGAGACGAGCGCGATCGGCAGCGCGAACTCGATGTCGAGCACGAACATGCCGATCCACAGCAGCAGGGCCTTCACCGCCCCGCAGGCCAGACGGCCGCGCAGGAAGGTCACGAGTTCGCGCCCGATGTCGCGCGTGATGCGGTCGACCTGCGCGCGGTAGCGCGGCGGCACGAGATCGCGCAGCTTGCGCGACATCGCCGGGTACTCGACCAGGAAGAAGAACAGGTAGAAGGGGATGAGCACGAGCAGCGTGAGCGCCTGCCACAGGCCGCCGGCCCACTCGGTCACGTAGTCCACGCCGCGCGCGATCATCTCGCTCGCCGGTCGGGCGATGTCGCCCAGCCCTCCCAGCACCTGCGTCCGGACGGTGTCGTAGGTCTCGCCCAGCACGCCGCTGCCGCCGGTCGCGAGCTGCCGGTTGAGCCAGTTCTCCAGGCGCAGCAGCGCGCCGGCGTCGTAGGCCCCGCTGCCGTTGAGGTCGTCGAACTCGTCGACCTCGACCGGCTGCCGGCCGAGGGGCTGCCCGGCCAGCTCGATCAGGCCGTTGCCGTTGCTGTCGGCGTGGAAGGGCTCGCCGGCGAGCGCGCGGCCCAACTCCTGGAACTGCCGTCCCAGCACCGACGCGAACAGCACGAGCACGAGCAGCAGCACGACGTACAGCACCGTGACCGAAGCCACGCGCGGCAATCCGAAGCGGCCGGCGACGTTGACCACCGGGTTGAGGATGACCGCGAGCAGCACGGCCACGAGCACCGGGTTGATGACCGACGACAGCGTCGAGGCCAGCAGCAGGATCGCCGCCAGCGCGAGAACCGGAAACGCGACCCGACGCCAGCGGTTGATCACGCGCCGGCTCGAGGCGCCGACCTCCAGGCCTTGTCGAAGGCCTCGCGAAAGTTGAAGCCGTTGCGGAAGTCGGTCTTGCGATCGTGCTCCTGCTTGTTCAGCAGGCGGCTCTCGACCAGCCCGAAGACGATCTCGCCGATGTCCTCGGTGCGGCGCACGCCCCAGCGCTCGAGCACCAGGCGCGCGAGCGGACCGAACTGGTCGATCGCGTAGGCGCGCGCGCCGTCGAGCAGTTGCGTCACCGAGACGTGCCGGTCGGGCGGCGCGCTGCCGCCCGAGCGCGCCAGGCGCGCGTCCTGGTGCGCGAGCACGTAGTCGAGCGTCTCGAACACGAAGTGGAACGCGTCGGCGGCGTAGCGGCCGTCGCGGGCCGCGAGCGCCTCGATGCGCCGGTTCGTGTCGGTGGGATAGGTCATGGCGGGTCCCGGGTCGGGCCTCGGAGGGTACCGACCGAATCGGTCGCCGCGCAGCGCCCCTGAACCGGCCACTAGGACTGGGGGGCCGCCGCCTCCCGGGCCCCCACATATGCGGCCCGCAGATCCATACTCCCCGCCAGCCAGGCGACGCGGGCCGGGATGTGCCGGGCCAGGTCGGCGCGGACGGCGTCGAGCGCACGCTGGCCCGGAACCGGATCGAGGCCGCGCTCGCGGGCGTGGTCGAGCAGCCGCGCGAGCAGCACGTCGAGGGCCAGCCGCTGCACGTCGGGCGCGCTCTCGACCGGCAGCACGCCGAGCGCGCCCGCCGCGCCGAGCTGGCCGCCGAGCAGCGCGTCGAAGGTCTCCCGCAGCGCCGCCACGTCGAGCTGCTCGAGCGCCTTGAGGCGCCCCTCGCGGCCGCGCGCGAGCGACAGTCGCTCGGGATCGGCCTGCGGATGGCGCGCGGCGAGCAGGGCGTCGTCGACCGGCGCCAGGCGCAGTTCGGGGCAGCGGCTGGCCACCGTCGCGAGCAGCGCCGACGGATGCGCGGTGAGCAGCAGCAGCAGCGCGCCGCGCGGCGGCTCCTCGAGCGTCTTGAGCAGGGCGTTCTGCGCCGCCTCGTTGAGCGCGTCGGCGCCGTCGACGATCACGGCGCGGCCCCCGCCTTCCACCGAGCGCAGGCCCAGCGGCGCGACGATGCGCGCGCGCACGACGTCGACGCCCAGCCCCGCGCCGCCGCCCTCGCCCTCGCCTTCGCCCTCGCCGTGCGCGACGAGTTCGAGGTCGGGATGCTGCCCGCCGGCCACGCGCTGGCAGGACCCGCACACGCCGCACGGCGCCTCGTTCGGCGCCGCGCACCAGCGCAGCGCCACGAGCCACAGGGCCAGCGCGCGCAGTTCCAGCCCCTCGGCGCCGGTGAGCAGCAGCGTCGGCGGCAGCCGGCCGCGTCGGTGGGCGGCGCTCAGCGCGGCGCGGGCCGCCTCCTGCCCCGGATCAGGCCACATCGGCCAGGCTCCGCTGCACGGCCTGCGCGAGGACCTCGGGCGCGGCGCTCGCGTCGAGCACGACGAAGCGCGCCGGCTCGGCCGCCGCCAGCGCGCGGTAGGCCGCCGCGACCCGCTCGAAGTACGCCGGATCGCGGCGCTCGATGCGGTCGGCGCCCCGGTGCGCCAGGCGCGCGGCGGCCAGGGCCGGACTCAAGTCGAACAGCAGCACCCGGTCGGGCAGCCGTCCCTGCAGCACGAGGCGCGCCACCGCGTCGATCTCGGCCCGCGGCAAATCCAGCCCCGCGCCCTGGTAGGCCAGCGTCGAGTAGTGGCTGCGGTCGAGCAGCACGGTCTCGCCGCGCCCGAGCGCCGGCAGCACCTCGCGCTCCCACAGTTCGGCGCGTGCGGCCATGTAGAGCAGCAGCTCGGCGCGCGCGCCGATCTCGCCGCCGCCGAGCAGCAGCCGGCGCAGCGCCTCGCCGAGGGCCGTGCCGCCCGGTTCGCGCAGCACGCGCGGCCGCGCTCCGGCGCGCTGCGCGAGCGCTTCGGCGCACAGGCCCAGTTGCGTGCTCTTGCCGCAGCCGTCGATGCCTTCGAAGGCGATCAGCCGGCCGCCGCCGCTCACCACTGGAAGTCGCGCTGCGCTCCCTGCAGGCGCGCCTGCAGGTCGTGGACGAGCCGGTCGTAGGCCGCGTCGGACTGCCGGCGCGCCTCGACCACGCGTCGCGCGTAGCCGGCGAGCGAGGGCGAGACGTGCCCCAGCGAGCGGCAGACCTGGCGCGCGGAGAACCCGAGGCTGCGCGTCGCGAGATACACGCACAGGTGCCGGGCGGCCGCGACGTCGCGCGACTTCTCGCGGGTGCGGATGCGGTCGGCCTGCACGCCCGCCACGGTCGCGACCGCGTCGACGACCGAGCCGAGCGTGGCCTCGGCCGGCGTCGGACCCGCGAGCCGGTGCCCCAGCAGCGCCAGGTCGAGCGGCACGTCGCGCTCGTCGGCATCGAGGGCGGCGCGCTGCAGCACGCGCACGGCGTCGGCCAGCGTGCCCGGGCAGCGCGCGGCGAGCGCCGGCACGACCTCGGGGGCCGGCGGGCGCGGCAGCTCCTCGGCGATCGCCGTGAGCATCGCGATGCGGTCGTCGGTGTCGGGCTCCGCGACCGGGATGACCATGCCGCCCTGCAGCAGCGAGGGCAGCCGCTCGTCGAAGCCCTTGAGCTGCGCCGGCGCGTGGCGCGAGAGCACGAGCACGCGGCGGCCCGCCGCGAGCAGGTCGTGCATGAGCGCGGCGGCCTCCGCGCGGCAGCGCGGCTGGCCGCGCAGGCGGTGCACCTCGTCGAGGACGAGCAGGTCGCGCGCGCCCCACTCGGCGCGCAGGGCCGCGAGGCGCCCGCTGCGCGCGGCCGAGGAGACGTCGCGCGTCAGCGCCGGGGCCGAGAGCACCAGCGGGTCCTGCGCCTCGCCGAGCTGGCGCAGTCGCGCGAGGGCGTGGCGCGCCAGCTCGGTCTTGCCCGAGCCGGGCGGGCCGTGCAGGGTCAGCGGATTCCAGCCGCGCGGCGTGAGCGCCAGCCGTTCGACGGCTTCGTGCGCCAGGCGGTTGCTCGGCGTCACGACGAAGCGGCCGGGCCGCAGCAGCGAGCCGGGCAGCGGCGGCAGCGGCGCAGGCGGTCGTTGTGCCGGGTCGGGCCCCACCCGCGTGACGATGCGCACGGTGCTGCCGGTGAGTTCGCGGAACAGCTCCTGCAGTTCGTCGAGGTAGCGCGCGTCGATGGCGGCCTTGGCGGCCGGCGTCCCGACGTCGAGCGTGAACAGTCCGCGGCTCAGCCCGGCCGCGCGCGCACCCTGCAGCCACAGCCGGCGCGCGGACTCGCCCCGACGCTGCCCGAAGGCGTCGCTCACCGCTGCCCAGATCTCCGCGCCCCGCTCGTTCATTCGAGCACGGCAGGCTAGCACCGAGCCGAAACGATGCGCAACGACGACGCGCGCCTCACGGCGACGCTCCCGAAAGGGCGCGCCGCGCGCGAGCCTGCCAGTCGGGCAGCGTCGCCTCGCCGCCCTTCGGAACGAAGCCCGGCAGATCGTGCGCCGACGCCGCCTCGCCGGGCACGTGCTCCTCGCGCAGGGCCAGCACCAGCCGCCACTGCTCGGCCGCCTCCTCCGGGCGGTCGAGCGCGGAGAGCGCCTCGGCCAGCGCCATGCGCAGCTCGGGCCGGCACGGGTCGATGCCCAGAGCCTCCCGATACAGCTTCGCGGCGCGTTCGTGGTCGCCCTGCTCGGCGGCCGTGCGCGCCAGCTGCACGCGCGCCTCGAAGGCGCGCTCGTCGTGCGCGATCACGTGCTCGAGCAGCCGACGCCACTCCTCGGGCTGCTCGGCGGCGTCGATGCTGCGCGCCAGCTCGACCGCGGCGCCGCCCTCGCCGACGTCGCCGGGATACAGCTCGAGCGCCCGCCACAGCGTCTCGCGCGCGGCATGCGCCTCGCCGGCGCGGTCGAGCAGCCGGGCGTGCAGCAGCAGTCCGTCGGCGTCGACCTGTCCGTGCGCGACCCACTCGGCCAGCCGCTCGCGCGCGCGATCGGGACGTCCGTCGCGCACGTCGCGCTCGGCCAGCACGCGCTGCGCCGCCGGGCACTCGCCGTGCGCCGCCGCGTGCGCCGCGAGCGCCGCGTCGGCGTCGGTGCGCAGACCGGCCGCCAGGCAGGCGGAAGCCAGGTCGAGCCAGGCCTCGCTGTCTCCGTCGAGGGCCCGCCGCCGCAGACGCGCGCGGCCGTCCTCGTTCCAGCGCGGCCGCACGACCGCGCGTGCGGCCACGACCTCCTCGAGGTAGACCTCGAGACGGCGATCGAGTTCGTCCACGTCGACGCCCAGCGCCGCGCGCACGGCCGCCGGCGTGTCGAGGCCCTCGCCATAGGCCGCGACCAGCGCCCGCAGCGCCGGGAACCCGAAGTCGCGCTCGACGAGTTCGCAGACCAGGCTGCCGAGGTAGTAGCCCAGCAGCACCGTCGAACCGTCGCGGAAGGTCTCGTCGAGCCGTTCGATGGGCGGCACGAGCCCGTTGGCCCGCGCGTCGAGCACCTCGCGCTCGAGTTCGCGCGCCCAGGCCGGATGCGCGCGCTTCTCCTCCACGACGGAGACGCCTTCGGTGAGCCAGCGCGGCACGCGCTGCCGCGAGAGCGCCAGCGTGACGACGTGCGCGAACTCGTGCACGGCCGTCTGCTCCCACTGGAAGTGCCCGCGCAGTTCGCTCAGCGGCGAGACCAGCGTCACGACGCGGCCGAAGCAGGCGCCGAGCGCGAGGAAGCCCTCGAAACCCACCGTGCGCACCGAGAAGTCCCCCTGCCGCGAGAAGACCTCCACGAGCACCTCGTCGGGCAGATCCACGCCCCAGCGCGCGCTCAGGTCGCGCTCGGCCGCGCGCAGACGGTCGGCCAGCGGCCCACCGAGCACGTCGGCGTCGGCGGGCGGCAGGCGCAGGCGCAGCACCGGCGCCTCGCCGCTCGTCGTCTCGGTCGCGGCCGCCAGCTCGGCGAGCACGGCCAGCATGTTGTGCCGCCACGGGTAGGGCCAGGGCGAGCGCCGCAGGTGCTCCTGCAGGGCCGCGCGCGCCTCCGTCTCGCGCCCGACGTGCGCCAGGCTCTGCGCGAGCAGCGGCAGGGGCCGCTCGTCCTCGGGCGAGAGCACCAGCGCGCGTTCGAGCGCCGGGATCGACTCCTCGAAACGGTAGTGGCTCTGCAGCACTTCGCCGAGCAGGGCGTGGAGCGCGCCGCTCTCCGGGTGCGCCGTCGCGAAGGCCTGCTGGCCGGCTTCGGCGCCCGGCCGCGCTCCCACGACGAGCGCCACGGCGCGGACGGCGAGCGCCTCGCGGTGGCGCGGATCGCGCGCGAGCACCTGTTCGGCGAGCGCCAGCGCCGCGCCGACGCGGCGGTCGAGCAGGCGCGTGCGGGCCAGCAGCAGCAGCGCGCCGGGGTGCCCCGGATCGCGCGACAGCGCGCGGGCCAGCGCCGCCTCGGCGGCCCGGCCGTTCATGCCGTAGAGGTAGACGCGCGCCTTCGTGACGAGCGCCTCGACGTGCCCCGCGTCGACCGCGAGCACTTCGTTGAGCACCGCCAGCGTCGGGTCGCCGCCGCCCTGGCTGCTCTGGCGCGTCTCGGCGTAGACCTCGCCGAGCAGCAGCGGCACGTCGAACTCGACCAGTTTCGCCGAGGGGCCGCGCCGGCCGTTGAGTTCGGCGTCGGCGAAGACCAGCGCCTGGTTGGCCAGATCGAAGCGCCGCTGGAACAGCAGCAGCCGGGCCAGTTCGAGCAGTTCGTGCCCGTCGAGCTGCCGGTCGTCGACGGCCGCGGTGGCGCGCGCCGAGGCCGCGAGCGCCTCGCTGCGCCGTCCGAGCGCGTCGAGCGCCTCGACCGCCAGCCGCTCTCCGAGCAGGCCCCGCAGCGCGCCCGAGCGCGCCAGGCGCAGCAGGTCCTCGTGGCGGCCCTCGCGCGCCAGCAGGGCGGCGCGCAGTCGCGGCAGGGACTCGGGGCCGATCGCGTCGAGGTGCGCGCGCGCCGCGTCGAGCTGTCCGCGCGCGAAGGCGGCCTGCGCCGCGAGCGCGCGCGCCTCGGCCGACGCGGGGAAGTCGGCCAGGTAGGCCTCGAGTTCCTGCTGCGCCGACCACGAGCCGCCGCGCCGGAACACCTCGCGCAGCTCGCCGAGCAACGCGCGGTCCTCGTCCGACTCGAGCTGCGCCGCGGCGCCGCCCGCGACGAGCAGCAGCCCCGCCAGCGCCTGTCGCAGCGTCATGACCAGTCGGCCAGACGGCCGGCCGCCTCGCGGCAGCGGTCGACGTCGGGGATCAGCGCCAGCCGCACGCGCCCCGCGCCCGGATGGCTCCCGTCGGCCAGCGTCTCGGCCAGCCACTCGCCGGGCATCACCGCGAGCGCCGGGCGTTCCTCGAGCAGGCGCCGCGCGAACTCGACGCCGGACACGCCGCCCGGCGTGCCGACCCACAGGTAGAAGCCGGCCTCGGGCAGGCGCGCCTCGCAACCCAGCGCCGACAGCGCCGGCAGCAGCGCGGCGGCGCGCTCGGCGTAGCGGCGGCGCGCTTCCTCGGGGCCGCCCTCGTCGGCGAGCGCCGCGATCGCGGCCTCCTGCACGAAGTCGGGCGTGCCCGAATCGATGTTCGTCTTCAGCCGACGGAAGGCGGCCACGGCGCGCTCGTCGCCCGCCACGAAACCGATGCGCCAGCCCGTCATGCAGGCGCGCTTGCTCAGCGACTGGAACACGAGCACGTTGGCCGTGCCCGTCTGCAGCGCGCTCGCCGGCGGCGCCGTGAACCACAGTTCGGAGTAGGCCTCGTCCGAGCAGAGCAGCACGTCGCGCTCGCGCACCTGCGCGGCGAGGCGCGACAGTGCCGACAGGTCGGCGGCGCGCCCGGTGGGCACGTGCGGCTGCGTGATCCACACGACCCGCAGGCGATCGCCGACATCGTGCGGCAACGCGTCGAGGTCGGGCAGCGTCGGCCCTCCGGGCGGCACGGCGTAGGCGACCGGCCGCCCCTCGGCGAACTGCGCGCCGCGCGCGTAGGGCGGATAGCCGGGCGACGGCAGCAGCACGACGTCGCCCGGGTCCACGAAGGCTTCCGCCAGGTGGAAGATGGCCTCCTTGCTGCCGACGCTCGCGCTCACCGCCGACTGCGGATCGAGGCGCACGCCGGTGCGTCCCTCGAGCCAGCGCGCCACCGCGCGGCGATACTCCAGGCTGCCGATGTAGCTCGGGTAGCCGGCGCAGCGGCCCTCGCGCAGCGCCGTGACCGCGGCCGCCACCACGCCCGCCGGCGGCAGTTCGAGCGGATCGCCGACGCCGAAGTCGATCACGTCGGCACCGGCCGCAAGGCGCTCGCCGAGCAGGCGATCGAGTTCGGCGAAGGCGTAGGGCGGCAGCGCGGCGAGTCGGGCCGAGGTCTTCATCGTCACTCCCGTCAGGGTCGGTCGGAGATCCACGCGCTGCCGTCGGCGTAGTGCTCCCGCTTCCAGATCGGCGCGCGCTGCTTGAGCGCGTCGATCAGCCAGGCGCAGGCGGCGAAGGCCGGGGCACGATGCGCCGCGGCGACCGCGATGGCCACCGCCACCTCGCCGATCTGCAGCGTGCCCGTGCGATGCACGATGGCGACGCGCGAGGCGCCGTGGCTCGCGCGCGCCTCTTCGGCCAGCGCCAGCAGCTCCGACTCGGCCATGCCCGCGTAGGCCTCGTAGTCCAGCCGCGCGACCTGCCGCTCGCGCGCCACGTCGCGCACGCGGCCGAGGAACAGGACCACGCCGCCCTCGCCCGGCCCCTCGACGGCGGCGAGCACCGCCGGCACGTCGATGGGCGCCGCGCCGACCGCGATGAGCGGCCCGCGCCCGCCCGAGACGGGCGGGATGAGCGCGATCTCGTCGCCGGCGGCCACGGCATCCTCGCTGCGCGCATAGGCGCGGTTGACGGCGATGCGGAAGCGCGCGCCCGCCAGCTGCGCCGAGGAGGCGCGCAGCGCCGCCTCGAGCGCCCCCACCGTGCAGGGCGCCGGCAGCCCGGCCAGCTCGATCTCACGCCGGCCGCAGGCCTCGGCCAACCCGGCGAACAACAGCACGCGCACGGTCAGAACGGAACTTCGTCGAAGCCCGCCTCCATGCCGTTGCCGGCGTCGGCCTGGCCCTCGCGCTCGGCCGGCGCCGCACGGCCGCCGCCCTCGCCGCGCCGACCGCCGCCGCCGCCGCCGACGAACTCGAAGTTCTCGCCGGTGACGGAGAGCTTGCTGCGCTTGTTGCCCTCCTTGTCCTCCCACGCGCGGAAGTTGAGGCGCCCCTCGATGAAGATCGGGTCGCCCTTCTTGAAGTACTGCGCGATGACCTCGCCCTTGCGCGCCCAGAAGTCGACGTCGATGAAGGTCGTGTCCTCGCGCTTCTCGCCGCCCGAGCCGCCCTGGCCGCCGACGTAGTAGGTGCGGTTCACCGCGATGCCGAGCGCCGTGACCGTCTGGCCCGACGGCGTGCTGCGCACCTCGGGGTCGCGCGTGAGGTTGCCGAGAAGAATGACCTTGTTGAAACCCGCCATCGTGAAGGACTCCCTGCTGTCGCCCGGCCGCGCCGCGACGACGCCCGTCCCGGGCGTCACCGGCCCGCGGCGCCGGCTGCCTGCTGCGATCATCGTAACCGCTCGTGACCGGGCGGCCGCGGATGGAAATGACCGCGCCCGCCGCCTACCCTGTCGTGCCGCGTCGCGTGGCGTTACGCGACGATCCTTCCCCGCCCGTCGCCCGACCCGAGCGCCCGAGACCCGCCATGAGCGAGCCCAATCGCCCCAAGGAGCGCCGCCTCCATCGTCGCTACGCCGTCAAGGGCTCGATCGACCTGGGTCGATCCGAAGGGCGCGCGATGCTGCGCGACATCAGCGCTTCGGGGCTCAGCTGCCTCTCGCCCGTCGCCTTCGAGGAGATGGCGGTGCTGGAGATCTCGATGCGCCTGCCGCACCCCGACGGCGCGGTCGAGTTCAAGGTCGGCGGCGCCGTCGTGCGCTGCGAGCCGGCGGCCGACGGCCTGCACGACGTCGCGGTGTTCTTCACGCAGCTCGACGAAGCCAACCGCAAGGTGCTGGCCGACTTCATCGCCCGTCAGGGCTGAGCCCCTCGAGGGCGCGAGCCGGGACGCTTGCGCAGCGCGACGACGCGTTCGATGCCGGCCAGGTCGCGCCGCACCTCGACGCGATCGCAGCCGCTCCCCGAAGCCAGCTGCGCCACCCAGCCGGCCTGACCGGCGCCGACCTCGGTGCACAACCAGCCCCCCGGCGCGAGCGCACGGAGCGCCTCGGGCAGCAGCCGCGCGTACATGCCGGCCACGTCGCCGTCCGGAGGCACGAGCGCGAGACGCGGCTCGTGCCGGCGCACGTCCTCGGGGAGTCGGGCGTGCTCGGACGCGCTCACGTAGGGCGGATTGGCCAGCACCGCCGCCAGCGAACCGTGCGCCAGCGCAGCCAGCCCGTCCGACTGCAGCAACGCGACGCGCCCGGCCGCCCCGCAGAGGTCCACGTTGCGCGCCGCGACGGCCAGCGCGCCGGCGCTCAGGTCGACGGCGATCACCTTGCGGCGACCGGCGACCGAGAGCGCCAGGCAACCGCTGCCCGTGCCGCGATCGGCCACCGGGCCGGGCGGCACCTCGCCGCGCGCCTCGAGTTCGAGGAACACGTCCACCAGCAGTTCGGTCTCCGGGCGCGGCACGAGCACGCGCTCGTCGACGTACAGCTCGAGTTCGCGGAAGGCGCGTCGCCCCGTCAGGTAGGCGACGGGGCGGGCGTGCTCGACGCGCTGAACGAGCAGGGCGCGGAAGGCCGCGACCTCGTGCGCCTCGAGCACCGTGCGCAGCAGCAGTTGCGCCCGGCTGCAGCCGAGCGCGTGGGCGAGCAGCAGATCGGCCTCGAGACTCGCGCCGCTCGCGTCCCCCGCGCGCGCGAGCAGCGCGACGACCGCGCGACGCCGTTCGCTCGCCAGTTCAGCGGCGGCGGCCGCGCCGTCCACCCTTGTCCTTGTCCTTGTCCTTGTCCGGCTCGGGGCCGCCGACCGCGTCGGCGCCGGCGGGCGCCGCGGCGGGCGCCTCCGCCGTCGCGGGCTTGTCGGACTTGCCGCGGCGCACGCGGCCCTCGCCCTCGGCCGCCGGCTTCTTCTTCATCAGCTTGAGGATCACGAACACGAGCTGCAGCGCGACGATCGACGAGCCGACGAGCGTGAGCAGCACGCCCGTGCCGGCCACCTCGAACCAGCGCTCGACGCGCGCCATCGTGCCGAGCGTCTCGACGGCGCCGAGCTCCGACCAGGCGTCGAGCGCGCGGCCCCAGCTCAGCCAGGCCGGCCACAGCATCAGGAACACCGGCAGGATCTTCTGCCGACCGGTGTAGATGCCGTAGCTCGCGGTGAACAGCAGCCACAGCGCCAGCATCAGGCACAGCGCGCCGGCGGGCGTCGCGTAGCCGGCCGGCGGCGCGGCGTACCCGACCGTCGGCTCGGCGCGCTCGACCAGCCACGCGAGCGACGGGCCCCAGGGCAGCAGCGTGCCGACGATCACGAGCAGCGCGGCGGCGAAGAAGGCGTACAGCTCGGCGAGGGCGCGGCCGGAGAAGAAGGCGCCCGAGAACGGCGGCAGCGGCGCGGGCGCGGCGAACTGCCAGACCCACTGCCCGGGCAGGCCCTCGTCGTCGGCGCTCTCGACGGCGGGCGACGCTTCGGCGACGGCGACGGCGCCGGCCGCCGCAGGGGTCAGTGCCTCGGAGAGCGTCCCCACGTCGGCCGCGGGCGCCGCGTCCGCGAGCGGCGCGGCGCCCGTCGCGGGCTCGTCGGCGGCCGCGCCCACGCCGGGCGCGTCGTGCTCGAGTTCCAGATCGAGTTCGAGGTCGAGTTCCAGCTCGTCGTCCTTGGATTCGCTCACGTCTGCTTCACTCCTCGTCGTGTGCCTCGCCGAGTGCCGCCAGCTTCGCAGCCAGGTCGTGCCGGCGCAGGTCCTCGATCACCGGGCCGAGGTGCCCGAGCACCACGGTCTGGAGACTGTAACTCGTTTTGGTGCGGTGGTCCGTCACCCGGTCCTGCGGAAAGTTGTAGGTGCGGATGCGTTCGCTGCGGTCGCCCGAACCGATCTGGCCGCGCCGCAACGCGTCCTGGCTGGCCTTGCGCGCGCGGTCCTGGCTGTCCTTCAGGCGCGTCCGCAGCATGCGCAGGGCCTTGCTCTTGTTCTTGTGCTGGGACGACTCGTCCTGGCACTGCACGACCATGCCGGTCGGCTCGTGCGTGATGCGGATCGCGGAGGAGGTCTTGTTGACGCTCTGTCCGCCCGGACCGCTCGACCGGAAGGTGTCGATGCGCAGATCGGCGTCGCGGATCTCGAGGTCGACCTCCTCGGCCTCGGCCATGACCGCGACCGTCGCCGCCGAGGTATGGATGCGGCCCTGCGTCTCGGTCTGCGGCACCCGCTGCACGCGGTGCCCGCCGCCCTCGTAGCGCAGCAGGTCCCAGGCGCGCGGACCGCTGACGCCCAGCACGACTTCGCGGTAGCCGCCGACTTCCGAGGCCTGCGCCGAGAGCAGCTCGGTGCTGCAGCCCTCGATCTCGGCGAAGCGCTGGTACATGCGCAGCAGGTCGAGCACGAACAGCGTGGCCTCGTCGCCGCCCGTGCCGGCGCGCAACTCGAGCTGCACCGCGCGCCCGCGGTCGGGGTCGTCGTCGACGACCCGCAGCTGCAGCTCGGCGCGCAGGCTCTCCTGCCGCGCGGCGAGTTCGGCCAGTTCGTCGCGCGCCATCTGCGCGACGCCCGGGTCGGGGTCGTCGAGCAGCGCGCGTGCGGCCTCGCTGCGGCGCTGCAGCGCGTCCCAGGCGTGCCAGCTCTCGGCCAGTTCCTTGAGCGCGCCGAACTCGCGCAGCACGGCCTGCAGGCGCTGCGGATGGGCATGCAGCTCGGGATCGCCGAGCAGCGCCTGCAGCTCGGCGTGCCGTGCGGCGGCTCGTTGCAGGCGCGCGAACAAGGGGCGTCCGGCCCTCCCGCCCGCCGCCCGCCGGCTCAGTCGTCGCGCGAGGCCACGGCCTTGACGGGCCGCCGCTGCTCGAAGCGCTTCATGTACTTCTCGATGCGGCCGGCGGTGTCCACGAACTTCTGCTGGCCCGTGTAGAACGGGTGGCAGGCGCTGCAGATTTCGACCGCGATGCGCGGACGCGTCGAGCGCGTCGTGAAGGAGTTGCCGCAGCCGCAGGTGACGGCGCAGGTGACGTAGTTGGGGTGGATCTCGTCCTTCATGACGTCGTCTCGTTCGCGGGGCCCGCCGGGTGTCCGGCCGCCGGCGGCCCGCGACAGGGCCTCGTGACGGGGACCGGCGAACCGGACATCTTACGTCCGGGGCCGCGCCGATCAAGCCGGGCCGGGCCGCGCCGGGCCCTAGGGACGCGCCCGTGCGAGCAGTTCGCCCGGGATCTCGATGCGATCGCCCGGCCGCAGGCCGTGGCGCTCGGCCCAGCCCGCGTTGAGTTCGAGCACCATCCGGGCCGGCCGCGCCGAGTGGTAGCCGGGGCGTTCGACGCCCGGCTCGCCGCGCTCGATGTTCTGCACCGTGCCGTCGGCGTCGAGGAACACCAGATCGAGCGCGATGAGCGTGTTGGCCATCCAGAAGGTGCGCGGCGCGTCGTCGGGGAACACGAACAGCATGCCGGCGTCGGGCGCCAGCTCGGTGCGGTGCATCAGGCCGCGGTTGCGCGCGGGCGTGTCCAGCGCCAGCTCGACCTGCACCGTGCGTCCCGCGACGAGCAGTTCGCGGTTGCCCGCCGCCGGACCGACCGCCGTCAGGCGCGGCTCCTTCGAGCAGGCGCACAGCGCCAGCAGGACGGCGAGCAGCGCCGGGGCGCAGCAAGTCCGCATCACGTCGACACCTCCCGCGCGAGCCGCGCCGCCAGCGACGCCACGAGCGCGCAGGGCAGGCCGATCACGGTGTCCAGCGTACCGCTTCGCAGTGCGATGAACGAGGCGCCCGCGCCCTGGATGGCGTAGGCGCCGGCCTTGCCCTCCCATTCGCCGCCCGCGAGGTAGCCCGCCAGCCAGCCCTGCGCGAGCGGAGCGAAGGCCACGCGCGCGCTGGCACACTCCGATGCCACGCGTCCGCTCGGAGCGTGCTGCAGCGCCACCGCGCTGTGGACCCGATGCTCGCGGCCCGCGAGGGAGCTCAGCATCGCCCGCGCCTCGGCGAGATCGGCCGGCTTGCCCAGCGCGCGTCCGTCGAGATCGATGAGCGTGTCGGCGCCGAGCACGACGCCCTCCGCCCGCCCGCGCGCCACGGCCCGGGCCTTGTCGCGCGCCAGCCGCAGCGCCTGCGCGCGCGGCTCCTCGCCCGGCAGGGCCCGCTCGTCGACGTCGGCGGGAACGGTGTCGAAGCTCAGGCCGAAGGCCCGCAGCAAGGCCGCGCGGCGCGGCGAGGCCGAGGCCAGCACGAGCGGCCCGAGCGCCGGCGGCAGGTTCAGACGCGAAACTCGGCCACGGCGTTCGGCCAGGGCTCGTCCAGCGCGCCGAGCTGCGTGAGGTGCGCCTGCATCGAGATCAGCTCGGCCCCGTCGGCGAGCGCGCTGAGTTCCTTCCTGACCTTGGTCTGGGCGGCGCTGTCGCACAGGCCCAGCTTCTGGGCGGCCTGGCACAGTTCGGTGCTCACGACCACCAGCTTGTCGTCACCGGACATCCACTGAGCCAGCGCGCAGGCGTTGTGCAGGCCGAGGTCCTCGAGCTCGGAGAGATACTCGAAGCGCTCCTTGGCCTTGAGTTCGGCGATGAACTCGAACGACACGTCGTTGCGGTCGCCGTAGACCTGGTCGATCATCTCGCGCAGCCGGCGGCAGCGCTGATCGACCTTGCGCAGCGTGCTCGCCCGCGACACGCCCGACAGCAGGCGCGCGAGTTCGCTGGGCCGGCTGGCGCGCACGTCGTTCCAGTCGACGAAGTCCTCGCGCAGCGACTTGAGCGCGCGCTCGGTCGCGGCGGGCGTGCCGCCCTCGCGCAGGATCAGCCAGCAGGCCTTCTCGATGACGCTCAGGCCCTCGGGCGGCCGGATCTCGCCGAAGAGCGCGTCGAGCTTCGGCTTGAGCGCGGCCCAGCGCTGCCGGGGCGTCCCCTTGGGGCGGCGCGGCGCCTTGGCCTTCGGCGCCTTGGCGGCGGCCCGGGGAGCGCCGCTGCGCGTGGCCGTCCCGGCCTTGCGCCGGCGCGTGGTCGGCTTGCGGGACTTGCTCGCCACGTCGCTCACGCGTTCGGGGACGCGGAGGCCGGGCGCTCGCGACGCACGCCGAGGCGCTTGAAGATCGACGCCACGGTCTCGGACGGCAGCGCGCCCACCGAGAGCCAGTACTTGGCGCGCTCGCTGTCGAGCGTCACCTTGGTGTCGAGCGTGGTCGCGGCCGGATCGTAGCTGCCGAGTTCCTCGACCGGCACGCCGTCACGGCGCGTGCGGCTGTCGAAGACGCAGATGCGGTAGCTGGGGCGATTCTTGCGCCCGAGTCGCTTGAGACGAATGCGCGTTGCCATGGTTTGCGGGTCCTTCGCTGGCTTGCCGTTTGGGGAATGAAGTGCGGGGAAAGTTGCGGGTGGAGGTGCGGGATCGCGTCGGCCAGGGGCTCAGCGCCGGCGGGCCTTCTTGCGGCGCTGACGTTCGGCCTTGCGCGCCTTGCGCAGCGCGTCGCGCTCGGCGGCGCCGGGGCCGCGCGGCGCGGCCGGCGCGCCCG
>CAZBBB010000074.1:0-15927 GCA_964490005.1 uncultured Phycisphaerales bacterium | reverse complement strand
CTCGCGGCGGCGCTGCTGCTCGCGGGCGGCTGCGGCACCCTCGACGCGGGCCCGACGCCGGAGGCGCCGGGCGCGGCGGTCGTGCCGGCCGCGCGGCTGGAACTGGTCGGCCGGCCCGCGTCGGGGCCGGCGCAGGGGCTGCGCGCCGACGTGCTCGTCGAACCGCTCGACGGCCAACCCTTCACCGTCCGCTGCGTGCGCGGGCCCGACGGGCGCCCCGAGCCGGCGCTCATCGAACTCACGGTGCGCTGGCAGGACTTTCCCGGGGACCGCCCCGAGTCGTGGGGGCGCGCGAGCCTCACGACCGTGCGCTGGGAGGCCTCGGGCGAGGCCGGCCCGCGCGCGCCGCTGGTGATCGGCGTCGACGTCGCGCTGCCGCCGCCGGGCGCGATCCTCGCGCGGCGACTGGCCGTCGAAGGGCGCCTCATCGGCGTCGAGTTCGTGCGCGGCGAACTGCGCACGGGCGGCACGATCGTCCCGATCGCGGGGGCCGCGATCGCCACCTGCGCCCCGGGCGAGGCGCAGGCCCTCGAGGGCGCTCTTCGCAGCGGGGCCGCGCGCGGTATCTTCACCGCCGCGGCGGCCGCCTCGCCGGCGGATCGTCCGTCGGTCACCGGTCGGCTGGTGGAGGCGCTGGACGGCGCGGCCGGCCCGGCGCGCGACGCCATCTGCGCCGCGCTGCACTACCTGACGGGCGAACTGTACGGCCGCGACGCGGCGCGCTGGAGGAACTGGTGGGACGACGCACGGCCGAGGCCCTGAACGACGCGCTGGACGCGGTGCTGGCGCGCACGGCGGCCTGCCACACGCCCGAGGACCTGCGCGCCAAGCTCGCCTCCGGCCGGCCGCTGCGCGTCAAGCTGGGCGTCGACCCGTCCTCGCCCGACCTGCATCTGGGCCATGCCGTGCAGCTGCGCTACCTGCGCCGTCTCTCCGACCTCGGCCACCAGCCGGTGCTGATCATCGGCGAGGCCACCGCGATGATCGGCGACCCCAGCGGGAAGAACGCCACGCGCCCGCAGCTCACGCGCGAGCAGGTCGCGGCGCACGCCGCGACCTACCTCGAGCAGGCGGGTCGCATCCTCGACCTGTCGCGCACCGAGATCCGGCACAACAGCGAGTGGTTCGACCGCATGGGTTTCATGGACGCCATCCGGCTCGGCGGCTGGATGACCGTGGCGCGCATGCTCGAGCGGGACACCTTCGACGTACGCCTCAAGCGCGGCGACCCGGTCGGGATGCACGAGCTGCTCTACCCGCTCATGCAGGCGCACGACTCGGTCGTGGTGGCTGCCGACATCGAGATCGGCGGCACCGACCAGACCTTCAACCTGCTCGTCGGCCGCGATCTCATGCGCGCGGCCGGTCAGGAGCCGCAGGTCTGCGTCACGCTGCCGATCCTGCCCGGGCTCGACGGCGTGCAGAAGATGTCCAAGAGCCTGGGCAACGCGATCGGCCTCACCGAGGGCGCCCGCGAGATGTACGGCAAGACCATGAGCGTGCCGGACGCGGCCATGCCCGAGTGGTTCCGGCTGGCGGCCGACCTGCCCGAGGCGGAGTGCGCGGCCCGGCTCGCGGACAGTCCGCGGGAGGCCAAGGCGGCGCTGGCCGCCGCCGTCACGGCCCGCTACCACGGCGAGGAGGCGGCGGCGCGGGCGGCCGAGGAGTTCGACCGGATCTTCCGCGACCGCGGCCTGCCCGACGAGATCGAATGCACGCGCCTGCCCGAGGACCTGGTGCAGGCCGACGGCGTCTGGGTCGTGCGCGTGCTCACGCAGCTCGGGCTGGCCGAGTCCTCCTCGGCGGCGCGACGGCTGTTGCGCGAGGGCGGCGTGAAGGTCGACGGCGAGCGCCTCGACGACGAGCAGGCGCGCCTGCCGCGCGGGGCCCGCGTGCTGCTGCAGGTCGGCAAGCGGCGCTTCCACCGGGTGGAGGTGCCGAAGTGAGTGCCCTGCACGGGCTGGCCCTGCTGCTGGCGGGCGGCGGCCTGGCGGCGGCGCAGGCCGGCGACGGCGCGGCGGGCCCCTCGCCCTGGTATCTCGAGCGGCCCGCGCCGGCCGCGCCGGATGCGGGCGGCGACCGCATGATCGAGACGGCGCTGCTGCTGGCCGCGACGCTGCAGGACGGCTCGGTGCCGGGCTTCTACGACGGGCAGTTCCAGCACGTCGCCGACCGCTTCGACGAACTGGCCCGGATCGCGCACGCGCCCGAGCTGCACCACGTGCTGCGCGTCGTGGCCGTGATGGCCATCGCCGAGGCGGCCTCGGGGCCGGCCGTCGAGCAGGCCCTGCAGCCGCTGCTCATCCCGCCGCTGCAGGAGTTCGGCACGGAGATGCAGTCGGCCGACGGCTTGCGCGCGGCGGCCGACGACCCGGAGTGGATCGCGAGCGTGCGTCGCGCCGACCTCAGCCTGTATGCGCGCTTCGCGCTGGCCAAGGACGGGCAGAGCCGCGCGATCCTCGAGAAGATCGAGGTGCTCGAACAATACGTGCGCAGCAAGCTCGACCGGCTGCTCGACCCCTCGATCGACTCCGACGCCTTCGCCGACGTGCGCTTCGGCCGGCAGGTACTGTTCGACATCGGCTACCACTACCAGCAGTTCGACGACTTCGAGAACGCGGCGCTGTGGTTCGGCCGGCTCTGCGACCACCTGCCGGGCCACCGCGAGACGCGTTGGGCCCACTACAACCTCGCCTGCATCCGCGCGCTCGGCGGACGACCCGACGAGGCGCTCTCGCATCTGGCGGCCGCGCACGCGGTGGGCTTCACCGACGCGGCCTGGATGGAGAAGGACGGCGACCTGATCAGCCTGCGCGGGCGGCCCGAGTTCCGGGCCCTGGCGGCCGCCATGCGCAACCAGGTGCCGCCGCTCGAGCCGGCGCCCGAGCCGGTCGGCGGGGGGCGCTGAGGCTCCGGGGCCCCGGCGGGGCCTCGTGCGGCGCAGCGCCGTGGGTCGGTCAGCGTTGCCCGGCCGGAGCGCCGACGGGGGCGCGAGTCGGCCGGGACGCCGCCGGGGACAGTCTGGAGAGAGTCTGTGGAGAGGCTGTGGGGAGGCATTTGACTCGCAGGGGGCGGGGCGTCACGATGCTGGGACGCGCCGGGGGGTCCGAGAACCCGAGTGCCGGCGCGACCACACGATCTTCGAAGTCGGTAGGCGTCGGGGCTCGAGCCGTTTTTCCCTCCCCAACCGCCATCTCCAGTCCTGGCGACTGCCGACCTTCATGGTTGGTCCTGTCCGCTCGCGGGCAGGACCAACTTTTTTTGTCGCGCGCACCCCGACACGCGCGCGACCGGGCGAGGTCGCCGCGTTCAGCTTTCGGCCGCCTCGGACGATACAGTCCACGGCATGGACACGCGGACGAGCCGGGGAGACGACACGGGCATCTTCAGCTACACGCAGATCCTCCATCTGCTGAAGATCGAGTTCGCCCGGGCGCGCCGCTACCAGTACCAGCTCTCGTGCATGCTGGTCGAGATCGATCGGCTCGCGAGCCTCGGTGATCTGCACGGTTCGGGCGTGCGCGACGAGGTCGAGGCCTCGATCGGCGACCTGCTCAACCGGCACTCGCGCGGCTGCGACTTCGTCGGTCGGCTCGGCGAGCGCTTCGTGATGCTGCTGCCGCACACGCCGATCGAAGGGGCGACCCTGCTCGCGCGGCGCCTGCACGATCGCGTGGCGGGCCTGGAGGTGCGCGTCGACGATCGTCGCCTGCGCGTCTCGATCAGCGCCGGAGTGGCCTCCATCGACGGGGACGAATCGATCTTCTTCGATGCGGTGCTCAAGCGCGCCGAGGAGGCCCTCGAAAGCGTGCTCGCCAAGGGCGGGGACTCGGTCGCCGTCGCCTCGTGAGGCCCCGCCCGCGAGCGGCGGGCGGACGCCGGCAGGCGGGTCAGGGCCCGGGCCGGACGAGCACGGCCTGCGACGCGTCGGTCACGGCCGGCCCCCGGGAACCCGGTTCGGCCAGAATGAGCAGGCAGGCGCGCAGCGGCGCGTCGCCGGCGGCGGCCCGCACGCGCGCGGGCGTGGACAGCAGCGCGCTCCCGTCCCGACCCAGCCGACCCGAGCAACTGGGCTCGAGCCGCGCGAGGGCCGTGACCTCGTCGGGGGTGAGCGGCACGTGGCGGCCCTCGATCGTCAGCCCGTCGCCGTCGGTCGCGCTGTAGAGCAGTTGGAAGGGCGCGTCGGGCGGGCCGGCCAGCGCGAGCTGGTCGAGGCCCCGCGCGACGAGGCCGGCGCTCGGTCGCGGCGCCGGGTCCGCGGACCGTGACGCCGGAGGCGCGCGCTCGGGCGGCAGCAGGCCGCTGCGGTCGAGCGCCTCCACGATGCCGTCCACGACGAGCTGGTAGCCGCGCACGTTGGCGTGGTGGTCGTTGAACATCAGCGTCGCGTAGCCCTCGCGCGCGAAGTGGCCCGCGAAGGCGGCCTCATGGTCGACGAGCGGCACGTCGAGTTCGGCCGCCAGCGAGCGGATGCCCGCGTTGGCCGTGGCGAACTCGCCCTGGAACTCGGGGTAGGTCATCAGCACGGGCAGCGCGCCGTGGTCGCGGCAGCGCGTGACGATCTCCGACAGCCCGGCGCGCAGGCGCCGCGCGAGTTCCTCGCCGCTGCGCACGATCGAGGCGCCGGCGGCGTTCACGCGCCGAGCGCCCTCGCCGCGGTCGACGACGATCTCGCCCTCCGCGTCGGTCCCGACCTCGAAGGGCCGCGCCGTCGTGACGCCCGCGAGCAGCACCCGGACGAGCCGCACGAGCCGCAGGCCGGCGAGGCGCCCGAGCATGCCGGCGCCCTCGGCGTCGTCATTCCACGTGTCGTTGATGCCCGCCAGCACGAGCACCAGCGCCGGTCGGCTGGCGGCGAGATCCTCGTCCAAGTGGGCCGCGACCTGCGCCGTGTTCTGTCCGGGCACGCCGCGGTTGAACACGACGACCGGCTGCTCGTAGCGCGGCGCGAGGCGGGCGCGCAACTGCTCGGGATAGCTCCATGCGCGCGGGACATGCAGCCCGAAGGTATTGCTGTCGCCGACGCACAGGATCGACAGCGCCGTCTCGGGGCGCGCGATCTCGCCGCCGCGGGACGCCAGGCCCTGCACGATCGGCGCGGCGGCCTGCAGCGCCAGCTCCAGCAGCACGACGAGCAGGACGAGGCCCGCCAGCCGGCGCGCGCCGCGACGCCGGCGCCTCACTGCCCGGCGCCGTAGCCCGTGGCGCGGATCGAATCGAGCAGGCTCATGTCGAAGCGGCTGTCGGCCGGCAGCCCCTGCGGCCGGAACTCGGTCAAGGCCTGCAGCTGCCGCGCGTCCTCGCTGGCCATCGCGTCCACGATGCGCGCCACGCGCGGATCATCGCTGCCGTAGAGGTCGGTCGTCTCGCCGGGATCGGCGGCCAGGTCGAAGACCTGGTACACGACGCTGTCGGGGTCGGGCTTCCCGGCCAGGTTGCGCTCGTCCTGCGCCGACCAGGACACGTGCATCGTGCGCAGCACCTTCATCCCGTCGAGCACCAGCGACTGGTGCAGGACGTAGTAGTCGCGCGGCTGGGCCGACACGAAGGTCAGCGCGGCCGTGACCGGCATCGGGCGCAGCGTTCCGCCCTCGAACACCGGCCGCAGGCTGCGGCCCCAGACGCCGGGCTCGGCCGGCAGGCCGGCGAGATCGATGAGCGTCGGCAGCACGTCGCACAGCGAGACCGACGCGTCGCTGCTCAGTCCGGCCGGCACGCCCACGCCGGGACCCCACACGAGCAGCGGCACGCGCAGCACCTCGTCGTGCAGCCCGGCGCGATGGCCGATGCGCCCGCGCTCGAAGAACTCCTCGCCGTGGTCGGCGACCACGACGATCAGCGTGCTCTGCAGGCGTCCCTGCGCCTCCAGCTCGGCCAGCACGCGGCCGAGCTGCTCGTCGACCCAGGCGATCTCGGCGTCGTAGAGGTCGAGCAGGTGGCGGCGGTCGGCCTCCGGCATGCCCGCGTGGATGATGTCCGGGCGCGACATGACCAGGTCGCCGGTCACCGGGCCCTTGTACCCGGGGTCGACGAAGCGCTTCACGAAGGGCGCCGGCGCGCGGTAGTCGTAGTGCGGGTCGAACAGGTGCAGGAACAGCAGATTGCGGTCGGAGCGCGAGTTGCGCAGCAGGTTGAGGCCGCGGTCGACGACGAGCTTGCTGGTGACCTCGCGGTGGCTGCGAAACTCGCGTGCGGCGAGTTCTTCCGAGAGCTGCCCCGGGGCGAGGTCGAAGATCATCGGGTCGAGCGTGCCGCGCTCGTAGAAGTCCATCCCGCGCTTGAACCCGAAGCGGCCGTGCACGTACGGCGCGGAGAAGACGCCCATCGTGCGGTAGCCCGCGTCCCGGAAGATCTCGCCCATCGTGCGCCGGCCGAGGTCGAGCGCCTGGAAGTCGAGCACGACCTCGTGCAGGCCGGGCGGCAGGCCGGTGAACAGCGACATGTGGGAGGGCAGCGTCCACGAACTCGTGGAGCGGGCGTTGGTGAAGACGGCGCCCTCGGCCGCCAGCCGCGCCAGGTGCGGCGTGGTCGGGCGCGCGGCACCGAAGGCCGACAGGTGGTCGGGCCGCGTCGTGTCGAGCGAGACGACGACGATGGTCAGATCGCGCGCGCCGTCGCCGCCGCAGGCCGGCAGCAGGCCGCCCGCGAGCAGCAGGGCCGCGCCCAGCAGGCGCGCCGAGCGCAGCGCCGCCCGGCTCAGTTGCGCCGCACCCAACCGTGGAAGGTCACGACCTTGCGCGGGACGTCGGGGTGGTCGGCGACGAGCACGAGGTTGCCGCGGAAGAAGCTCTGGTTGACCTTCGCGTCGGCCGTCACGTCGATCTCGTAGCGCACGCCGGGCTCGACCTCGCGCAGCTCGGTCCGGAAGAACTCGGTCTGCGTCGGAGGCACCTGCATCTCGACGGCCGACACGACGTAGGGTGTCGCGGGGTCGCGGTTCGTGATCTTGAGCGTGCGGGTGACCTTCGAGTCGGGCGGCATCTGGTCGAAGCTGATGCTCTCGGGCAGGGTCGGGTTGCCCGAGTCGAACACGACGTCGGACTCGACGATGCCGTAGACGTAGAACTCGACCGACTTGACGCGTTCGTGGCCGAGCCGCATGCGCACGCGGGCCGTGACCGGCCCGACCGCGCGCGGCCCCTCGAACACCAGCTGCACGCGGCGGGCGACGCCCTCGGTGTCGAGCACCTCGAACGACAGACCCGGCGGCAGGTCCTGTCCTTCGAGCGCCGACTCGAAGCCGTCGATGGTCCAGGCGTCGACGAGCTGCGACTGCAGCACGAGCGTGTGCTCGACGCGTCCGGTCTTGCCGATCTTCTCGAGGTTGACGTGCTCGGGCGAGATGGCGAAGGCCTTGCTGACGCGGCCGCGCACGGGCACCTGCACCATCATGCCCGAGGCGTCCATCGGCCAGACCTGGACGTACTTCTCGACCTGCCCGTGCGCGTTGGCGGTGACGAGCTCGACGCCGACGCTCATCGACTCGCCCGGCTTGAGCGTGACGACCGGCACGCCGGGCTGGGTGGGGAGCGCGGGCAGCTGCACGCCGTCGGGGCCGTGCAGCGTGGCGAGCGTGCAGCCGCAGGTCGTCTTGACCTGCTGCACGGCCCAGTCGGTTTGGCCCGCATTGCGGAAGACGACGCTCGAGCGCGCCGGCTCGCCGTCGAACAGGTCGCCGAAGTCGATGAGCGCGGGCTCGGCGACGAGCGTGGGCGCGGGCGCCGGAGCGACGACCTCCTGCGCGGCGGCGGTGCGCGCGGCGAGGAGCAGGGCGATCAGGGCGCAGGACAGACGGGCGGCGTGGAGCATCGTGCGGGATCCATCAAGTTCGGGGTCGGGGCCGTACGATAGCGATCCATCGTACCAAGGGCGGCCGCGCAAGCCGCCGGGGGCCTTCCTACCCCGGACGCGCGTACGGCGTTAGAATCGGCCCGCCCGGCACCCTCGCCCCTCTCCCGCAGGTGATCGAAGTGAAGAACCCCTCCTTGACGGCCGCATCCGTCCTCATCGGCCTGGCCGCGCTCGTCGCAGGCTTCGCCTGGATGGTCAGCGGCGGCGAGCAACCAGCCGGCGACGTGGCCCTCGTTCCCACGACCGAAGCGAGCAGCGAAGTCGGATTCGCCGCCGTTTCCCCGCGCGAGCAGCGCAAGAAGGCCAATCTCGAGGGCGCCCGGCGCGACCTCAAGCGCATCCGCGAGACCGGCGAACAGGTGGCGCCCGACCTGTACATGGTCCCCGACGACAACGGCGACCCGACCTACTACTACTCCGAGCTCATCGAGGGCCGTGGCCGCAACGGCGAGCCGCTCTTCATGACCGCGCAGCTCAAGAAGATCCCTGGCGTTCCGCTCAAGGAGCGCATCAAGGTGCCGCAGAAGTTCGTGCCGAAGTACAAGAAGGAGCCCGTGCAGGGCGTGCTCAGCTTCGGCAAGAAGGCCGCCAAGGGCGCGGGCGGCGGCACCGGCGGCGGGACGAACGCGGGCTCGAACAGCTCCGGCGGCGGGGACGCGGGCGGTTCGGGCGATGCCGGCGGCGGCGTGAATCCCGGGACGCCGCCCAAGGACGACTGAGCGCGGTTCGCCGCGCGCGCCTCAACCGTCCGCCAGCTGCAACTCGGCGAGCCGCGTCGCGAGCGCGCCCGTGAGCGGATGGTGCGGCGAGACGGCCCGCGCCGCGTGCAGCGCCCGGGCCGCCCGCTCGAGCGCGAGCCGACGGCGCTCGGCGTCGTCGCCCGCCCGGGCGTGGCGCAGCAGGGCCAGCGTCGCGTCCTTGACGTGCAGCATGAACGGATCGCGCGCCGCGGCGATCGCGGCCTCGAGCACGGCCCGTGCCTCGTCGTCGCGGCCGAGCAGCGTGAGGGCCTCGGCCAGCGTGGCGGCCGTCCCGCACTCTTCGTCGTCCGCGCGCTCGCGATCGCGGTGCTGCTGCGCCAGCACCCAGGCGCGATGCAGCAGCGACTCGGCCTGCGCGGGGTCGCCGCGGTGGCGCAACAGGAAGGTGCCGAGGCGCGCGAGCGCCAGTCCCTGATCGGCGCTGCCCGGTCGGGCGAGGGCCGCGGCGCGGCGCAGCGGCTCCTCGGCCGCCTCGGGATCGCCCGCGGCGGCCGCCAGTCCGAGCCAGGCGCGCACCGACGCCGGGTTCTGCCGCAGCGTCGCGCGCCACAGCGTCGCGTCCGACGCGAAGTCCGCCGTGCGCGCGACGGCGAGGGGCACGAGCAGCGTCGCTCCGGCCAGCGTCGCGAGCAGCGCCGTGCGCGGGCGGCCGACGAGCAGGACCCCGAGGGCCGCGCCGAGGAACGGCAGGCAGGGGTAGGCGCCGCGGTCGGTCACGAGCATGCGCAGCGTCACGAGCAGGCTGCTGCTCGGCAGCCAGGCGAGCAGGGCCGCGCCCAGAGCGAAGGCGAGGGCCGGTCGACGTCGGCGCAGAACGACGGCGGCGCCCAGCAGGGCGAGCGCGACGGCCGTGCCCCACGACCACCACGGCGCTCCGGCGAGCTGGGCCCACTCCAGTTGCGGGCGGTCGACGGACAGCTCGAGGGGCCGCACGAAGGCGGCCAGCATGCGCCCGGTACCCTGCAGCGCCCAGCCGATCTGCGTGAACCACGAGCCGCCGTGCGGCGCCGTCTGCTGCGGGCTCGTCCCCGACAGGGCCAGTTGCCTCAGGACCAGCCCCGCGGCGACGCCCGCTGCGAGCGCCAGCACGCAGGCGCGGCGCAGCGCCCGATTCGGCGCCCGGCCCGGCGCGAGGCGCGCGTGCAGGGCCGCGACGAGCGCGACCCACAGCGCCGACTCCTTGCCCAGCATGGCTGCCAGCGCGAGCAGGCCGGCCAGCGCCGGCGCGAGCCGCCCGCCGCGGGCCGCCACGAGCAGCGCCAGCCAGCCGCAGCCCGCGGCGTACAGGTCGCCGCGGCTCGAGACCCAGCCGACCACCTCGACGCCGAGCGGATGGCAGGCCAGCAGTGCGGCGCCGAGCAGCGCCGGCTCGTCGCCGGGCGCGGGCAGCAGCCGGCGCAACCCGTGGAAGGCGAGCAGCACGCACGCGACGTGGGCAAGCAGCGAATGCAGGTGGAAGCCGAAGGGCTCGAGACCCCAGCGGCGCCGATCGAAGGCGTGGCCGAGGGCCCGCAGGGGCCGCCAGACGTCGCGGTCGTCGTCGCGGGTCTGGGTCGCGGGATCGGTCAGGAGCTGCCAGGGACTCGCCGTGAGCAGCGCCTCGTTGCGCACGACGAAGCGGTGGTCGTCGAAGACGAAACCGTTCGCGAGGCCCGCGCCGTGCGCGAGCAGGCTCAGCGCGACGAGCAGCGCCGCGGCGTGTCTCATGCCGGGCGGCCGAGGTTCAGCAGCAGCGTGGGAAAGGCCTCGCAGGGCGACCAGCAGCGCGGGCAGGCGCGCGTCTCGACCTCGCGCAGGACCCGGGCGGCGAGCGGCCACTCGGGGATGCGGCGCAGCGCGTAGCCGATCTCGGACAACCGGCCCAGCGGCCGGTCGTGGAGCGTGCAGGGGTAGACGCGCAGGTCGGCGCCGAGGAACACCGAGGCGCGCAGCGCGCCGCAGGCCTGACCGGCGTCGCCGTCCCGCAGATAACGGCGCGCGAGCGCCGCGTAGCGCCGCTCGACGAGGCCGAGTGCATCGAGGCGCAGCCCGCGGGCACGCGTCACGTGCCGCAGCACGGCCAACGCGCCGTCGCGGTCGGGAGCGGCCGGCCGCGCGTTGCGGTAGTAGTGCGTGGAGTCGTGCGCGATGTTGAGGTGCAGATCGCCGGCGCGCACGCCCTGCGGGACGAGTCGCGCCGGCGCGTGCCGCGTCGCGGCGTCGGTGTTCGCCGAGGACAGCGTGAGGCCCGCCACGACCGACAGGCCCGGCCGGCGGATCGCGGACAGCCGCGCGAGCGTGGCGCGCGCGCGCCGGGCCGCGCCGCGGCGGCCGCGCACGCGGTCGTGCACCTCGTCGGGCCCGTCGAGGCTCACGCTCACGTAGATGCGGGGGATGTCGGAGTCGAGCAGCGGCGCCAGCGCCGCGAGCGCGCCGCGCTCGTCCTGTCCCGCGGTGGGAAAATCGAGCAGCGCCAGGTCCGGCAGTCGACGCGCCACCTCGTCGAGGATCGCCGGCGCGTCGTGGCGCTCGACCAGGTCGCCGCCGCTCAGGTTGAGCCAAGTGAGCTGCGGATTGGCGTCGAGCACGGCGCGGACCGTGGCGAGGTCGGGACCGGCCTGCGGATCGCGCGCCCACAACTGGCAGGGTCCGCAGCGCAGCGAGCAGTGCTCGGTGAGGATCCAGGTGAGTTTGAACGGATCGTAGGGGCCGCGGCGGGCGCGCAGGATGGCGGCGCCGAGGGCCGCGTAGCGGCGCCAGCGTTCAGCGCGCGAGGGCATGGGTCTGCACGACCGGCGGCGCCCGGCGTACGAGCGCGCGCCGGCAGGCCGCGAGCACGTCGTCGACGGTCAGAAGCTGCATGCAGAGCGGCCGTCGGCAGGCGACGCGCTTGAGGCGCGCGTCGTCCATGCAGGGGCTGCAGGGCAGATCGGCCGTGAGCGCCACCGACCCCGCGCGCCGCGGGCCGCAGCGCCAGGGCGCGCTCGGGCCGTGCAGGGCCACGACGGGCGTGCCGAGCGCGTCGGCCAGGTGCAGCGGGCCGGTGTCGTTCGTGAGCAGCAGGTCCGCGCGTTCGAGCAGCGCGAGCAGCTGCTGCGGCGCGAGCCGGCCGGCGAGCGGGACGACGCGCGGGCCGCCCGCGCCGGCCACCTCGTCGAGCAGCGCGCGCTCGGCGCGCTGGCCGGTGAGCGCGACGCGCGCCCCGTCCTGCGCGACCAGCGCCCGGCAGACCTCCGCGAAGCGCGCCGCCGGCCAGCGTCGCCCGGGAGCGTGATCGCCGCTCCCGGGATGCACGACGACGAGCGGTCGTCCGTCGTCGGGCCAGGCCGCCGCGAGTTGCCGACGCGCGTCGTCGTCGACGCGCAGCGGCCCCGGACCGTCGCCCACGCGCAGGCCGGCGGCGCGCGCCAGCGCGACGAAAGTCGCGCCCGCGTGCCGCGTCGCGACGTCGGGCACCGGATGGTCGAGCAGCGGGGCGCGCGCTCCGCCCGACGAGAGGCCGACGATGGGCGCGCCGCACGACAGCCGCACGATGAGCGCCGGCAGGGTGAGGAAGGTCTCGCCGTCGACGACGACCTCGGGCGGATCGGCGCGCAGCGCGGCCAGCGCCGCCCGCACGTCCGCCGGGCCCCCGGGATGCGGCGGCTCGCGCAGCGTGAGCAGCTCGACGTGGGGCGCCTGGCTGCGCAGCCACGCGGCGTTGCGGTGCAGCGTGAGGACGCGCAGGCGCGGCGCGACCTCCGGCTGCAGCAGCGGCGCCATGAGCGCGAAGTTGCCGAGTCCCCACAGGCGGCAGACGAGCACATCGCGCGGCGCGGCCGGGAGCGGGCGCCCCGAAGGTCCGAGCGCGCGCGCCAGCGCGCCGCCGGCGACCGCGTCGGCCAGCTTGCAGGCTTCGAAGAGCCGCGACCGCAGCGTCACGAGAAGCGCGCCGGCACGCCGGGCACCGCGCACTCGTCGCAGCGGCTGCATGGTGCGGGGAAGGCCCGTGCGCGATGGCGGGCGCGCAGCGTCCGCCACGCGCGGTTCCGGTACAGCGCGCGCAGGTCGGGCGCGCCCCGCTCGGGCAGCCGTCCGAGGGCCAGCTGCCCGCGGACGTCGGCGCAGCAGGCCGTGATCGTGCCGTCGCTGAGCACGACGATCTGGCCGCGCGAGGGTTCGCGGCAGGAGCGCGTGCGCGGCGCCCGCCGCAGACGCGGGATGAACTGCACGCGGTCGCACAGGGGCGCCAGCCGCGCCCGGAAGGCCTCGACCTGATCGGCGACGGTCTCGTCGACGACCATCGAGACGTCGAGGCGCGTCGACAGGCGGTCGCGGCGCTGCACCGCACGCGCGTCGGCCAGCCGCGCGAGGACGGGGGCCTGCGCGTAGCCGCGCCGCTCGGCGTGCGTGGCCGGGTCGCCGTCGAGCGAGATCGTCAGGCGGCCGAGGCCCGCCCGGGCGAGGCGCGCGAAGCGCGCGCCGTCGAGCAGCGTGCCGTTGGTGGTCAGGAAACTGCGCACGCCGCGCGCGGTGGCGCGCGCCAGCACGTCGTCGAGACCGTCGTGGAGCAACGGCTCGCCCCACTGGAAGGGCAGCAGCGTGTGGATGCTCGGCGCCGAGGCCAGCAGCTCCTCGACGCGTTCGGGCGGCAGGTCGCGGTGGGGGCGGCCGAGCGCGCGGTTCACGTCGCAGTAGCTGCAGGCGACGTTGCAGCGGCTGGTGAGTTCGACGTTGAGCGTCGTGGGCACGACGGCCCCGTGCCAGCCGAGCCGGTAGGCGGCCTCGTTGCGCGCGGCGAGCGCCACGCTGCGCAGGTCGGGCAGGCGCAGCGCGAGGAACTCCGCCAGTTCGGGGCGTCCCAGGTAGTGGCGCGCGACGGCGGCGAAGAACAGGGGCTTCATCCTCGCCCGCCATGATCGACCGGGGCGCGCCGGCGATCAACGCGGCAGGCGCGCGCTCTGCGCTTCGTTATGCTCGGGGCGTGGCCCGCCGCCTGCTCGTGCTCGACGTGGTCGGTCTCGTGCCGCGCTGGCTCGGGCCGCGGCTCTCCGCGCTGGCGGCGGCAGGCTGGCGCCGCTCGTTGCGGCCGATCTTCCCGGCCGTGACCTGCAGCGCGCAGGCCTCGATGCTCACGGGAGAGCTGCCTGCCGCGCACGGCATCGTCGGCAACGGCTGGTACGACCATGCGCTCTCCGAGGTGCTGTTCTGGCGCCAGAGCCACCGGCTCGTGCAGCGGCCGGCGGTCTGGGACACGCTGCGCGCGCGCCGGCCCGACCTGCGCGTCGCCCAGCTGTTCTGGTGGTTCAACATGTACAGTTCGGCCGACGTCTCCGTGACGCCTCGGCCCGAGTACCCGGCCGACGGGCGCAAGATCCCCGGCGTCTACACCCGGCCGGCCGAACTGCGCGCGCGTCTCGAGGCGCGCCTCGGGACCTTTCCGCTGTTCCGCTTCTGGGGGCCGATGGCCGACCTGGCATCGAGCGCCTGGATCGCCGACTGCGCCCTCGACGTGCTGGAGCACGACGCGCCCGATCTCACGCTCGTCTACCTGCCGCACCTCGACTACGTGCTGCAGCGGGACGGGCCGCAGTCGCCGCTCGCCGCCGAGCACGCGCTCCAGGTCGACGAACTCGCCGGGCGGCTCGTCGACGCGGCCGTCGCGCGCGGCGACGGCGTGCTCGTCGTGTCGGAGTACGGCATCGGCGCCGTGTCGCGCGTCGTGCCGCTCAATCGCATCCTGCGGCAGGAGGGTTGGCTCACGGCGCTCTGGCAGGACTCGGTGGGCGAGACGCTCGACGCCGGCGCCAGCCGCGCCTTCGCGGTCTGCGACCATCAGGTCGCGCACGTCTACGTGGCCGAGCCCGCGGACGTCGCGCCGCTCGCCGAGCGCCTGGCCCGCCTCCCGGGCGTCGCGCGCGTGCTGCACGGCGAGGCGCGCGCGGCGGCCGGTCTCGACCATCCGCGCGCCGGGGCGATCGTGCTCGAGGCGCGGCCCGAGGCCTGGTTCTCCTATCCCTACTGGCTGGACGACGCGCGCGCACCCGACTTCGCGCGCACCGTGGACATCCACCGCAAGCCGGGTTATGACCCGGCGGAATTGCTGCTCGACCCGTCCCTGCGCTGGCCGGCAGCGCGCATCGCTCGGCGGCTGCTGGCGCGCCGCCTCGGATTCCGCAACCTGCTCGACGTGATCCCCCTCGACCCCTCGCCGATCGCCGGATCGCACGGACACGTTCCGCACGACCCGGAGCTGTGGCCGCTGCTGATCGGCGGACCCGGGGTGCCCGAACCCGACGGCGAGGACCTGCGCGCCGTCGCCGGCGTGATCGGGCGGGCCCTGCAGCCGGAGGCGCGGCCGTGAGCGGCGCGGACCCGACGGCCGGACGCCGGTTGGCCTTGGTCGGCGACGAACTCGAGCGCGCGCGCCTCGCCGCGCGGCAGGCCGGCTTCGCCGTGGTCGACGAGCGCCCCGAGATCGTGCTGTGCCACGGAGGCGACGGCACGCTGCTGCGGGCCGAGCGCGAGTGGCCCGGCGTGCCGAAGGTGCCGATCCGCTGCGGTCGCGTGCAGCCGTGCCCGGAGCACGGCCTGTCGGCCGTGCTGCAGCGCCTCGCGGCCGGGCGCCTGCAGCCGACGGTCCTGCCGAAGCTGGCGATGCGCAGCGGGGCGCAGACGGCGCTCGCGCTCAACGATGTCGTGCTGCGCAACGAGTCGCCGGCGACCGCCGTGCGCCTGCGGGTCGTGCATCGCGGGGCCACGAGCGACGAGATCACGGGCGACGGCGTCGTGATCGCCACCCCCTTCGGCAGCAGCGGCTACTACCGCAGCGTGTGCCGGCAGACCTTCGAGCGGGGGTTCGGGCTGGCCTACAACAACTCGACCGAGCCGCGGGCGCCGCTGCACCTGGGGGACGACGAGCGGCTGGCCGTCGAGATCACGCGCGGACCGGCCGTGCTCGTGTGCGACAACGAGCACCTGACGCTGGCGCTCGACGCCGGCGACCGTTTCGAGGTGGAGCGGTCGCCGCAGACGACGGTCGTGCTCGGGCTCGATGCGCTGGGTTGTCACGAGTGTCGGCGGACCGACGGGTCGAGCTACAACCCGCACTGAGGGCGGGAGGCGCGCGCTACCAGTCGAAGATGTCCTCGACGTCCTCGAAGGCGCGGCGGGGCTCCTTGGGCGAGGGCTCCGAATCGGGACGGCGGCCGCGCGGCGGGCGCTCGCGCCGGCCGGACTCCTGGCGGGGCGACTCCTGGCGGTCCTTGCGCGCCGCAGGCGCGGGTGCGGCACGGGACTCGTGCGCCTCGTCGGTCGGCTCGCGCGGCGCGGCCGGTTCGGCGCCGCGCGAGCGGCG
>CAZBBB010000073.1:0-16407 GCA_964490005.1 uncultured Phycisphaerales bacterium | reverse complement strand
CGCCCGGCGCGGCCCGCGGGCGCGCCGGAGAGCGGCGGCGCCGGCAAGGCGCCTGCGGCGCGCGGCGCCGACGCGCCGTCCCCGGCCGGGCTCTCGAAGAAGGAGTCGCAGGAACTGCAGCGCATCGAGCAGCAGGTCGGGCGGGCCGAGGCCGATCTGGCGGCGCTCGATGCGCGCCTCGCCGAGCCCTCGCTCTACGCGGGCGCGAAGGCCGAGCTCGACCGGCTCGTGGCGGCTCGCGCCGCGGCCGCCGCGGCGCTGGCCGCACTCATGGCGCGCTGGGAGCAGCTCGAAGCGCGGCGCTGAGGCGCCTCAGTTGCCGTCGTCGGGCCGGCGCGCCTCGTGCTGCCGGGCTTCCTGCGTGTAGCCCAGCTCCTTCAGCGCGCGCAGATCGTCGTCGGTGAGCTGTCCCGTGTCGCGCTCGCGATGGTGCTCGACCTTCCACTCGCGGATGAGCTTCGTCAGGGCCGCGACGCGCTCGGGCTGCTCCTCGGCCAGGTTGCGCTGCTCGAGCGGGTCGCTGTTCAGGTCGTAGAGCTCGATCGCCCCGCGCCGGCTGGCGGCGCCGACGTCGCCCTCCTCGTAGACCTCGACCAGCTTGCGGCGCCGATCCATGAGCTTGAAGCCGTCGGCGCCGAGCACGCCCTCGATGAAGAAGGTGTAGCCGAAGACGTGCTGCCGCTCGGGCAGCGCGCCGCCCAGCAGGCTGCGCCCGGCGAGCGCCGGCGGCAGCGGCAGGCCGAAGGCCTCCAGCACGGTCGGGTACAGGTCGAGGTTGGCGGCCAACCCGCCGCGCCGCACGCCGGCCGGGAAGCCGGGCCCGGCGAAGATCAGCGGCGTGTTCCACAGCTCCTCGTGGAAGGAGCAGCCGTGCTCCTTGATGAACATGTCCTTGAGGCGCTGGCGCTCGGGCGGGACCGAGCGCCGCAGCACGCGCAGGTCCTCGGGGTAGATGCGCCGGTCGTAGACGAACTCGCCGTGGTCGGAGGCCAGGATCACGAGCGTGTCGTCGAGTTCGCCCTGCTCGTCCAGGAAGGCGAACAGCTCGCCGAGCCGGTCGTCGACGTGCGCGATCTCGGCCTCGTAGGCGATGTTGGCGTTGAGCATGAAGCCCGCGCCGGTGCTCGCGTCGGCGGCGGCCTCGGGCGTGACGAGCGCGAGCACCTCGGGGTCGGACCACAGCGCGCGCAGCCGCTCGCTCTCGGGCAGCGGCACGGGGATGCGCCCGCGGATCTCGCGCGGCGCGGTGTAGGGCAGGTGCGGGTCCATCGGGTGCAGCCAGGCGAAGAAGCCCGGGCCGGCGGCCAGCTCGGCCTTGTTCGCGGCGTACCAGCTCATGAACTTGCCGAACAGCACCTTGCTGTTCACCGCGTCGGGGACGGCCGGGTCCTCGACGAAGGGCTCGAAGTGATCGAAGCCGCGCTCGTAGCCGCGGCTGCCGATGGCCAGGCCGAAGTTGCCCACGAAGGCGGCCGTCGTGCGGCCGCCGGCGCGCACCGTCTCGGCCAGCGTGGGGGAGTCGGCCGGCAGGCGCTCCTCCTCGTCGGTGACGTACAGGCCCGACATCATCGAGAGCATCGAGTAGCGCGTGTTGCTGCCCTGCGCACGGCAGTCCTCGTAGAGCGTTCCGCGCGCGGCGAGCGCGTCGATGTGCGGCGTCGTGCGGCGCTCCGGGCTCCAGGGGCCGAGGCGGTCGGCGCGCAGCGTGTCGACCACGATGAGCAGCACGTTGCGCGCCGGGCCGCTCGCGGCGGGCGTGCCGCCGGGCGCCGCGCCGGGCGCGTCGGCCGGCCCGCAGCCGGCGAGCGCCAGCGCCAGGCCCGCGGCGATGCGTCCGGCCGCGCGCACCGCTACAGCCCCATCTGCTTGGCGATGATGTTGTGCTGGATCTCGGAGGTGCCCGAGTACAGCCGGCTGGCGACGGCGTCGCGCAGCTCGCGCTCGATCTCGTACTCGGTCGTGTAGCCGTAGCCGCCGTGCACCTGGATGGCGTCGAGGCAGGACTCGACCCACGACTCGCTGATGTGCAGCTTGGCCAGCGCCGCCTCGAGCGAGAGGTCGAGCCCGCCCTGCTGCTTGAGGCGCGAGACCTGGTGCAGCAGCAGGCGCGAGGTCTCGAGCCGCACGCGCATGGCGACGAGCCGGTTCGCGACCGCCTGGAACTTCGCGATCGGCGCGCCGAACTGCCTGCGCGTGCGGGCGTAGGCGACGCAGGTGTCGAGCAGCCGGCTCATCGCGCCGACGGCCGTGCCGAGCAGGCAGGCGCGCTCCCACTCCATCGAGTGGTGGAAGATCTTCGGGCCGTCGCCCTCGCGGCCGAGCCGGTGGCCGACCGGGATGCGGCAGTTCTCGAGGACCACCTCGGACATGGGCGAGGTGCGCAGGCCCATCTTCTCGATCGGCTTGCCGACGCTCAGGCCGGGCGTGTCGCGCTCGACGACGAAGCCGGTCACGCCGAAGAAGCTCTTGCCCGCGCCGACGCGCGCGAACAGCACGAACAGGTCGGCGACCGGTCCGTCGGTGACGAAGGTCTTGGTGCCGTCGAGCACGTAGTGCTCGCCCTCGCGTCGCGCGGTGCTGCGCATCGCGTAGGCATCGGAGCCCGAGTCGGGCTCGGACATGCCGTGCGCGCCGATCCACTCGCCCGAACACAGCTTCGGCAGCCAGCGCTGCTTCTGCTCGGGCGTGCCGAACTGCCAGATCGGGAGCTGCACGCTCCACATCTGCGCGTTGAGGCTGAACAGCAGGCCGTTGTCGGCGCAGCCCTGGCCGAGGGCCTCCATCGCCAGCGAGGTGAGCAGCACGCTCGCGTCCGAGCCGCCGTACTCGGCCGGGAAGGGCAGCCCCTGGATGCCCATCTCGGCGCAGGCGCGCCAGGCCGCGCGCGGGAAGCGGCTCTCTCGGTTGGCCTCGATCAGGTCCTCGTTGAGGCGCTCGCTCGCGAAGCGCCTGAGGCTGGCGAGCAGTTCGCGCTCGCCCTCGTCGAGGCCGGCGAGGTCGAGGGCGCGGCGGGCGGCATCGGCGTTCATGCAGGTCGGCTCCCGACGTGGGCGGCGGCGAGGGCGCGGCGGTCGACCTTGCCGTTGGTCGTGCGCGGCAGCGGTCCGGCCACGACCTCGATCGACTCGGGCACCATGTAGGCGGGCAGCTTGTCGGCGCAGAAGCGGCGCAGCGCGGCGGCGTCGACGGCGCCGCCCTCGCGCGCGACGGCGACGGCCAGGATCACGTGGCCGAACTCCTCGTGCGGGACGGGGAAGGCGACCGCCTCGCCGACGTCCGGGTGGCGGTGCAGCGCCGTCTCGACCTCGCCCAGTTCCACGCGGTAGCCGCGCGTCTTGACCATGCCGTCGCGGCGGCCGTGGTACTCGAGCACGCCGTCGGGGCGCCGGCGGCCCACGTCGCCGGTGAAGTAGGTGCGCGCCGGGCGACCGCCGGGCGGGGCCCAGTCGCGCAGCACGCCGGCGGTCTTGGCCGCGTCGTTCCAGTAGCCCTCCATGAGCGTCGGGCCGCTCACGGCGACCTCGCCGAGCTGGCCCTCGGGCACGGGGCGGCCCTGCTCGTCGAGCAGGTGCACGACGTCGCCCGCGACGGGCAGGCCGATGGGCACGCTCTCCTCGGGGCGCGGCGGGCCGGCCAGCGCGTGCCAGGTGCAGACGTTGGTCTCGGTCGGGCCGTAGAGGTTGTGGAAGCGCGCCTGCGGGAGCAGCGCCATGAGCTCGGCCAGGCGCGGCGCGGGGAAGGGCTCGCCCGCGAACAGCACCTGGCGCAGCGTCGAGAGGTCGCGGCCGGGCAGGTCGCCGTGGCGCGAGAGCTGCATCAGGATCGAGGGCACCGAGTACCAGGTCGTGACGCGTTCGGTCTCGATCCACCTGGCGAGCGAAGCCGGGAAGACCGACATGCCCGGCGTGACGACGGCGATGCGCGCGCCGACGCGGGCCGAGGCGAACAGGTCGAACACCGACAGGTCGAACTGCAGCGGCGCGTGCCAGGAGACGACGTCGTCGGCGCGCAGCTCGAACTGCCCGACCGCCCAGTCGACGAAGGCCAGCGCGGCGTCGTGGCTCAGCGCGACGCCCTTGGGCTGGCCCGTCGAGCCCGACGTGTACAGGATGTAGGCCAGCTCGGCGCCGCGCGCCGGCAGCGGCGGCACGGGCCGCGCCGCGGCCAGGTCGGCCGCGAGCGCCACGTCGAGCGGCGCAAGTTCGTCGCGCAGCGCGGGGCGCTCGCCGTCGACCACGATCGCATGGCGCAGCGGGCCGCCGCCGGCGGCGATCTCGGCCAGGCGCGCGCACTTGTTGGCCGCGGTGACGACGTGCGCCAACCCGCAGTCGGCGAGGATGCGGGCGCTGCGGTCGGGCGGGCCGGTCGGGTCGATCGGCACGTAGGCCGCGCCGCGCAGCAGCACGCCGAAGAGCGCGGCGATCACGTCGATCGACTTGTCGAGGTAGACGGCGACGCGCGCGCCGCGTCCGACGCCCTGCGCGGCGAGCAGCGCGGCGACCGCCGAGGCGCGCCCGTGGAGTTCGGACCAGCTGACCCGCTGCTTGCCGCAGCTCACGGCCGTGCGCCCGGGATGGCGCTCGGCCGCCGCGCAGAGCAGGTCAGCGAGGCCGTCCGTCATGGACGACCCGAGCCACCGCCCTTGCCCTGCTCGGCCTGCTTGGCCTCGATCGTCTCGACCATCGCGTCGATGCTGGCGAAGTTGTCGATCGTCACCTCGCTCATGTCGAGCGAGACGTCGAAGGTCTCCTCGACGAAGGCGATCAGCTTCATGAAGCCGAGCGAGTCGATCACGCCGGTCTCGAAGAGCTGCTGGTCGTCGCGGATCTTCCCCTCGCCGTACATGAAGGTGTCGACGACGTATTGGCTGAGTTTGGCGCGCATCCGGGGACCTCGATCGCTGATGGGGGACGGACGGCCCGTCCGGGCGGCCGTCGGGCTGCTCGCCGGGCGCGGCCGGCAAGCGCCGCGTCCGGGGCCGCGGCGTGCCGCGGGCAGGACACGATACCCTCCCGACGGCGGGGCCACCAAGTTCGGCGGCCCGCGGGCGCGGCCGCCGCGCCGCTCAGTCGCGCCAGGCCCGCAGGAAGCTGTTGGTGTTCATGATCGACATCGAGCAGCGCTCGACGCGCTTGAAGCCGGCCGCCTCCATCCAGGCCTTGGTCTCGCCCATCGAGTGGTTGCGGCCGCGGCTCGTGATGCAGAACTGGATCAGGTCGAGGTAGATCGGCCAGCGCGGGCCGCGCATGTCGTCGGCCAGATACTGCGCCTGGATCACCAGCGAGCCGCCCGGCTTGACGTGCGGGTAGAGCCGCCGGATGAGCGCCGCGCTGGCCTCGCCGCCGAGCATGTGCAGCGTGTTCGAGACGAGCACCAGGTCGTAGCTGCCGGGGATCTCCTCCTGCAGCACGTCGACCGGGTGCCAGACGAGCTTGTTCTTCAGTGCGTGCTGCCGGCTCACGGTCTTGGCGTGCTCGAGCACTTCGGGCAGGTCGAGCAGGTGCAGCTCGAGCGCGGGGTTGGCCTCGCCGAGGTGGAAGGCGTAGGTGCCCGGGCCGCAGCCGAGGTCGAGCAGCGTGGCGCAGCCCCGCGTGTCGAGATACTTCGAGAGCTCCTTGCCGCGCAGCGCCGCGTAGTTGCGCATCGCCAGCGTGAACTCCTCGGTGTGGTGCGGGTCCTTGCCGAGGTGCGTGTCGGGGTCGACGGTCGGGCCGGCCGTGCGCACGGCCTGGTCGAGCTTGCTGACGGCCGAGGCGAAGTAGTCGAGGTTGCGCACCCAGTCGCCGAGGTAGTGCGTGCCGGCGTCGCGCAGCATGACCGACTCGTAGACCGGCGCGAGGCGGTAGCCGTCGTCGGCGTCGACGCGCAGCATCTTCAGCACCACGCCCGCGTTGAGCACCCGCGCGAGGAAGGGCGCCTGCACGCCGAGGTCCTGCGCGAGCTGCGCCAGCGTGGCGCGGCCGTGGCCGAGACGGTCGACCACTCCCAGCTTGAGCAGCGCGAACAGCACGTACGACTGGAAGAAGCCCTCGGCGACGGCCAGCACCTCGATCTGGTCGCGCGCGACCGCATTCTCGGTTCGGGGAGGGGTGGCGGCGGGCATGGGTGGGATCCGATGGGCCCCCGCGGGGGGCCGGGCTTCAGGAGGCGCCGAAGAGACGCAGCACGACGCTCTTCAGTTCGAGCCAGTCGAACGTGAAGAAGAGGATACCGAACGCGACGAAGTTGAACGTGGCGAAGGTCGACAGCGACTTGACCGGGACGCTCGCCATGAAGCGCCGCAGCCGCGGGCGGGTCTGCTTGAAGAGCTGGAACTGGTTCCACAGCGCGATGGCGGTGCCGTGGTAGATGCCCAGCAGCAGGAAGGGCAGGTTGCCCTCGTGCCAGAGCATGAACACGGTCATCGTGAGCACGACGCCGCAGGACATCACGAACTGGTTGCGGCTGCGCCCGAAGAAGGGCAGGAAGAAGTAGTCGCGGATGAACGAGTACAGCGACATGTGCCAGCTGCGCCAGTACTCGGCGATGTTGGGCTTGAAGTACGGGTGGTCGAAGTTCTCGACCATGCGGTAGCCGAACAGGCGCGAGGCGCCGACGGCGATGTCGGTGTAGCCGCCGAAGTCCATGTAGGTGAAGATCGCCAGCGCGTACGTGGCCAGCCCGATCTCGCCCAGCGTGTGCTCGGCCGGCGAGGTCAGCGTCGGCCAGAACCAGGGCAGCAGGTTGTCGGCGATGACGATCTTGCGGAAGGCGCCGCGCAGGATGCGCCCGAGGCCGATCTCGAGGTCGGCCGCGTCGAAACCCTTGTGCAGCGCGGTCTGCTTGTGGAACGCCGGGAAGCGCTCGACCGGCCCCGCCACGAAGGTCGGGAAGAACAGCACGTAGGCGGCGAACTCGGCGAAGCTCGAGTCGGGCACCTTGCCGCGGTAGCGCTCGACGACGTAGTGGATCAGCCGGAACGCGACGTAGCTCAGGCCCAGCGGGATGACGATGCGCGGGATCCACGTGTCGGGCGCCCCGGGTCCGAACAGCGCCTCGAGCGTGAGCGTCGTGTACTTGAAGAACACGAGCGTGCCGATGAGCCAGAACAGCGCGAGGTGCAGCAGGCGCCGCCGGGCCTCCTTGGGCGCCTCCTTCGTCATGCCGCGCGAGAGCCACCACACGCCGAGCACGTTGGCGAAGATGTAGGCGGCCTCGGGCACGCCGAAGCTGCCGATGAAGCCGAGGCTCAGCAGCAGCAGGAAGGTCGGCCGGTGGCGCGCCGGGACGGCCGCCCAGTACAGCAGGCAGGCCGGAGCCAGCAGCAGCACGTAGCGGAGGATCGGGTCCATGGGGCGGGGCGGCGCGGCTCAGAAGATGGCGTAGAGGAACTGTTCGAGGGGCTGGCCTTCGATGAGCGCGACGAGCACGGTCGCGAGCATCACCACCACGGCCACGGGCCGCAGCACGAGGCGCCAGAGGGCGAGCGCGAGGGCCTTCATCGTGCCGCCCTCAGAACCATGCGAACACGTCCCCGGCGAAGGCCACGCGCACCAGCTCCTCGTCGCTGTCGAGAGGCGGCACCGCGACGCCGGGGCGCAAAAAGCTCCGGCGCAGCCGCAGGTACACGTCGCGCGCGGCCTCGTTCTCGCCCGTGAGCGTGAGCGCCCAGCCGTAGTAGATGGCCTCGACGAACTGCGAGGTGCCCAGCGCCTCGACCGGGACGGTCTTGCCCAGCGCGACGGCCTCCTGCGGGCGGCCGGCGAGGATCGCCTGCAGCATGCGGTTGTGCAGCGGCGCCTGGCACTTGTCGACCGCGGCCCGCACGGCGCCGTCGGCCGCCAAGAAGCGCGGCGAGTCCGTGCCCGCCAGCTCGGGCCAGCGCTGCAGGCCGCGCATGGCGTCGAGCACGGTGAGCGCGACGATGCGGTTGGTGTTCGCCATCGGGTGCACCGAGTCGGTGAACTCGCCGTAGCCCGGGATGCCGTTCGGCGAGGCCGCGCAGACCGCCGGGAAGGGGTCGGCGTAGGGCACGTCGTGCGCCCGCGCGGCGTCGACGATGAGCTGCAGCGAGGGGTTCTCGCGGTAGGGCTTGGAGTACTCGATGAAGGCCTCGTCGAAGCGGCCGAGCGCCTCGAGGCACTCGCCGAGATCGAAGGCCAGGATCTCGTCGCGGTCCTCGACGTACAGCGCGCGCACCTCGCGGAAGGTCGCGACGGCCCGCTCGAAGCGGCCGGCGCGCTTCTCCTCGATGGCCCGCGCGTAGAGCGCGCGCCACTCGTCGAGGCGCCCCTCGCGGATCTCGCTGGGGTCGATGTGGAAGCGGTAGTAGAAGCTCGCGCGCAGATTGCGCAGCGGGCCGACCATGATGATCGGCACGTCGGCGTCGCGCGCCATGCCGATCATCTGCGTCAGCCGGTCGGAGAAGCGCCCGTGCGCGTAGGCGATCTCCTCGCGCGGGATGACCCAGGGCATGAGCACGGGCACGCGGTCGCGCTTGAAGTCGAACAGCTTCTCGAAGGTCTGCGGCGAGAAGGGTTGGCTGACGCTGTACAGGAAGAAGGCCGAGAAGGCCGAGAGCAGCCCCTGCTGCGAGGGGCTGGACGGGCGCGCGTCGGCGAGCAGCTCGCGCGTGCCGACGTAGAGCCGGCTGCGCGCCAGCCAGCGGCGCAGCGTGCGCGTGATGGGGTTGCTGTCGTCGCGCTGCGCCATGACGCCCTGCGGCGAGGGCGGGATCAGGTTCTTGTCGCCGGCCTCGGGCGCGAGCACGATCAGGTCGGGCTCGTAGTCGAGCACCTCGCGCAGCACCTCCATGTGCTGGATCGAGCTCGAGCCGCCGCCGCCGGCGTTGATCACGACGGGCGTCTTGCCCGGCAGCAGGAAGCTCAGGTACAGGCGCAGGAAGGCGGGGTACGAGCCGTCGGGCGAGAGGAACGCGTCGGAGTTGGTCGACGAGGAGCCGATGCAGAACACGCGGAACTCGTCGGCCGGCTTGTCGACGGCGAAGCTCGCGGGCCGGTACTTGTCCTTGTTGGGCGAGCGCGCGCGGATCGCCGCGCCGTCGGCGTCGGTCTCGACGCGGTACAGCGGCGGCGTGCCGGGAAAACCCTGGTAGGGGTCGGGCATCTCGGTCGGGTCGAACCAGCCCTGCGAGCGCGCGGCCCACTCGAAGCCGGCGACGAGCAGCGCGCACGAGACCAGCGTCCGCAGCAGGGCCGGGCGCGCCGAAGTTTTGGCCGCGGGCGGCATGGGGCAGAAAACTACCACGCACGCCACAGGCCAACAAGAAAACCGGGCGCGGCCGCCCCGGCCCGCTGCGATGATGTCGCGTCGATCCCGGCGCGAGGACCAGGTCCCTGTCATCTCCCGTTCACGACGACGGCGGCCGAGCGCTCGCGGCCGGGCGCTTTCCGACGCGCGCGCTGCTGCTCCTGCTGCTGCTCGCGACGGTGCTGCGCATCGGCACGAACCTCTCGCGCGTCGACGAGTACTTCGCCGAGGGGCTGATCCGCGGCGCGCTCGCCGAGGCCTGGCGGCAGGACGCGCCGATCTGGCCCGCGCAGGCGCCGCAGATCCTGCACCTGCGCGGCTCGGTCGTGATGAGCGCGCTCTCCGTGCCGGCCTTCGCGCTGTTCGGACCGACGACCTTCGCCGTGCGCCTCTCGGGCATCGTCTTCCACCTCGCGAGCCTGGCGGCGCTGATGCTCATGGCGCACCGCCTCTTCGGCCGGCGCGCGGCGATCCTCTCGGGCGCGCTGTGGGTGCTCGCTCCGCCCGCGCTGGCGAAGATCGCCGTGCTCTCCTACGGCGATCACGTCGAGGGGCTCGTCTTCGTGTTCGCCGCCGTCGCCGCGTGGGTGCCGTGGGTCGAGGCGCGCGGCGGCCGTCGCGCGCAGGGCTTTCTCGCGGGACTGGCCACGGGCCTCGCGATCAGCTGGCACGCGCAGGCGCGGTTGGCGGTGGCCGTGCTGGCGCTGTGCTGCGCACTGCTCGCGCCGCGGCGGCTGCTGCGCGCCGACGCCTTCACGGGGCTGCTGCCGGGGCTGCTCGCCGGCCTGTTCCCGCTCGCCCTCGGCGACTGGATCACCGCGCAGCCCGGCCTGCTCGTGCAGGGCAGCGGCCCGGTGGAGGCCATCGCGGACGGGCTGAGCCTGCAGCGGCTCGACAAGTGGCTGCGGCTGTGGTGGCACGACGTGCCGCGTTCGCTGCAGTACGCCTGGCTGCCCGCGGCCGCGATCCTGCTGGCGCTCGCGGCGGCCAGCGCGCTGGGGCTCTGCGGGTCGACGCTCGCGCGCATCCGGCGGGGGCAGGCCGACGCGCGCGCGGCGGCGCTGCGCGCGGCGATCTTCGTGGCCTACCCGCTGGCCTTCTCGGTGGTCTTCGCGGCCAGCCGCTTCACCTACCGCCCGGCGCTCGACAACGCGATCTCGGTGCGCTACGTGCTGCCGATCGTGCCCTTCCTGCTGCTGCCGATCGCGATCGCGTCGGCGCGGCTGCTCGATGCCGGGCGGCGCGTGGCCGGGTGGCTGCTCGTCGCGCCGGCGCTGGCGCTCGGCGCGTGGGGCTCGCTCTCGACCTGGGACCTCGACTCGATGCTGCGCGAGCCGGCGCGGCGCGCGGCCGACTTCGACGTCTTCGCCAACGAACACTTCGCGTGGGGCACGCTGAGCGCGGCCGACCGGACCGAGCTGCGTCGCCTCGAGCTGTCGCTCTACGGCGCGCCCGACCAGGACGCGCGCGTCTCGGCCTTCCTGCGCGAGCGCGCCGACGCCGGTCGCTACCTCGCGCTCGTCGAGCGGCACGACGACCTGCCGGCCTGGACGCGTCCGCAGCGCTTCAACGTGCCGCTGCCGCCGGCGCGCGATCCGACGACGACGACGGCGGCCGCGCAGATCGTCGCGCGCCTGCGCGAGGCGCCGCCGACGCTGCGCCCCTTCGTGGCGGCGATGGCGGGCGAGGCGCTGGGCAAGCGCACGCCCTTCGACGCGGCGGCCGGCGCGCGCGTGGCCGTCGCGGCACCCGACGCGGCCAGCGCACGCGAACTGTGGCGCGGCCTGGGGCGCGGCTTCGGCGGCGGGGGCGTGCTCAAGCACTTCGACGGCCGCGAACTGCGCCGGCGGCTGGCGACCCTGCCGCCGGCGGTCGACCGGCGCGAAGTGGCCTTCGGGCTCGGGCTGCGCGCGGGAGCGCTGGTCTGCGCCTTCCTCTCGGGCGGCGACGTACTCGTGCAGCAGAGCCTTCAGTACCTCGACCCGGCGCTGCACGAGTCCTTCGCGCGGGGCCTGGGCGCGGGCTACCGCTGGCGCTTCCTCGATCCGCCCGCCGCCGACCTGGACAGCCCGGCCATCGAGCGCCTGCTGGGCCTGCTGCCCGCCGACCTGCACGCGGCCTGGCGCGCGGGTTTCGGCGGCTCGCCCGACGCCCACTGAGGCCTCGCTTCGGCGCGAAAGTTTCTCCGGCGAGCCCGCCCCGCGCCGCCGATCGCAGTATCATGGCCGCGCTCTCTCCCCGGGACGGAGGTCACGACATGGCACGGCTGAACCTGCTCATCGCATTGACCCTGCTCGCGGTGCCGGCCGCGCGCGCCGGCGTGATCGTCGTCGACGCCTCGGGCGGCGGCGACTTCACGACGCTGAGCGCCGCCGTCGCGGCGGCCGTCGACGGCGACACGCTGCTCGTCCGCGCCGGCAACTACAACGAACCGGCGCCGATCGTGATCGACAACAAGGCCCTGACGATCACCGGCGCGTGGAAGAGCTCGGTGTTCGCGCTCGAGGCGGTCTTCCAGCCGGGCCTGCGCGTCGTGAACCTCGCTCCGGGCAAGATCGTCGTGCTGCAGAACCTCGTGCTGCTCGGCACGCCGGGCACGGCCGGCAGCCCGGCGACGCCCGCGCTCGAACTGCTGAACAACGTGAGTCACGTGCGCGCGCAGTCGCTGTGGTTGCGGGCGGGCGGCGGCGGACACAACGCCCACCCGCACGGCGCGGCGGCGCTGCAGGCCGTGTCCAACGCCTCGGCGGCGCTGCTCGGCTGCCTCGTGTCGGGCGGTGACGGGCAGTTCAGCCCCGACCTGGGCGTCGTCGCCGGCAACGGCGGCCCCGGCATCGCGCTCAGCGCCGGCCAGATCACGGCCTACCAGAGCTTCATCGACGGCGGCTACGGCGGCGGCAACATCGTCGGCGGCTGGCCGCAGGGCGGCGCGGGCGGCGCGGGCATCGATCACGCCAGCGGGACGCTGTTCCTCGTCGGGTCGAGCCTGCGCGGGGGAGACGGCGGCATCTCGCACAACGGCGGCGACGGCGGCGCGGGACTCGCGCTGGGCCCGACCGGCGTGGCGTGGCTGCTGGGCGGGACGTTCGCCAGCGGCGGCGACGGCGGCTGGAGCGACGTCGGGCCCGACGGCGCCGACGGCCCGGACGTGTCGGCGCCGGCGGGCAACGTCAGCGACTTCGGCGGCAGCGCGCACGGCTTCGACCTGATCTCGCCGCTGCGCGAGGGACAGGCCGGGCAGTTGAAGTTCGACGGCGACGCCGGCGACACGGCGCTCGTGTTCGCCTCGCTCACGCTGCACCAGATCCCGTACGCCGGCTACCAGGGCGTGCTCATGCTCGCGCCCAGCGCCCTGCTCGGGCCCTTCCCGATGGGCCCGCCGGGCAACCTGCAGGTGCCCTTCCTCGGGCCGCTGCTGCCGCCGGGCGTCGAGGCGCTCAACGTGCACGTCCAGCCGGCCTACGTCGGCGGGGGCAGCACGGTCCTCGGCACGGCGCGCGTGCTCACGCTGCTCGACGCGGGCTTCTGAGCGCCTCCTCCCGAGCGCCCGTCGCGTGCCCGCACTTCGGGCCCTGCGGCGGGTGTTCGCTGCTCGACCGGCCCTACGACGAGGAGGTCGCCGCCAAGGAGCGCGACTTTCGCGCGCTCGTCGCGCGCCAGCCGACGCTCGCGCGGGCCGAACTGCTGCCGCTGCTCGCGGCGGAGGAGCCGCTGTACTACCGCACGGCGCTCAAGGCGCCTTTCGCGCCCTCGCGCCGCGGGCCGGTCGCGGGATTCTTCCAGCCCGGCACGCACCGCATCGTCGATCTGCACGCCTGCTTCATCCAGCATCCGCTGCTCACCGAGCTGCTGGTCGGCACGCGCGAACTGGCGCACGAACTGGGCGTGCCGATCTACGACGAGCGCCACGACCGCGGGCTGCTGCGCCACCTGCTGGCGCGCGTGGCGCCGGGCACCGGCCGCGCGCTGGCCGGGCTGGTCGTGCGCGAGGAAGGCCACCCGGCGACCCGGGCCCTGGCGCGCGCGCTGCTCGAACGCTTGCAGCGGCGCGGCCTGGTCGGCGTCGTCGAAAACGTCAACGAGCGCCGCACGAACGTCGTGGTCGGCCCGGTCACGCGCAAGCTCGTGGGGACGGGCTTCCTGATCGAGGAGCACGAGGGCCTGCGCCTGCGCAGCGGCATCACGTCCTTCGTGCAGGCCAACGCGCGGCAGGCCGGCGTGCTGTACGCCGAGGTGCTGCGCCTGCTGCACGGCCCGCGCGCGCAGGCGCCGGGCGACCTGAGCGGCTGGCACGTCGCCGATCTGTTCGCCGGCGGCGGGCCGATCGCCCTGCGCCTGGCGAAGGCCGGCGCGCGCGTCACGGCCATCGAGCGGCACGCGGCCGCCGTGCGCGACGGCGCGGCCGCCGCGCGCGACAACGCCCTGTCGGCGCGCGTGCGCTTCGTCGCCGCCGACGCCGCCGCGGCCCTGCGCGACCTCGACGAAGAGGGTTTCGACGCGCTCGTCGTCGATCCGCCGCGCAAGGGACTGGGCCCCGAACTCGTGGGGCTGCTGGCCGGTCTGCGCGTGCCGCGCCTGGTCTACGTCTCGTGCCATCCCGAGTCGCTCGTGGAGGACCTCGCCGGCCTTGCGCCTGCCTTCGAGGTGCGCGCGCTGCGCCCGGTCGACATGTTTCCGCGCACCACGCACCTCGAAGCGGTCGCGCTGCTCGAGCGGCGCGCGCCGGGCGACCGCCGCTAGCTTTCCTCGACGTTCGCCTGCGACACGACGGCGCGCGTCTGCAGGCACACGGCCGTCAGCTCGCCGCCCCAGACGCAGCCGCTGTCGAGGGCGAGCAGATCGTCGCGCAGGTGCAGCCCGAGCGCGGCCCAGTGTCCGCAGACGACGACGTGGTCGGACGCGCCGCGATCGGGGTGCTCGAACCACGGGACGCATCCCGGCGGGGCGCTCGCGGGCGGCCCCTTGGCCGACAGACACATGCGGCCGTCGCGCGTGCAGCAGCGCAGGCGGGTGAACACGGCGGCCAGCGCCGAGAGACGCTCCTCGCCGCGCAGCGCCTCGTCCCAGCGCTCGATGCGGTGGCGACGCAGCGCGCCGAGCGCCGCGGCCGCCCGGCGTTCGTCGCGCAGGGCGTGCTGCAGTTCGGCGGCGCGCGCGGCGGCCAGTTCGGCGCTCCAGCCGGGGAGCAGCCCGGCGTGCACGAGCAGATGGGGCCAGCCCGCGACGACTTCGCGGTGCAGCAGCGGGCGGGCCGCCAGCCAGCGCAGCAGGCGCTCGCGGTCGGGCGCGGCCAACAGCTCGTCGAGCGTGTCGCCGCGCGAGCGCTCCACGACTCCGGCGGCCACGCCGAGCAGGTGCAGGTCGTGGTTGCCGAGGACGCAGACCAGCCGTTCGCCCAACTCGTCGGCGAGGTCCACCACGGCACGCAGCGTCTGCAGCGAGCGCGGCCCGCGATTGACGAGGTCGCCCACGAGCCACAGGCGGTCGCGGTCGCGCCGGAAACCGTGCTCGTCCTCGAGACGCCCGAACAGGCGCTCGAAGCTGCGCGCGCAACCTTGGATGTCACCGAGGGCAAATGTCAGCATCGCGTCCTTGCCGAACCAACGTACGAAGCGCCCGGCCGTCCGTCATCCGCTCGTCGCGGCCGTCGACCTCGGCAGCAACAGCTTCCACCTGATCGTCGCACGCCTCGACGGCGGAGGGCGGCCGCAGGTCGTCGACCGGCTGCGCGAGCGCGCCGCGCTCGGCGCCGGCATGGGGGCCGACAAGCGCCTGACGCCCGAGTCGATGCGCCGCGCGCTCGCGGGGCTGCGGCGCTTCGGCCAGCGCCTGCACGCCATGCCGCGCGGCAGCGTGCGCGCGGTCGGCACGAACGCGCTGCGCACGGCCCGCAACGCCCGGGGCTTCCTGGTGCGGGCCGAAAAGGCCCTGGGCCATCCCATCGAGGTCGTCTCGGGCCGCGAGGAGGCGCGCTTGATCCACCTCGGCGTCGTCTCGAACCTGCCGCTGCAGCCGGGCCGCCTGCTCGTCGTGGACATCGGCGGCGGCAGCACCGAGTGCATCGTCGGCGAGGGGCTGCGGCCGGTGCTGGCCGACAGCCTGTTCATGGGCTGCGTGAGCTGGTCCGAGCGCTTTTTCCCGGGCGGGCGGCTCACGCGCGGCGGCTATGCCGCGGCGCGGCTGGCCGCGGAGGTCGAACTCGAGCCGATCGCCGCGCGCTATCGCGCCGCGCGGCCCGGCCGGGCGGTGGGTTCGGCCGGCACGATCGTGGCGGTGCAGTCGGTGCTGCGCGCGCTGCGGCAGGGCCCCGCGATCGGGCCCGCCGGCGTCAAGGCGCTCGTGCGGCAGGTGCTGGCCGCCCGCCGACTGCAGCGACTGCGGCTGCCGGGGCTGTCCGAGGACCGCCGCGACGTGTTCGTCGGCGGGCTCGCGATCCTCGACGCCGTGCTGCGCTCCTTCGGCATCGACGAGCTCGAGGTGAGTTCGGCGTCGCTGCGCGAAGGCCTGCTGGCCGACCTCGTCGGCCGGCTGCGGCACGAGGACGCGCGCGAGCGCAGCGTCGCCGAACTGGGCGCGCGCTGGCAGCTCGACGGCCCGCAGGCCGCGCGCGTCGAGCGCACGGCGCTCGCGCTGCTCGGCGACGCCCGCGCGCGTCTCGGGCTGGGCGGCGAGGAGCCCGAGCGCCTGCTGCGCTGGGCCTGCCGGCTGCACGAGCTGGGCCTCGCGATCGCCTACAGCAAGCACCACCTGCACGGCGCCTACATCCTGCGGCACGCCGACCTGCCGGGCTTCGCGCGCGACGAGCAGGCCCTGCTCGCGGCGCTCGTCGCGGGCCACCGTCGGCGCCTGTCGCCGGCGCCGTTCGACGAGTGGCCGGCCGCGCGGGCCCGCGTACTGCTGCGTCTGCTGCTCCTGCTGCGGCTCGCGGTGGCGCTGCATCGCGCGCGCGGCGAGGCGCCCCTGCGCGCGCCGAAGCTGGTCGCGTCGCCGGGCCGCATCACGCTGCGCTTCCGCGCCGGGCAACTCGCCCGCCACCCGCTGTGGGAGGCCGACCTGCGCGCCGAGGCGGAGTGGCTGGCGGAGCTGGGCTGGCGGCTGCGCTGGTCCTGAGCGGCGCTCAGCGGCGGCGGCGCGCCGCGCGGCGCGGGCGGCCGGCTC
>CAZBBB010000072.1:0-16415 GCA_964490005.1 uncultured Phycisphaerales bacterium | reverse complement strand
CGTCAGACCAAACACCGCCACGAGCACGACGCCGGCGCGGAACCTGTTCCGGTTGCCCGGTTGCCCGGTTGCCCGGTTGCCCGGTTGCCCGGTTGCCCGGTTGCCCGGTTGTCTGGTTGTCTGGTTGTCCGGTGTGTCACTCGGCCACCATCGCTTCGCATCGCGCCTCCTTCTTCCGTGCGCGGCAGTGCGCCGCGCGTGTGCATGACGCTGGCGGATCGGTGGCCGGCCTACGGTCGGCACCATCCCCGCGGCACATGGTACGCCTCCTCGCGAATCTCGGGGCATCTCACATCGCTCATCTGCCGACGAGCCGCTCGCCTGTCGTACCGGGCGCCACGCATCCCGTCGCGCACGCCCCCGCAGCACCCCGCCCCGCGCCGACCATGCCGCCGACAACGCTGCGCGTCAGCTCGCCGCGCACTCCCTTCGGGATCGCCCTGAGCGCGTACGCCCCGCCCCGCTACCGCCAGCTCCGCGCCAGCTCGGCCTCGATGAGCGCCGGCGGGACGTTGCCGACCTCGAGCAGGCGGCGGTGGAACTCCGAGAGCGTGAAGCGCTCGCCGAGGCGCGCGCGGAGCGCTTCGCGGATGCGCACGATCTCGAGCATCCCGAGCAGATAGCAGCTGAAGTAGGTCGGGCGCTCGGTGTAGGCCTTCACGCTGCCCTCGGCCTGCGCGGGCCGCATGCGCACGCGCTCGACGAGGAAGGCGACGGCCTGCTCGTAGCTCCAGCCCTTGGCGTGGAGGCCGCTGTCGAGAATCACGCGCCCCGAGCGCTGCAGGCGCCAGTTGAGCTGCATCAGGCGCTCGCGCGGGTCGTCGTAGTAGCCGGTCTCGTGCGCGAGTTCCTCGCAGTACAGGCCCCAACCTTCGCTGAGCAGCGGGCTGTCGTTGAGCGCGCGCACGAGCGAGGGGTTGTCCTTGGAGTAGACGAGCTGCAGGTGGTGGCCGGGGTAGGCCTCGTGCCAGGTCGTGCCGGCGATGTCGGAGACGATGTGCGCCTCGGGCTCGGGCGTGACGTAGAAGGTGCCGAGGCGCGAGGCGTCGAGCGGCGCGGGCGGGTCGTAGGCGGCGAAGGGCACGGTGCTGCGCATGAAGGCCGGCGTCTCGACGAGCTGCAGCGTCTCGTCGGGGATCGGCACGATGTCGTGCTCGACGAGATAGGCCCGGGCGCGCGCCGCCTCGTCGCGGTAGGCGGGCAGCAGGCCCTCGGCGCTCGGATGATCCTCCATCATCTCGGCCAGGATCTCGCGCCAGCCGCGCGCAGGATCGATCTGCCGCGCGGTCTGCTCGAGCAGCGCCTCGGTGGCGGCCAGGTCGGCCCAGCCGGCGCGGTGCAGCTCGTCGGCGTCGAGGTCCACGAGCAGGCCATGGCGCAGGATGAACTCGTACTCGGCGCGGCCGAGGGCCCAGGCCCCGTCCGAGCGCGGCAGCACCTCGGCGGTCAGAAAGTCGCGGTAGTCGACGAGCGCCGTGCGCGCCGCGTCGAGCGCTTCGTCGAGGCCCGGCGTCGGGCCGGCGAGTTCGGGCACGCCGTCGAGGAAGGCCAGCGCGCCGTCGAGATCGTCGAGCGCCATCTGCGTCCACAGGAGCGGCGGGCGGCCGAGCCGCGCCCGGGCGTCGGCGCAGACGAGCGGGAGCTGGCCGAGGCGCGCGACGGCGTGGGCGGCGCGAACCTCGCGCGGCGCGAAGTCGCGGATGAGCAGCGCGTGGATCGACGAGATCGCCCACAGCGGCAGGCCGGGCGCGCGGGCCAGATCGTCGTGCCGCCGGTCGTGCTCGAGCTCGACGACGAGGCCGGCGAGCAGCAGCGTGCGGTCGAGCGCGTCGGCGGGTGACAGCGTGGCCGGGTCGAGCGCCGCGAGCGCGCGCGCCAGCTCGAGGCGCAGCGCCTCGCGCGCGGCGACCGAGGACTCGTCCCAGCGCGTCAGCCGCTCGTCGTGGTCGTGGATGCCGACGCTCGTCGCGTACTGCGGGTCCAGCGCGGCCAGCTCGCGCACGTAGCGCTCGTGGAGCGCCGCGACCGTGCGCGGCGTCCCGGCCAGCACCTGCGCGGCGGGCTCGGCGGCCCGGTACGCGAGCTGCCGGCCGACCTCGCGCTCGAGCGGCGAAGGCGCCACGCAGGCGGGAGCGAGCAGCAGGGACAGGGCCACGAGCGGCGGGATCGGCGTGCGCATGGCGGCGGATCCTAGTCTCCGCGGCCGCGGCGCGACAGCGCGCGACGGCCGCTCGCGCGTGGTAGTCTCCGGCCTCGCCGCGGGTGCGCGGCGCGATCCCGACCCATGAGCACGCGCGCCGAACGACCTTCGCTCATCCGCCTGCTGGGCCGCGCGGCCTGCGTCGCCGCGTCGCTGCTCGGTGCCTTCGGCGCGGCCCGCGCGCAATCGACGGAGGCGGTCGCGGCCGACGAGACGCGCCAGGGCGCGAGCGCCGACGGCCGGCTGCTGCTCGAGTGGGCCTCCGATCCCTCGCCGATCCCGATCAACGCGCCCTTCACGCTGCGCGTGACGGTGCGGCGCGCCGAGCGGCCCGACGCGATCGACGCGACGGCCGAGGTCGAGTTCAGCGCGCTCATGCCCGAGCACGGCCACGGCATGAACCGCATCGCCGGCACGCGGCGGCTCGACGACGGCACCTGGTTCGTCGACGGCCTGCTGTTCCACATGCGCGGCCGCTGGGATCTGGTCTTCAACGTGCGCAGCGAGGAGGCCTTCGGCCAGTTCATCCTGCCGGTCACGCTGCGGCCGCCGGCGGCCGAGGCGCCGCCCGCGCACGCGCTGCCCTTCGCGGGCGAGGAGCTGACCGCGATCCTGCAGCACTCGCCGCTGCCGCCGCTGCCGCCCGACCCGACCAACGCGGTGGCCGACGACCCGCGCGCGGCGGCCCTCGGGCAGTTTCTGTTCTTCGACGCCGAACTCTCGGCCGACCGCACCGTCTCGTGCGCGACCTGCCACGCGCCCTCGCGGGCCTTCGCCGACGGCGTGCAGTTCGCGCGCGGCATCGGCGTCGGCGAGCGCCACACGCCCGCGCTCTGGAACGTCGCCTGGCAGCGCTTCTGGTTCTGGGACGGGCGCGCCGATTCGCTCTGGTCGCAGGCGCTGCAGCCGATCGAGAACCCCCTCGAGCACGGCTTCACGCGGCAGCGCCTCGTGGCGCGCCTGCGCGACGAGCCGCGCCTCGCGGCCGCCTACGCCGAGATCTTCGGGCCGCTGCCGCCGGCGCCGGACGCGGGCGACGGCGAGGCGCCCGACGCGCAGGCCGCCGTCGACCGGGCCTTCGTGAACGCCGCCAAGGCCATCGCCGCCTACGAGCGCAAGATCGTCTCGAATGCCTCGCCCTTCGACACCTTCGTCGAAGGACTGCGCGAGAACGACCCGGACAAGCTGTCCGCGCTCTCCGAGTCGGCGCGGCGCGGGCTGTCGCTGTTCGTCGGCCGCGGCAACTGCGCGCTGTGCCACAGCGGCCCCAACTTCAGCGACGGCGAGTTCCACTCCACGCGCATCGTGCCGCCGAGTCCGGCGCACGCCAAGGACGCCGGCCGGCAGGACGGCGTGCAGCGCCTGCTCACCGACCCCTTCAACGGCCTCTCGGAGTTCGCCGACGACGGCGGCGCGGCCGGCCGCGCGCTGCTCCCCTATTTGCGCCCGCGCACCGACAACTACGGGCAGTTCAAGACGCCCTCGCTGCGCAACGTGGCGCTCACGGCGCCGTACATGCACGCCGGGCAGGTGCCGACGCTGCGCGAGGTGCTGACGCACTACTCGACCTTCGAGAACACCTTCGACCCGCTGCCCAATCACTTCGAGCGCACGCTCGTGCCGCTGCACCTGAGCGAGGCCGAGATCGACGACCTGATCGCCTTCCTCGAATCGCTGACCGACACCGCGCTCAACCCGAAGCTGACGCGCAAGCCCGAGCTGCCGTAGGGCGACGTGTGCCCGTCAGGGCAGGCGGTTGAGCAGCAAGTATCCCTCGGTCACGCCGTCGGGGCGGCCGTCGCCGTCGAGGTCGCCGTGCACGTGCGCGACGAGGCCCGGTCGCGGCGTGGTGAAGGTGCCGTCGCCGAAACCCACCATCAGGCCGCCGCCGACGATGTCGGGCGCGCCGTCGCCGTTGACATCGGCGACGGAGAGCGACCGATAACCGTCCAACCATTCGGTCTGGGCGAGCGCGAAGCCGCCCGACCCGTCGTTGAGCCAGCACTGCACGTGCACGAAGAATACGCGCCGCACGAGGTCGAGATCGCCGTCGCCGTCGAGGTCGGCGAGCACGAGGTCCGACTCGGTGGCGGCCAGCCCGACCGGATCGGGCGTGAACTCCGGCGCCGCGAAGGCCGTGCTGCCCGTGCCGCGCAGCAGCGTGAAGCCCGCGCCCTGCTGCACGACGACGTCCGGCCAGCCGTCGGCGTCGACGTCGCCGACATCGAGGCGGATGACCGCCACCGGCAGCGTGGTCGTCACCGGCGGCGCGAAGGACAGCGCGCCCGTGTTGAGCGAGACGCTCACTCCATTCGGCAAGGTCGCGCTGACCAGGTCGGGCAGGCCGTCACCGTCGACGTCGGCTGCGCGCACCTCGCGCGTCCAGGCCGCCGGCACGGCGACGGGCGCGCCGAGCGTTCCGCCGCCGAGGCCCGGGAACACGACCAGGCCCGGCGCGCCGACGGCCGCCGCGACGTCGAGCCGTCCGTCGGCATCGAAGTCGGCGACCGCGACGTCGCGCACGAACCCGCCGCCGTCGTGCAGCGCGACCGGCCCGAACTGCGCGGCGCCGTCGTTGAGCGCGACGCCGAGCGGCGAGGTGCCCGCCCACGACGGCGACCACGCCAGCAGGTCGAGATCGCCGTCGGCATCCAGGTCGGCCGCGACCGACGCGCCCTCGGGCAGACCGACGATCTTCGGCGGCAACGCGAAGGCGCCCCGGCCGTCGCCCGCCTGCCACCACGCGCTCGACAGCAGGAGCTGCAGCGGCGGGCCGGTCGTGACCGCGGCCAGGTCGAGCGCGCCGTCGCCGTCCATGTCCACGAGCCGCGACGAACTGCCCGTGAACTCGATCGGCTGCGGCGCATCGAAGGCGCCCGCGCCGAGGTTGCGCAGGACCACGGCCGAGAAGTCGCTGACCGTGACGAGCAGCTCGGGCAGGCCGTCGCCGTCGAGGTCGCCGAGGTCGATCTCGGCCGTGCCGAGCGGCGGCAGCGGGCTCGCCAGGGTGAAGGTCGCGGCCGCGCCGAGCGCCCCGCCGCCGTCCGCGAGCAGCACGGCGAGCACGGCGCTGCCGCCGGAGCTGCCCGAGAGCACGAGCGCGTCGGCATCGCCGTCGCCGTCGATGTCGGCCACGTCGAGCGACTGCGCGCTTGCCAGGCCGGTCGCCCGCACCTGAGGCGCCGCGAAGGCTCCGCCGCCGAGCGCGCGCGCGACGACGAGTTGCGGGCTGCTCGTGCCCGTGAGCACGAACACGTCGAGCAGGCCGTCGCCGTCGACGTCGCCGAGGCGCGTGTTGCGGGCCAGCGGCGGCGCGGGCAGCGGCAGCACGGCCGCGGGTAGCGCGGGGCCGGCGACGAGCGGCCCGGCCAGGACCGCGAACGCCTGCGGCCCCCATCCGGCGACGATCAGGTCGGCGCGGCCATCGCCCGTCACGTCGCCGGCGGCGGCGGCGAGCGGCGCGCTGCCGGGCGGCGGCGCGAGCGACACGCCCGGCTGCAGCGTGCCGTCCCCGACGCCGCGCCAGAGCACGACGTCGACGTTGCTGCCGAGGCCCGCGTGCATGCTCGCGAGGTCGACGTGGCCGTCGTCATCGAGGTCCGCGCTCGCGAGATCCTTCGTCGCGGCGCTCGTGGGCAGCGGGGACAGCAGCGGCGGCGCGAACGTCCCGTCGAAGAGCTGGCGCAGCACGGCGAGACGCGCGCTCGCGCCGCCGCCGCTGGCGAGCACCAGGTCGAGGCGGCCGTTTCCGTCGAAGTCGCCGTGAACGAAGGGTTCGAGCGCGCCGAAGGCCGACTCGGGAAAGACGTAGGCGGCCGAGTGCGCGTAGATGCCGGCCGCCGCATGTCCCGCGCCGAAGCGCAGCCGCAATCCGGCCGAAAACGCGGCTCCGCCCTGCGCGGCGCCGTCGAGCACGAGCGCCTGCGCCGCGAACTCGACGCCGCACAGCGCGGGGCTGGCGGGCAGCGGCGTCTGGAACAGCGCGGAGGAGGCGCCGTCGCCGTCGAGCGCCACGGCGTGGCGCCCGAGCGGCGCGGCCGGGTAGAGCAGCGCGCCCCAGGCGGCCAGGGGCACGCCGGGCCCGACGGCGCCGACGAGGATCTGCGCCGCCGCCGAAGGCGCGCCCTGCACGATGCGCAGGCCCATGCCCGGCTGCCCGATCAGCGGCGCGCCGATCGCGCGCAGCTCGGGAACGCCCGCGGCGCCGGGCGTGCCGACGCCGAGACCCTCCACGAGCGAGAGCGGCACGCAGGCCTGGCTGCGCAGCGCCGGGGCGGCCGCGCCGAGCGCGACGACGGTCAGCAGCACGTGTCGAAGAGCGGCCATCGGCAGGTCCTTCCGGCCGGAGAAGCAAGAAACGGGGCCGCGGGCTAGTGCCGCCGCGTGCGCCGGGTCACGGCGGGAGGCGCACGCCGCCGAGTCTACCCGTCGATCGCCGCGCCGGGGCTCGGCGCTCAGGTGGCGCCGCGCTCCCACGGCTCGATGCCGCCGGCGCGCACCACGAACAGCGGATGGGCGGGCGCGGAGCGGCCCGCGAGTCGCCACAGCTCGTCCGGTGCGCGTCGCTGCAGCTTGGCGGCCAGGTGCGCGCGCTCGAAGGCGAGCTGACCGCGCGTGACCGCCAGGCGCGCGCGGTCGCGCACCGGCCCGAGGCGCGCGCGGTCGAAGCGATAGCCGCGCGCCTCGGCCTCCTCCGCGACGGCGGCCAGATAGTGGTTGATGGCCGAGACCGGCGCCGGGTGCGCGGCGAAGCGCGCGAGCTGCGGATGCCTGCGATACCCGCGCGTCCTGCCGCGCAGCACCGCGCGCGCCAGCAGCCCCTCGCGCCACAGCGCGACGAGCCCGCGCGCATCGAGCAGCGCGGGATGCAGGCTCCAGAGCCTCACGGCTCCGCCCGCCGGTCGTGCAGCACCGGCAGGTAGGGCCCCCAGGGGCCGACGGCCGCGTCGTACTGCTTGGCCATCACCCGCGCGATCTGCGCGAGGTGGCCGAGGTCGTGCGCGACCCAGGTCGCGAGCAGGTGGCGCAGCGTGACGGCGCCGAGGGCCGGATGCTCTCCGGGCAGATCGAGCTGCGCCTCGTCGAGCGCGAAGCCGGCCAGCGCGGCCAGGCTCTCGGCGCGCAGCCGCGCGAACTCGTCGAGCAGTTCGTCCAGCGTGCGGCCCGCATTGCGCGCGCGGTGCCGGAAGCGATCGAAGGGCGGAAAGACCGGCGCCGGGCCGCGCGCCAGGATGATGCGCGCGCGCGGGATCCAGTCGGTCTCCTCGCCGTCGATGAGATGGCCCACGACGTCGAAGGGGCTGAAGGTCTGCGGGCCCTCGCGGCCCTCGATCCACGCGCGGTCGAGGCCGGCGAGCAGCGCGCGCAGCACGGAGGGCGTGCGTGCCAGGACGTCGATCGAGCGCGGCAGGTCGAAGTTCACGCGCCCATCGCACCATCGCGGCCGCGCGCCGTCCATCGGTGGAGCGTCACGCGCGCTTTCGGGCACACTGTCGGGCCCGGATCGAAACCCCGCTCCCCGCTCGCAGGAGTCCCCGATGAAGGCCCGCACCGCGCTCGCCCTGACCGCCGCCCTCGCTCTCGCCGCCGCGCCGCTCGCCGCGCAGACGCGCCCGAAGCAACCGTGGGCCAGCCCGCGCGCGCAGATCGCGCAGACCATCGGCATCAGCGAAGTGCGCCTCGACTACAGCCGCCCGGCCGCCAAGGGCCGCGTCGTGTTCGGCGAACTCGAGGCCTTCGGCGAAGTCTGGCGCGCGGGCGCGAACGAGAACACGACGATCACGTTCAGCCACGACGCGACGGTCGAGGGGCAGGCGATCGCCGCCGGCACCTACGGCCTGCACATGATCCCGGGAGCGAGCAGCTTCACGGTCATCTTCAGCCGGAACACGCACGCCTGGGGCAGCTACTCCTACGACGCCGCCGAGGACGCGCTGCGCGTGCAGGTCACGCCGACCACCGGCCCCCATCAGGAGTGGATGGAGTTCCAGTTCACGGACCTCTCCTCCGACGGCGCCACGCTCGAACTGCGCTGGTCCACGAGCGTCGTGCCGGTGAGGATCGGCATCGACACCAAGGCCGTCACGCTGGCCTACCTGCGCGACGATTACCTGCGCGGCCTCGACCGCTTCTTCTGGCAGGGCTGGAACAACGCCGCGAGCTGGTGCCTGCAGAACGACGTCGAGCTCGGCCTGGCGCGGGACTGGGCGGCGCGCTCGGTCTCGATCACGGCCAACTTCACCAACCTCTGGCTGTCCTCTCTCATCGCCGACAAGCTGGGCGATGCCGGCGCGGTCGGCGAGCTGCGCGCGCGCGCGATGGCCCTGGCCACCGAGCCCGAACTCAACACGGCCGGCTACCAGCTCCTGCAGAGCAAGCGCCTCGACGACGCCATCGCGCTGTTCCGCGCCAACGTCGAGAACCACCCCGGCTCGTGGAACTGCTGGGACAGCCTGGCCGAGGCGCTCGCCACGAAGGGCGACGTGCCGGCCGCCATCGAGCACTACCGCAAGGCGCTCGAGCTGGCCGAGGACGAGACGCAGCAGGCCCGCATCGCGGGGGAGTTGCGCAAGCTGGGTGCGGGGTGAGGCCGCGCCGCCCGGCACGCGGGGTTCGGGAGATCAGAGAGTGGCGTGGCGGGCGAGGCGCTGCTCGAGGTGGCGGCGCACGGCGGGCCACTCGGCCGCGAGGATGCTGAACATCACGCTGTCGCGCACGCTGCCGTCGCGGCGCGCGGTGTGATGGCGCAGCACGCCGTCGCGCCGCGCGCCGAGCGCAGCGATGGCCTTCTGCGAGACGAGGTTGAGATTGTCGGTGCGCAGGCCGACGACGGCGCAGCCAAGCGCGTCGAAGGCGTGGCCGAGCAGCAGCAGCTTGCAGGCCGTGTTGACGTGGCTGCGCTGCCGGCTCTTCGCGTAGAAGGTGTAGCCGATCTCGACGCGGTCGATGGCCGGCACGATGTCGTGGTAGCGCGTCGAGCCGATGACCGCTCCGCTCGCGGCATCGCATACGGCCCAGGGCAGCATGTGCCCGGCGCGCTGCCCGTCGAGCGCCGCGGCGATGTAGCGGGCGGTCTCATCCGGCGCCGGCACGTTGGTGAAGGTCAGCTCCCACAGCCGCCCGTCGGCCGTGGCCGCCGCCAGCCCCTCGGCGTGACCGGGCGCGAGCGGCTCGAGCCGCACGCCGTGTCCTTCGAGCGTGGTCGGTGCGGGCGCGATCATCCGGCGCCCTGCCGCCGGCGGTACTCGGTCGTAAGCACTCCGGCGTAGCCCCAGTTCTCCGGGTCGATCTCGTCGATGACGATGTGCGTGTGCTCGGGGCGCTTGCCCAGCACGCGCACGAGCGTGTCGGTGATCTCCGCCACGAGTTGCGCCTTCTGCGCGGCGCTCACGCCGTCGCGGGTGATCTTCACGTTGACGTAGGGCATTCCCGTCCTCCTCTCGGTCGCAGCCGTCGCCGACGACGCGGCGCCGCGCGCGGCCGCCGATTCTAGCGGGGCGCGCGGCGCGCAGCCGCGTGGAGACGGCGCAGGTCGCGGCGCAGGAACAGTCCGCCGAGCGCGCCGACCGCCGCCGGGACGCTCACCTGATCTCGGCGGGCGTGTTCTCGGCCGCCGCGGCGGCTGCCTCGGCCGCTGCACGCTTGGCCGCCTCGATCTCCTCGGCCACGAGGCGCTTGAGCACGGACAGCTCGATGCCGCAACGTGCCAAGGTGATGCTCGGCCGGGGGCCGAGCGCGACAACGTGGTCGCCGAAGTAGCGCACGAGGCCCTCCGGATAGCGGACGAAGCCATCGACAACGGCGAAGTCTGCGCCGTGCTCGGTGCGCAGCAGGACGCGACCACGGCCATGCTCCGTGATGCCGAGCGCTCCCTGCGCGTCGCGCTTGAGGAACAGCAACTCGCGCCCCGGCACAGGCGCCGCCGTCCGGCAACACCTTTGCGCGACCGTCACGGGGATCTCGAGTTCTCCTTCGGCTCCCCCCTTCCAGAACTCGATCGGCGTGGCGCTTGCCTGGCCGCGACCATCGGCACCCCACGACACCTTCGTCACGTCGGCAACGAGGATCAGATCGCTCTGCTGCACGAGTTCGTTGATGGTGGATGATCTGCCGACATGCGTGTGCGGCGCGGCGCCGATGAGGCCGCTCGCGAGTCCCGCGATCAGCGTCGCGCACAGGATGCGGTGCATGGCAGGTCTCCGCAGGAGTTCGGTACGGCGCTGCGCATCATACTGCCGCGAGACGCCGACGTGCTTTCAGCAGCCGGGCGCCCGTGCGTCGCCGCCGAGCGCCGCCACCAGACGCGGAATCGCCCGATCGAGGTCGCGCGCGTAGATCGCGGCGAAGAGGCGGCCGAGCACACCCGCGCCGAAACCTTCGGCGTCGACGGTCCAGATCAGCCGCGTGCGCCGGGCGTCGACGGCTTCGAAACGGTGGTCGTAGTGCACCGTCAACCACAGGAAGGGCCCGGCCCACTTCCAGCTCCTGCCCGGATGGAACTCCGTCATGCGGAAGGTCGAGCGGATGCCGTTGCGCAGCACGATGCGCCCCGCCGAGGACGGCCCGACCGCGCCCGCCGGCGTGAGCTCGATGCGCCGGATGTGCGCCGCCCAGCGCGGCCACTCCGCGACGCGCGCGAGCGAAGCCCACGCCTCGTCGAGCGGGACGCCGGCCTCGAAGCGGCGTTCGAGCAGGCGGATCATCGGTCGGGCTCGCCGGCGTCTGCAGCCGCCGGCGGGACGTCCTTCCAGCGCGTGCTGTCCTTGATCTGCTCGAGCGCCAGCAGGAGCACATCAAGCGTCGCGGGGCCGCCGCCGGAGACACTCTCGACCCGCTTGCGACCGTTCTCGTAGTCCACGGTCACCGTGTGCTCGCTCGCGTGCGGTGAACCATAGTCTCTGTAGCTGTCGTCGAGCGACAGGAAGCGTGTCTGCGCGAGATAGTCCGCCAGATCCGCGAAGCTCGCCTTTCCCAACCAGCCCGTACGTTCGCGCAACGTTCCGTCCTCGGAAACGGCGAGCTGCGCCGAACCATCGCTCGCGAGGCGCAGGCGCCAGTGAACGAAGCCGGGCACGTCCCAGTTCGACGAAACCACGTACTCGATCGCAACGGGCTCGCCCAGCCCGCGTGATGCGTCGTGATCGAGCAGGCCCTCGGGCTGCTGCCAGTCGAGGCGCGCGGCGAGACCGACGGCGAGATCGACGAAGGCCTGCACGTCGGCGTCGGGCCGGCCGCTGCAGAACGCATAGCTCCACGTGCCGAACTTCGTGGCTTCGTCGCGACGCCTCACGGCGATCACGACTCGATCCCTTTCCGGCGCCATGAAGAGTTCTTCGTCGGTCGGGGACTGTCCGCGGGGCGACAAGACCGCGGCCCGCGCGGCGAGTTCCTCCCAGTCGGAACGCGCCAGCGTCGCGACGTGCTTGCCCGTGCGCGACAGCTCCCCCTCGCCCTCGTACTCCGCCTTCAAGCCGACGTGAAAGCCCAGCATGAGCTGGCTCCTCGTCCGCCCCGAGACCGTCGTCTCCACGCGGACGCTCAAGACTTCGCCGGGGTCGGCCGTCGCGGCGTCCTCCGTCGGCCCGCAGGCGCTCGCGCCGAACATGCACAGCAGAGCGACGTCTCGGAGAGTCACGCGCGACCTCCACCTGAAGTGCTGCGCCGAGCGGCGCGACAGCATGCCGGCAGTATCGTCGCGCGTCGCGGGCGGAGCAACGACGGGCGCCGGGTGCGCGGGCCGCTCAGCCCTTCGGCAGCGCGCCGCGCACCGCAGCGAGCACCTGCTCATCGCTGGGCCAGGGCCGCTTGAGGAGCTTGGCGATCAGCCCGCCCTTGCGCGTCACCACGACCCTGTCACCGACGAGCACGTCGAACTGGCCGAAGCGGCCGGCCTTCAGCGTGACCGGCACGCTCAACTTCTCGCGGATGAGGGCGGCGAAACTCGCCGCACGCCTGGCGTTGGCGCCTCAGGTCGAGCAGTGGATGATCGAGACGTTCATGCGCGACATCGTAGCAGGGGTGCGCGGGCACCTCGCGTGGCGCGCGCGTGGCGCCTCGCGCGCCGTCGCGCCCGCCCTCAGGCCTCCGTGCGCCGCGCCAGCGCCACGATACCGCGACGCAGGCGCCGGTGGGCGTCGAAGCGGCGCACGAACTCGGCCTCGTCGGTGCCGCCCTTGGCGCGGATCACGGCCAGCAGCGCGCGGCGGTCGGCGGCCGGCCAGCGCGCGGCGCGCAGCAGCAGCACCAGCGGCGCCCAGCGCGTGAAGGCCAGCCGTTCGCCGGCGCTCCAGCCGCGCCGCGAGCGCAGGCGCAGCGCGGCGGCGGCCTCCTGCTCGCAGACGGCCGTCGCGTGCGCGCGATCGTGGCCGAAGCGCGTGCGCAGCAGGTCGGTCACGGCCAGGCCGACGTGGCTGAGCGGCAGCAGCCCGATGACGTCGCTGCGCGCACGCCCGGCGTGGAAGTACACGTTCTCCGAGGCGATCTTCGCGAGCGTCGCGATCGAGCTGCGATGGCCCGGCTTGCGCTTCAGCGCGGCCTCCTCGCGACGCACGAGGCGCAGCACGCCCGCGTCCTTGGGCGCGAAGCCGAGCTTGCGGTAGAACCACCAGGCGCCGCTCGCGAGCGCCTCGTCGTTGCCGTCGCCGCCGAGCTGGTAGGGGTAGACGGTGAAGCTGTCGCTGCCGAAGAGGTGGCGCGCGGTCGCGAGCACGCGGCCGTAGACGTGCGCCGCCTCGCCGCCGCGCCAGGTCGGGAAGACGTTGTAGGCGATCTCGCTGCTGCCGCAGAGCGCCGAGAGCAGCACGTAGCCGATCGGCACGCCGTTCTTGAGGGTGAGCAGGCCGTAGACCGACTCGAGCAGCAGCCGCCGCTCGGGCAGCGCGCCGAGCGCGGCGAAGGACAGCCCGTCCTCCCATGCGATGAGGCGCGCGTCGTCGGGGTCGCCGTAGGTGAAGACGTCGAGGTCGCGGCTGCGGCTGACCATGGCCTCGCGCGCGAGTTCGACGAGGCGCTGGCCGTCGGCGCGCGAGAGTTTGGTGACGCGCACGGGCCTCGCGCGCAGCACGGCCTTCAGGTCGGGGCGCCCGCGCGCGAGCGGCTCGCGGCGATACGCCACCGGCGGCAGGCCCGGCCCGCGCCACAGCGCGCGCGTGCGATTGGGCGTGTCGGCGCCGGGCAACAGTTCGAGCCACAGGTCGAGGCGCTCGTGCAGATACTCGCGCACGAAGCCGTCGGCCGGCAGCGCGTCGAGTCCGCCGACGAGGAAGGCCGCCGCGCGCGGCCCGGCGAGACGCCGCAACCACGCGTCGATCCCCAGATCGACCTCGTCGAGGCCGGGCGACTCGGCCCAGTGCGTCACCAGACTGAGCAGCCGCTCGACGACTTCGCCGCTCGGCGCGCCGCCCTCGGCATCGAAGCGCAACTGCCCGGGCCAGCGCCGCGCGAGCCAGGCCGCCGTCGCCTGGAAGAAGGGAAAGCGCGTCGTCGTGCCCGCGATGCCGCTGTCGGCCAGCGCCGCCGCGTGGCGCCGCAGATCGGCGCGCCGCGCGAAGCCCTCGCTCAGCCGCTCGGCGAGCGCCGCGACGCGCGCGTCGTCGGGATAGGCGCGCAGGAAGCAGAGCACTTCATGAAAGCGCCCGACCTGCGCCGCCGTCGCCAGGCGCGAGCGCCCGACCTCGGCGAGCAGTGCCGCGCGGCGCAGCGCCACCGACGGCCCGGCCTCGTCGCGCAGTGTTTCGAGCGCCGCGAGCGCGCCGCTCATCGGCTCAGAGCAGCTCGTCCTGCGTGACCAGCTCGATGTCGTGCTCGCGGATCACGCGCGCCGCCTTGGTGATGTCCTCGACGTGCAGGGCCAGCACCGACTTGTGCGCGCCCTTGGTCGCGACCGCGTAGATGTAGTGCACGTTCATCTCGGCCATGAGCAGCGCCTGCAGCACGCGCCGCATGCCGCCCGGCCTGCCCGCCGGCAGCGCCACGCCGAGCACGTCGGTCGTGATCATGTGGTAGCCGTCGGCCGCGAGCGCCGCCGCCGCCAGCGTCGGCTTGTCGACGATCAGGCGCACGACGGCGTGGTCGGCGGCGTCCGAGATCGCCACCGCGTTGATGTTGATCTTCTGCGCCTCGAGCACGCGCGTGACGCCCAGCAGCGCCCCCAGCCGATTCTCGAGGAAGATCGAGATCTGCTTGATGGCGGGCGTCGACTGTCCTTCGAGCGTCTCGTAGCTGCTCATGCCGAGACCAGCTCGCGCTCCATCGACGCCTCGTACTTGCCGAGGGCGGCGAGGCTGTTGAGCCGGGCGCGATGCTGGAAGGCCTTCTGCGCGGCGGCCGCGTTGGCGGCCTTGCCGCGCCAGGTCACCTGCACGGCGTGCTGCAGCGCGCGGCCGTAGCTGAAGGACAGCTTCCACGGCAGCGGGCCGAGGCGGTTCATGGCGTCGAGGTGCGCGGTGGCCGCCTCGTCGCTCTGCCCGCCCGAGAGGAACACGATGCCCGGCACCGAGGCCGGCACGGTGTTCTTGAGCATCGCGACGGTCTGCTCGGCGACCTCCTTCACGCCGGCCTGCTGGGGGCACTTGGCGCCCGAGATGGCCATGTTCGGCTTGAGCAGGATGCCCTTGAGGCACACGCGGTGGCTGGCGAGCCTGGCGAAGACCGCGCGGTGCACGGCTTCGGTCGCCTGCCGGCAGCGCTCGAGGGTGTGCGCGCCGTCCATGAGCACCTCGGGCTCGACGATCGGCACCAGGCCCGCCTCCTGGCAGAGCGCGGCGTAGAGCGCCAGACCGTGCGCGTTGACCTCGATGCAGTAGTCGGAGGGCAGCGTGTCGTTGACGTCGATGACCGCGCGCCACTTGGCGAAGCGCGCGCCCAGCTTGTGGTACTCGGCGAGGCGCTCGCGCAGGCCGTCGAAGCCGGTGGTGAACTTCTCGCCGGGCGCGCCGGGCAGCGCGACCGCGCCGGCGTCGACCTTGATGCCCGGGATGATCTTGCGGTCGGCCAGCACCTTCACCAGCGGCGTGCCGTCCCTGGCCTTCTGACGGATGGTCTCGTCGTAGAGGATCACGCCCGAGATCCACTTCTCGGCGCCCTCGGCGCGGAACATCAGCTCGCGGTAGTCGCGGCGGTTGTCCTCGGTCGACTCGACGTCGATGGCCTTGAAGCGCTTGGCGATCGTGCCGCCGCTCTCGTCGGCGGCGAGGATGCCCTTGCCGTCGGCGGCGAGGGCGCGGGCGATGGAGTTGAGGTCGTGGCTGGTCATGGCGCGCGAGTTCCGGTCCTGAATGTCGGCGAAAACGGGCGCGACAGCATACCAAGAGGTCGCGAGACGGTCGGCGGGCGGCCGACCGGGGAGTCAGCGGCGGCGGCCGGCCCCGCGCGCCGCCGGCAGGGCCGCGCGCAGCGCCCGCTCTTCGGCGGGCGAGAGCGCGCGGTGGCGGCCGCTGGCCAGGCCGTCCAGCGTGAGGGGCCCGATCGACAGGCGCTTGAGCTGCAGGACCTCGCTGCCCACCGCCTCCAGCATGCGGCGCACCTGGCGGTTGCGGCCCTCGGTGATCGTGATCGTCAGCCAGGTGCGGCGCTCGCCGACGCGCTGGCGCTCGACGCGCGCCGGCAGCGTCGGGCCGTCCTGCAGCCGCACGCCGGCGGCCAGCCGGCCGAGCGTCGCGTCGTCGAGCAGCCCCTCGGCCTTCACCAGATAGGTCTTGGGCAGGCCGCTCGCGGGGTCGGTCACGGCGTCGGCCAGGTCGGTGTCGCTGGTGAACAGCAGCAGGCCGCTCGTGGCGCGGTCGAGCCGCCCCACCGGGACGACCCGTTCAGGCAGCTCGCCGAGCAGGTCGTAGACCGTGCGCCGGCCGGCCGGGTCGCGCGCGGTGACCAGCACGCCCGCCGGCTTGTGCAGCAGCAGATGCACGAACCGCTTGGTTTGCAGCGGTTTGCCGTCGAGGAGCACCCGCTGACGCAGCGGGTCGACCCACGCGTCGGGGTCGCGCACGACCCGCCCGTCGACCGAGACCCGCCCGGCGGTCACCAGGCGGCGGGCCTGCGCCCGCGAGGCCGCGCCCGCCCGCGAGAGCAGCCGGTCGAGCGTGCGCCGCGCGCCCCGCTCGCCCGGACCGCGCCCCGGCCCGCCGCTCGCGGCGCTCATCGCCCGCCTCCGTGCGCGCTCCGGCGCGCGCGCCACGTAGCCGGATCGCGGATCACGGGATAGGCTGGCCGGCGGCAC
>CAZBBB010000071.1:0-17127 GCA_964490005.1 uncultured Phycisphaerales bacterium | reverse complement strand
CGGCGGCCAGCGCGCCGATCCGGAGCGCGCCGGCGGCCGCCCGCGGCGCGGCCGCCGCGCTCACGCGGCCGCGTCGTCGGCGCGGATCTGCTCGAGGATCGCGCGGATGTCGGGCGGAATCGCGAGCGTCTCGAAGGAGTCGAGGTCGATCGTGACGACGGTCGCGAGCGCCTGCACCGAGACCTCCTCGCTGTCGCCGACGCCGCCGCGGTAGCGGAAGGTGATCGACGAGCGCCCGATCTTGAGCACGTCGAGTCGCAGCCGCATCGGCTCGCCGAAGCGGAACGGCTTCCGGAAGTCGGTCTCGATGTGCACCATCGGGAAGCCGATGCGCCGGTCCTTCAGGATCGACATGTAGGGCACGCCGAGGCGCGCGCCGAAGAAGTCCTCGAACACCGTGTGGAAATTGTCGAAGAAGCGCGGGTAGTACATGATCCCGGCGTAGTCGACCTGGCCGAAGCGCACCGGCAGCGTGGTCTGGAAGCTCGGCACGGCCTCAGTCCTCGAGCTCGTCCAGCCAGGCCATCTGGATCGCCTCGAGGATCTTCTCGCCGCTCTTCTTCGGGTCGCCGGTGAAGCCGGGCAGCTCGAGCACCCAGGCGTGCAGGTCGGTGAAGCGCACGCTGAGCGGGTCGGTGTCGGGATGCGCCTGCACGAGGCGGTACGCGATCTCGTCCACGTCGGTCCAGCCGATCTCGTTCATCGCCGAGCCTCCGCGCGGCGCGCGCGGCGCCGCGTCGACATCCTAGGTCGCGCGCTGCGGCGCTTCCACGCGATTCAGCTCGGCCTTGATGGCCTCGCCGATGACCGAGTCGGCCAGCTCCTGGGTCTGCTGTCCGAAACGCTCGCAGGCGGCCTTGAGCGCGGGGACGTCCGTGCCGGCCGCGAGGCGCGCAAGTTCGTCCAGCCCCTGCCCGAGCGCCGCGCGCTGCTCGGGGCGGAAGGGCATCTCGGGCATGGCCAGCACGCGCCGCGTGCCCTGCACCAGGTTGTTGGCCTTGTTGCGCAGCTCGACGAGTTCGCGCGCCGCGAAGTCGTCCCGCGCGTGCACGATCGAATCGCGGATGATGCCCTTGACCTGCTCGCGCGTGAGCCCGTGGCTGGGGACGACGTCGATGGAGGCCTCCTTGCCGCTGCGCTGCTCCTTGGCGCTCACCGTGAGCACGCCGTCGGCGTCCACCAGGAAACTGACCTCGACGCGCGGCAGGCCGGCGGGCATGGGCGGCAGGCCCGCCAGCTTGAAGCGGCCCAGCTCGCGGCAGTCGCTCACCAGCTCGCGTTCGCCCTGGAAGACGTTCACGTCGATGCCGGTCTGGTTGTCGACCGAGGTCGAGAACATCTCCGTGGCGCGGCAGGGCACGGTCGAGTTGCGCGTGATGAGCTTGGCGAAGGCGCCGCCCACGGTCTCGATGCCGAGCGACAGCGGGATCACGTCGAGCAGCAGCAGGTCGCGGTTGCCGCCCGCGAGCACGTCGGCCTGGATGGCGGCGCCCAGCGCGACGACGCGGTCGGGGTCGAGTTCGCAGTGCGGCTTGCGGCCGAAGAGTTCCTCGACCCGCCGGCGCACGAGCGGGATGCGCGTGCTGCCGCCCACGAGCACGACCTCGTCCACGTCGCCCGGGCCGATCCCGGCGTCGGACAGCGCGCCGCGGCAGCAGGCCAGCGTGCGCTCGACGAAGGGGTCGATGAGCGCCTCGAACTCGGCGCGCGAGAGGTCGTGGCGCAGCGGCGTCCCGCTGCCCAGGTCGATCTCGAGGGCCGCGGCCGGCCGGCTCGACAGCTCGATCTTCAGCGCCTCGGCCGAGAGTCGCACCTGCTGCAGCGCCTCCGGACGCACCTTGAGGTCGGCGCCGGTCCCGGCCGCGACGCGGTCGAGGATGCGCTTCATGATGGCCTGGTCGAAGTCGTCGCCGCCGAGGTGCGTGTCGCCGGCCGTCGCGACGACCTTGAACACGCCCTGCGTGATCTTGAGCACCGAGACGTCGAAGGTTCCGCCGCCGAGGTCGTACACGACGACCGTGCCCTCGCGGTTCGTGTCCAGTCCGTAGGCCAGTGCGGCCGCCGTGGGTTCGTTCACGATGCGCAGCGCGGTCAGGCCGGCGATCCTGGCCGCATCGCGCGTCGCCTGCCGCTGCGCGTCGTCGAAGTACGCGGGCACGGTGATCACGGCGCGTTCGACCCGGGTGCCGAGCGCCGCCTCGGCCACGTCGCGCACGCGCCTCAGGATGCGCGCCGAGATCTCCTGCGGCGTGTACCGCCGCCCGTCGATCTCGATGTTCACGAGCTTGGCCTGGTCGGAGGGGACGATCGCGTAGGGCAGCAGCTCGCGCTCGCGTTCGACGTCGTCGTAGCCCCGGCCCATGAGGCGCTTGACCGAGTGGACGGTGCGCCGCGGGTTGAGCACGGACAGCGCGCGCGCCTTGCGCCCGACGAGCACCTCGCCGTCGTCGAGGAAGGACACGACCGAGGGGATGAGCGGGTCGCCATCGACCTCGTGCAGCACGCGCGGCCCGTCGCGGCCCATGACGGCGGCGAGGGAGTTCGTCGTTCCGAGATCGATGCCGATCACGACATCACGGGGGGCGGGATCCGGGCTCATGGGTGCTTGGTCCGTGCGTCGGAGGCGAGCGCGTCGCGCCGGATGCGGCGGAAGACGCGCAGTTCGTGCAGCAGCGTCGCGAGACGCGCCGCGTCGGGGTCGGTCCAGAGCGCCGCGTCGGCCAGCGTCGCGCGGCGCGCGTCGATCTCGGCGTCCAGGCGCGCGCGCAGCGCGGCGTCGGCCGCGCCCTCGGCCTGCTCGCTGAGTTCGAGCGCCTCCATCAGGAAGGCGGGCGCGAGCTGCTTGTGGCGCTCGAGGGCGCCGGGCCGCAGCAGTTCGAGCAGGTACTCGCGGCGCGCGTCGTCGTCGCCGAGCGTCTCGCGCGCCTCGTTGAGCAGCGCCGCGTGCCGATTGACGCGCGCGACGAGGTCCGGCGCGCCGCCGCCGTGGAAGTCGGGGTGCAGTCGGCGCGCGAGCTGCAGGTAGCGTCGCTCGAGCAGGGCGGCGTCGAGACTCGGCGAGCGCGGCAGCCCGAGGCGCGCGAAGTGATCGGCCTCGCCGCGCTCGTCCTCCACGGCGCCGCAGGCCAGGCAGGCCAGCGTGCTCAGGGCCGGCTCGCCGCAGGACGAACAGGCGGAGGCGTTCTGGAGCGTCATCACCGGCGGGCCCGGGCGCTCAGATCGAGAAGGAATCGCCGCAGCCGCAGGTTCCGCTGGCGGTGGGATTCTTGAACGTGAAGCCGCGGTCCATGAGCGAGTCGTTGAAGTCGATCACCGAACCGTGCATGTAGAACTCGCTCTTCATGTCGACGTGCACGGGCAGGCCGTGCCACTCCATGGCGATGTCGAACTCGTCGGCGGGATTGCGGTCGAGGTCGATCTGGTAGGCGAAGCCGGCGCAGCCGCCGCCCTTGACGGAGAGCCGCATGGCCGTGCCCTCGGGCAGCCCCTTCTCCTTGAGGATGTGCCGGAACTCCTTGACGGCCCGCTCCGTGACGACGATGTCCGTCTCGTTGCCGGCGCTCGTGGTCGATTCGCTCATCGTCGGGCTCGTGGTGGTCGCGCTCACGTCGCTCAGGCGGGCTTGGCGGACGTGCCGCTCGCGGGCGCCTCGGCGGCGGCCTGGCCCTGCTTGGTGCGGTAGTCGTTGAGCGCGGCGCGGATGGCGTCCTCGGCGAGCACCGAACAGTGGATCTTCACCGGCGGGAGCGACAGCTCCTGCACGATGTCGACGTTGCGGATCTTGAGCGCCTCGTCGATCGTCTTGCCCTTGACCCACTCGGTGGCGAGGCTCGAGCTGGCGATGGCCGAGCCGCAGCCGAAGGTCTTGAACTTGGCGTCCTCGATGACGCCCTCGTCGTTGACGCGGATCTGCAGCTTCATGACGTCGCCGCACTCGGGCGCGCCGACCACGCCGGTGCCGACGTGCTTGTCGTTCTTGTCGAGCGACCCGACGTTGCGCGGGTGTTCGTAGTGATCGAGGACCTTGTCGCTGTAAGCCATCTGCGGGACTCCGGAGTGCGCGAGGTGTGTCGGGGTTGCGGGGGGCGGGAATCAGTGGCCGCCGGACCACTTGACGGTGGAGAGATCGATGCCGTCCTTGACCATTTCGTAGAGCGGGGACATGTCGCGCAGGCGGCGCACCGTGCCGACGATCGTCGCCGCGGCCTCGTCGATGTCCTGCTCGGTCGTGAAGCGGCCGATGCTGAAGCGGATCGAGGAGTGCGCCAGCTCGTCGCCGACGCCGAGCGCGCGCAGCACGTAGCTGGGTTCGAGGCTGGCGGAGGTGCAGGCCGAGCCCGACGAGACGGCCACGTTCGGCACGCCCATGATGAGCGACTCGCCCTCGACGTAGGCGAAGGACAGGTTGAGCGTCGTCGGCAGGCGCCAGCTCGGGTCGCCGTTCAGCTCGACATGGTCGAGTTCGGCGCGGATCTTCGCCTCGAGCCGGTCGCGCAGCGCGGCGATGCGCGCGCGATCGAGGTCGAAGTCGGCCTTGCACAGCCGCGCGGCCTCGCCCAGGCCGACGATGCCGGGAACGTTGAGCGTGCCCGAGCGCATGCCGCGCTCGTGGCCGCCGCCGTGGATGATCGGCGCGAGGCGCACGCGCGGATTGCGGCGCCGCACGTAGAGCGCGCCGACGCCCTTGGGCCCGTAGATCTTGTGGCCCGAGAGGCTGGCCATGTCGATCTGCAGCTGCTCGACGTCGAAGGGCACCTTGCCCACCGCCTGCGTGGCGTCGCTGTGCATCCAGATGCCGCGCTCCTTGGCGAGCGCGCCGATCTCGGCGATGGGGTGCAGCGTGCCGATCTCGTTGTTGGCCGCCATGAGCGTGATGAGCACCGTGTCGTCGCGCAGCGCGTCGCGCACCTGCTCGACCGAGACGCGGCCGTGCTTGTCGGGCCGCAGGAAGGTGACGTCGGCCAGCCCCTTGCTCTCCAGGTACTTGCAGGGGTCGATGATGGCCTTGTGCTCGGTCTCGCAGGTCACGATGTGCCGGCCCTTGTCGGCCAGCATCTCGATCGTGCCCTTGACGGCCAGGTTGTCGGACTCGGTCGCGCCGCTGGTGAAGACGATCTCCTTGGCGCTGCAGCCGAGCAGATCGGCGACCTGGCCGCGCGCCTGCTCGACGGCCTCCTCGGCGTCCCAGCCGTAGCGGTGGCTGCGGCTGGCGGCGTTACCGAACTTGTTCGTGAGGAAGGGCATCATCGCCTCGAGCACCCGCGGATCGAGCGGGGTCGTGGCGTTGTTGTCGAGGTAGATCAGCTTGCCGTTCGGGCTCGTCATGACTAGGCCTGGGGGACGCGGGTGCGGGGCTGCGTACGCATGAGTTCGGTGAGCGAGATCGCGTCGAGCAGCTCGACGACGCGGCGGTGCACGGCGCGCATGGGGCTGCGCGAGAGGCAGACGTCCTCGTAGCCGCAGGCGTGCTCGGACTCGTCGCCGGCGCACTCGGTGAGCTGCACCGGCCCGTCGATGGCGGAGAGCACCTGCAGCAACGTGATCTGGTCGGCGGGGCGCGCCAGGCGGTAGCCGCCGTACAGGCCGCGACGGCTCTCGAGCAGACCCGCCCGCGAGAACACCTTGAGCAGGTTGGAGACGACCGTGCGGGGCATGTGGTAGGTCTCGGCGAGTTCGGTGCTGCTCGCGAGCGCCTCGGGATGGCGGGCGAAGTGCCCCAGCAGGAGCACCCCGTAGTCGGCCATCTTGCTGAACTTGATCATGCGACGAGGGGGCGGTGCGCCCGACGAGGAGGAACCCGAGGCGCCGCGGCCTCAGCACGCGGCGGGCGATTAGAGTAGCAGATCAGTCCTCTATCGGAAGCGAAAAGAGGACGAATTTACATCCATTCTTCTGAGTCGTCGCTCAGCAGGCCCTCCGGGCTGTCCGTCGCGCGCGCGTTTGCCACAATGCGCCGCTCGCCGCGTACCCGGAACCCGACATGACGCATCGCCAGGCCGCCCGCAATCCCCACGGCTTGTTCTCGATCGAGGGGGAGTGCCTGCGCCCCCGGGCCTTCAGCCGGCTCGACCTCGCCGAGCTGCATTCCGACTATCAGGTCGAGGACGTCGGCCTGGTCGACGAGACGCTCGCCGGCAAGGGCGTGCGCCTGCGCAAGCTCATCGATCTGGTCGGGCCCGAGCCGGGCGCCGGCTGGCTCACGGTCGAGTCGGCCGACGGCAACTTCTCGGCCACGCTTCCGCTGCACGAGACCGGGCGCACGGCCATGATCGTCTACGAGAAGGACGGCCAGCCCCTGGCGCGCGAGGACGGCGGGCCGGCGCGTTTCGTGATCCCGTACTTCGCCGACCGCTGCGCCAACGTCAAGGCGGTGGGCAAGCTGACCGTCACGCGCTCGCCGGGCCGCGACACGCGGCCCTCCGGCAAGCCCGAGTCGCGGGCCTCCACGACCTGACCCCGGGGACCGGTGCGGCGCCCGGCCGCGAGGGCCCCTCAGCCGAGCAGCGTCTTCCAGCGCTCTTCGTGAAAGCCCACGACGAGCGTCTTGCCCAGGCGCAGCGCGGGCGCGCGCAGGTTGCCGGTGGGCCCGATCAGGTTCTCGTAGAGCAGCTTCTCGACGGGCGGGTCCTTGCGCAGATTGAAATCGACGCTGCGAGCGCCCTTGCTGGCGACGACCAGACTGCTGCCGCGCAGCAGCGCCGCGACCTGCGGCTTGCCGATCTTGGTCTTGCGGGCATCGACCACCTCACGGGCGGTCAGACCGCGCTGCGCCATGAAGGCGTCGGCGCGGTCGCACGAGGTTCAGCCCTTGCGGTGGTAGTACCAGTCGATCGTGCGGGACATGCGGCGCTCCCCGGGGGATTCGTCGCGCGCATTGTAACCGCCGCGGTGCGCGTCCGTCGCGCCGTGAGCGCCGCGTGCAGCGGCCGCCCCGGCCCTCCCGCGTCAGTCGCGGCGCAGGAGCTTGTCGACCTCGACGAGCTGCTGCAGCACCTCCGCGGCCGTGGCCTGGTCCTGCAGGTCGAGCGCGATCAGGTACTGGTGGCGCAGCGCCTCCTCGGCCAGCGCGATCGGGCCCGAGCGCATGCAGGACTCGTACTGCAGCGAGAGCGCGTCCCAGACGAGGTCGAGGTCGCGGACCGCGCGGGCCGCCGGCGCGGCGCCGCTCGCCGCCATGCGCGCCTCGGCGTCCTCGCCGTTGTTGAAGTGGATGCGCGCGATGGCGACGGCGGCGCGCGCCTGTCCGTGGCTCTCGCCGAGCACGCGCAGCGCCTCGTGCGCCTTGCGGAGCGGCGTCAGCGCGCCGCGCTGGCCGTCGGCGCTCGGCGCCCCCGCGGCGAGTTGCAGGCCGGAAGACAGGTCGGCGAGGGCCTGCCGGTGGCCCGCGCGCTGCTCGGCCGTCCACGCCAGGCGCGTGGCGACGAGCAGCGAGAACTGCGTGTCGCCCAGCGCGGCGTCGGCGAGTTCGGCGATGCGCCGAGCCTTGGTCGCGAGCGCGGCCAGCTTCTCCTGCGCGGGCGCGCTGCCGGCGTCGGGCCGGTCGGCCAGCTCGAGCCAGGCCGCGGTCTGCGCGTCGACGTACGCGAAGGCCGACCAGGCGTTCTCGCGCAGGCTGGCCGCCAGGCGCGCCTCGTCGCCGGCCGCCCACAGCGCGTCGAGGAACTTGCCGCCCGCGAGCGGTTCGCGGGGGTCGGCCGTCGTCGCGCGCGGATCGGCGGCGTCGCGCGGGTCGGCCACCTCGCGCGGGTCCTTCACGTCGCGCGGGTCGAGCACCTGCGCGCCCGCCGGCAGCGCCGCGAACAGCAGCCAGGCCAGCGAGGCCGAAGAGAGGCGAGAGGTCACGGCGCGCTCCGCGCGGGGTCGCTCCCGATCATGTCGTTCAGGCGTCCCGAGCGGTAGCCTTCCTGCTCGACGAGCAGTCGCTCGAAGCCCGCCGCGCGCACGATCGCGGGCAGCTCGGCGCCCGCCGCCAGCGCCTCCAGTTCGGGGACGCGCTCGGCCTCGACCTCCAGCCGCACCAGCTCGCCGTGATGGCGGGCGCGCACGTCGCGGAAGCCGCGCGCGCGCAGCCAGCGCTCGACGGCGTCGACCGCCGCGAGGCGCTCGGGCGTCACCCGCGTGCCGTACGGCAGACGCGAGGCCAGGCACGCGAGCGCCGGCTTGTCCCAGTTGGGCAGATCGAGGCGGCGCGCCAGCGTCCGCACCGCCTGCTTGCCGAGGCCGGCCGCCAGCAGCGGCGAGATCACGCCCGCCGCGTCGGCGGCGCGCAGCCCCGGCCGCCAGTCGCCCGGGTCATCGGCGTTCGTGCCGTTGAGGATCGCCGCCAGCCCGCGCTGCCGGGCCACCTCGCGGCAGGCCGCATACAGCTCGGTCTTGCAGTGGAAGCAGCGGTCGCTGCCGTTGGCCACGTAGCCGGGGCGCGACAGCTCGTGCGTCTCGAGAAACAGCACCTCGATGCCGAGGCGTTCGGCGAGGGCGCGCGCCGCCCGCGCCTCGGCGGGCGACACGCTCGGAGAGACCGCGCTCAGTCCCAGCGCGCGTCGACCCAGAGCGCGCGCCGCGAGCGCGAGCACCAGCGTGCTGTCGATGCCTCCCGAGTAGGCCACCAGCGCCGACCCGAGCGGCGCGATCGACGCGCACAGCCGCTCGACGAGCGCGTCCTCCGGATGCGTCAGCACGTCGGACGGCGCCCGTGGTCGCGCAGGCCGGCGCCGGCGACGAGGGCCGCCGCGAGCACGTCCTTCACGGGGACACGCGCGGCGCGGGCCAGGCCTTCGCAGTCGTCGTACTCGGGCGAGGCGTTGAGGATCTCGTCGCCCAGCCGGCCGACCTTGAGCCGGACGGCGCCCCAGGGCGTCTCGACGCGCTCGTGGTGGCGCGCGAGTTCGGTGCGGCGGACGTCGTGGCTGCGCACGCCGAGCGAGGTCGTCTCGCGCAGCAGGACGCCGGACAGCACGCCCTCGAGTTCGGGGCGCGCGACGACGGTGACGAGCGTGCCCGGCCGGCCCTTCTTCATCTGCAGCGCGCCGAGCGCGACGTCGAGCGCGCCGGCGGCGAAGAGCTGCTCGGCCAGCCGCCCGTAGACGCGCGGGTCGAGGTCGTCGATGGCCGCCTCGATCCCGACCGCGTCGTGGCGCGGCGGGCGGCCGCCCGCCGGGGCCGGCTCGCCGACGAGCACGCGCAGCACGTTGGGGCGCCCCGGCAGTTCGGCGCTGCCCAGGCCCGCGCCGGTCGCGAGCAGGCGCAGCGGCGGCGGCGCGCCCTCGCCGCCGGGGCACAGCGACGCGAGCAGCGCCGCTCCCGTCGGCGTGACGGTCTCGATCGCGCCCTCGATCGGCAGCAGCCGGAAGCCGAGCAGCAGGCGCGCGGTCGCGGGGGCGGGCAGCGGCAGTACGCCATGCTCGGTACGCACGCTCCCCGGGCAGATCGGCACGGCGCTGCACGAGAAGCCGTCCGCGTCGAGCAGCTCGAGCGCGAGCGCGGCCGCCACGATGTCGACGATCGAGTCGAGCGCGCCGACTTCATGGAAGTGCACGTCGTCGGGGGAGCAGCCGTGCACGTGGGCCTCGGCCTCCGCCAGCCGCGTGAAGACGTCGAGCGCGCGCCGCCGCGCCCGTTCGGGCAGCCGCGCGCCCTGCAGCAGCGCGCGGATGTCGCGCCAGTGCCGCGACGGCGGCTGCGCCTCGGGCGCGACCGTGAAGGCGGTGCCCGCCAGGCCGCCGCGCCAGACGCGCTCGGCCGCGATCGTGGCGCGCGGCAGACCCGACTCCGCCAGGCGCGCCCGCAGCTCGGAGAGACTCGCCCCCGCGTCGACGAGCGCCGCGACGCACATGTCTCCGGCGATGCCGCCGACGAGGTCGAAGTGCACGTGACGGCTCATGCCGGGGTCCGCGGGAGGTGGTTGATCTGGTGCGCCGCGCAGGCCGCGCCGAAGCCGTTGTCGATGTTCACGACGGTCACGCCCGCCGCGCAACTGTTCAGCATCGCGAGCAGCGCGGCCAGGCCGCCGAAGCTGGCGCCGTAGCCGACGCTCGTCGGCACGGCGATGACCGGCGTCGGCACCAGCCCCGCGACGACCGAGGGCAGCGCGCCCTCCATGCCGGCGACGACCACGAGCACGCGCGCCGAGCGCAGCGCCTCGGTGCGCGCGAGCAGCCGGTGCAGGCCCGCGACGCCCACGTCGGGGATGCGCTCGACGCGGTTGCCGAACAGCTCGAGCGTGAGCGCGGCCTCCTCGGCGACCGGCAGGTCGGAGGTGCCCGCGCAGACGACGCCCACGGTGCCCGCGCCGGTGATCGCGACGGGTGCCGGCGTCCAGGCCCAGGCGCGCGCCAGTTCGTGGTAGGTGCCGGGGACGGCGTGCCCCGCGTCGAGGTCGCGCCCGCAGGCGGCCTGCACCTCGCGCGACAGGCGCGTGACGAGCACCGGGTGGCCGCGCGCCTTGAGGCGCGCGACGATGCCGACGATCTGCTCGGCCGTCTTGCCCGCGCCGAAGACGACTTCCGGCAGGCCGTTGCGCAACGGGCGGTGATGATCGAGTTGCGCGTAGCCGAGCGACTCGGACGGCCAGTCGCGCAGGCGCGCCAGGCCGTCCTCGACGCTGAGCCGGCCTCCGGCGAGGTCGGCGACGAGCTTGGCGAGCGGGTTGTCCATGGCGGGGCGCCAGTGTAGCGAGCGGCGCGCGCTCAGAGCCGCTCGGCCGCGGCGAGGTCGGCGGCCAGGCCCTCGCGCGAGGGCGCCAGTCGTGCGGCCTGCGCGAGGGCCGCGCGCGCGGCCGGCCCGGCCGAGAGCCGCAGGGCCATGCGTCCCAGTTCGTGCCAGACCGCGGCGTCGCCGGGCCAGGCCAGCACCGACTGGCTGAGCGCGCCGGCCGCCGCCGGCAACTCGCCCCCGCGCGCGGCGGCGATCGCGCGCAGATTCCAGGGCTTCTCCGAGCCGGGCCACAGCGTGAGCAGCAGTTCGGCGTCGGCGAGCGCGCCGCGCAGTTCGCCGCGCTCCAGCGCCAGCGCCGCGCGGTCGAGGCGCGCCTCGGGGTGCCGAGGATCGAGCGCGAGCGCGTCGCCGTAGGCCGCCTCGGCCTCGGCCGCGCGTCCCAGCGTCTGCAGCACGCTGCCGCGCACGAAGTGGAACTCCGGCCAGCGCTCGAGCGGCGGCAGGCCCGCGGGCGAGGTCGGCGCGCGCGCGGCGTCGCTGCCCGGCGGCGGAAAACCGTCGAGCGTCGCGGCGGCCTCGTCCCAGCGCTGCTGCTTGGCGAGCCCGAGGGCCGCCAGGGCCTCGACCCAGCGGCGGCCCGCGTCGGTCGCGAAGGCCTCGCGCAGGCGGCCGTCGTCGAACACGGTGAGCGGGCCGCCGGGGTCGGCCACGTGCCGCGCCGGCGCCGTCGCGGGCGGCGCGATGCGACGTCGCACCCAGTGATCGGCGCTGACGAGGCCGGGGATGTCGAAGGGTTGGCTGCGGCGCACGTGGCAGTCGACGCAGCCGTCGGGGCTGCGCGCGGGCCGTCCCGAGGCCGCGAGCACGCTCAGGTCCGGCGGGCGCGCGCAGTCGGCGCCGTCGGCGTGGCAGCGCCGGCAGGCGGCGTCGAAGCTCTCGACGCCCTGCGCCGCGACCGAGCGGTGGGGCGCGTGGCAGCTCGTGCAGGTGAGCTGCCCGGACCGCTGCTGGCAGGCCGAGAGCGCGAGTCGCTCGACCTGTCCCACGAAGCGGAAGTCCTCGCCGGGCCGTGCGGGCACGAGCGTGGGTCGCAGCGCCGGCAGCTCGCCGTCGATGGGGCCGCTCGGCGGCAGCGGCGCGAGCGGCAGGAAGCCGTCCCCCTCGAGATGGCAGCGCGCGCAGACGTCGCGCTGCCGCGGCGCCGGCAGCTCCGACAGGCGCGGCAGGCCGACGGGCTCGTCGGGCGCCGCCCGCGGGTCGAGCATGCGCGCGGCGTGGCCTCGCGCATCGCCGTGGCAGGACGCACAGTCCAGCGCGGGCAAGGTCGTGAACAGCTCGGCGCCGAGACGGTGGCGCGGCCAGGCCGGGCCGTCGGCCGGTCGCGCCGCGACGGAGGCCTCGACGTCGGCGTTGGTGTGGCAACCGAGGCAGCGGGCCGTCACCGGTTGATCGAGACCGACCGGGTGCGCCGACTGTTCGAAGGGCGAGAGCACCAGGCCGTGCCCGACCATGCTCTCCACGGGCGCGAAGAACAGGTGGCCCGTCGGCGCGCCGTCGGGATCGAGTTCGGTCGTCACCCAGGAGGTGTCGACGCGGCCCGCGCCGATGCGGCCGACGACGAGCTGCCGGCGCAGCGCGCCGTCGGCGCCGCGCGCGTGCAGCTCGGTGCGGCCGTTCTCGCGCACGAAGGCGTAGGTCGCGCCGGTCTTCGGCTGGCGCAGCGTGCCGCTCGGCGGCGCGTCGGCGGGGCCGAGGCTGTCGGACATGGCGTGCCCGAGGAAGTCCTCGACGATGCGCGCGTGGCACTGCGCGCAGCTCGCCATCGAGGCCGGCACCGGGCGGGACGCCCGCGCGAGCGTTCCGTCGTCCGTCGGCGGAGCCGCCCCGGGCGCGGCGGGCGGGCGGTCCTCGCCGCAGCCCGCGACGCCGCAGAGCAGCGCGAACAGGGCGCCGGCGGCGCGCGCTGGCCGCACGCGCCTCAACCGAAACTGATGCCCTGCGCGAGCGGCAGCGCGTCGGTCGCGTTGATCGTGCAGGTCTGGCGGCGCATGTAGGCCTTCCAGCTGTCGCTGCCCGCCTCGCGGCCGCCGCCGGTGTCCTTCTCGCCGCCGAAGGCGCCGCCGATCTCGGCGCCGCTCGTGCCGATGTTCACGTTGGCGATGCCGCAGTCGCTGCCGGCCGCCGACAGGAAGCGCTCGGCCGACTGCAGGCGCGTCGTGAAGATCGCGCTCGACAGGCCCTGCGGCACGTCGTTCTGGATCGCGATCGCTTCGTCGAGGTCCGCGACGCTCACCAGGTAGAGCAGCGGCGCGAAGGTCTCCTCCTGCATCATCGGCAGGTCCTTCGGCGCGCGCACGATCGTCGGCTGCACGAAGTGTCCGCCTTCGCAGCCCGTCACGTTCGCGCGTCCGCCGCCGCAGAGCACCTCGCCGCCCTGCGCCCGCACGGTCTTCACCGCGTCGAGCAGGGCCTGCACCGCGGCGGCGCTGATCAGCGGCCCGACGAGGGTGCCCGGCTGCAGCGGGTCGCCGAGGCGCAGCTGACCGTAGGCCGCGAGCAGCCGTTCGGTGAAGACGCCGGCGATCTTCTCGTGGACCAGCACGCGCCGCGTCGTCGTGCAGCGCTGACCGGTCGTGCCGGCCGCGCCGAACACGACCGCGCGCAGCGCCAGGTCGAGGTTGGCGTCGTCCATGACGATGAGCGCGTTGTTGCCGCCGAGTTCGAGCAGCGTGCGTCCGAGCCGCGTGCCGACGACCTGCGCCACGCGACGACCCATGCGCGTGCTCCCCGTCGCCGAGACGAGCGGCAGGCGCCGGTCGGCGATGAGCGTCTCGCCGACCGGGTCGACGTCGGCCACGCACAGGTTGAACACCCCGCCGAAGCCCGCCGCCTCCATGACCGGGTCGACGAGGTTGTGGACGGCGATCGCGGTGAGCGGCGTGAGCGGCGAGGGCTTCCAGATCACGGTGTCGCCGCAGACGGCGGCGATGAAGGCGTTCCAGGCCCAGACGGCGACCGGGAAGTTGAAGGCCGTGATCACGCCCACCGGCCCCAGCGGGTGCCACTGTTCGTACATGCGGTGGCCGGGGCGCTCGCTGTGCATCGACAGGCCGTAGAGCTGGCGCGACAGGCCGACCGAGAAGTCGGCGATGTCGATCATCTCCTGCACTTCGCCCTTGCCCTCCTCGAGGATCTTGCCCATCTCGAGCGAGACCAGCGCGCCGAGTTCGGACTTGCGCGCGCGCAGGGCCTCGCCGCAACGGCGCATGAGTTCGCCGCGCTGCGGGGCGGGCAGCGCGCGCCAGCGGGCGAAGGCCTGCTGCGCGCTCGCGACGCAGGCCTCGTAGTCGGCCGGGCCGGCGAGGCGCACGCGGCCGAGCGGCCGGCCCGTGGCGGGGTTCTCCGACGCGAGCGTCGCGCCGGAGGGGCGGGCGATCCAGCGGCCGGCATACGCGCCGGAGTGCTCGGCGCCGTGCGTGAGGCCCAGGGGGCCGAAGATGTCCTGCATGGCTGCCGTCCGCGCCGGGTGAGAGAGAAGAGAGGAGGGGGCGCGAGGATACCAAGCGCGGCGCGCGGGCCGCCGTCACACACGCGTCACGATTGCGCCCCGTCCGCTTCACGCGCGCCGCGTACGGTGCGCGGGTCGAGACGGAAGCCGGACGCAACGCCCGTTCGGGGGACGTCGTGGAACTGCCGCCCCGCCGAGCCCTGATCAGCTCCACGGTGCTCGCGGCCGCAGCCCACGGAGCGTCCGGCCGCTCGTCCCGACGGAGAGAGACGGATCGAGAGCCCCCGCGGGGAGGAGAGACCTCGCGGGGGCTCTCGGACTTTCCGGCGGGGTGTTCCCTTGCCGGGCGACCTGTCGCAGACTGGCGCGCGTGAGCGCCATCCGCAGCATCCTGCTCGTCGAGGACGACGCCGACATCGCGCGCCTGGTGCAGCTGCATCTCGAGAAGGCCGGCTATCGCGTGGCGCGCGTCGCCGACGGCCGCGTGGCGCTCAAGCGCTTCGCGGACGGCGACTACCAGCTCGTGATCCTCGACCTGATGCTGCCGGGTCTCGACGGCATGGAGGTCTGCCGGCAGATCCGCAACTCCGAGACCTACGTGCCGGTGCTGATGCTCACGGCCAAGTCGGAGGAGGCCAACAAGGTCGCGGGCCTCGAGATCGGGGCCGACGACTACATGACCAAGCCCTTCTCGATCGAGGAGCTGCTCGCGCGCGTCAAGGCGCTCGGCCGCCGCGTCGAGATGCTGAGCCGCGTCGCGCCGGGCGGCGGCGAGCACCAGCTCGCGTTCGGCGACCTGGTCGTCGATCTCGACAAGCGCCTGGCCCTCAAGGGCGGCGAGGACCTCAAGCTCACGCAGAAGGAGTTCGAGATCCTGCGCATCCTGGCGCTCACGCCGGGCCGGCCCTACAGCCGCCGCGCGCTGTGCGAGCGCGCCGGCGTCGAGAGCTTCGACGGCACCGACCGCACGATCGACACGCACATCAAGCGCCTGCGCGCCAAGCTCGAAGCCAACCGCAACCGCCCGACCTGGGTGCTCACGGTCTGGGGCTTCGGCTACAAGTTCACGGACGCGTACTGCTGAGCCCCGTGCTCGCGCTCACGCTCCCCGAGGCGGCCCTGCTCGGCGTGCCGGCGCTCGTCGCGGTCGTGCTCGTCGTGCTGCACCTGCGCCTGCGCGCCCGCCTGCGCCGCCTCGCGGACGCGCTCGGCCGCGTGGCGGCGGGCGATCTCGAGCGCGCCCTGCCGCCGGCCTCCGACGACGCCGTGGGCCGCATCGCGGGCGCCCTGGCCGCGCTCGTGCGCACGCTGCGCGGCAACTACGAGGACCTGCGCCAGCACGACGAGCTGCGCCGCCGGCTGATCGCCAACGTGAGCCACGAGCTGCGCACGCCGCTCACGTCGATCCAGGGCTACCTCGAGACGGCGCGCGCGGCCGGGCCGGGCGACCCCGACTTCGCCAGGCACCTCGACGTCTGCCACCGCGAGGCCAAGCGCCTCGGGCGCCTCGTGCAGGACCTGTTCGAGCTGTCCAAGCTCGACACGCGCTCGCTGGAGTTCCACTTCGAGCGCGTCTCGCTGGTCGAGATCGCCGACCAGGTCGGGCTGGCCTTCGAACAGCGCATGGCGGACAAGCAGATCGAGTTCGCGGTCGAGCTGCCCGACGAGGCGCTCGACGTGCACGGCGACGGCAACCGCCTGGGGCAGGTCATCACCAACCTGCTGGGCAATGCCGCGGTCTTCACGCGGCCGGGCGGGCGCGTCGTGCTGCGCTGCGCGCGCCACGGCGGTCGGGCGCGCCTGGAGGTCGCCGACACGGGCATCGGCATCGCCGAGAAGGACCAGGCGCGCATCTTCGAGAGCTTCTTCCACCTGGAGAAGTCGCGCTCGCGCAACCTCGGCGGCACGGGGCTCGGCCTGGCGATCTGCAAGGCCATCGTGGAGGCGCACGGGGGCCGGATCTCGGTGTCGAGCCCGCCGGGCGAGGGCACGACCTTCCGCGTCGAGATCGACCTGCTGCCCGACTGAGCCGCGGCGCGCCTCAGCCGCCGGCGCGCAGCACCTCGGCGAGGGCCGCGTCCGCGAGCGCGAACTGCTCCTCGATCGCGTCCACGAGCGTGTCGGCGCCTTCGAGCGAACCCGAGCGGCCGAGCTGCTCGGCCTCCTTGCAGAGACCCGACAGGAACAGCGCGCCCAGTTGCGCGCAGGAGGACTTGAAGGCGTGCGCGGCCTCGCGCAGTTCGCCGGGGTCGCGGGCGGCGAGCGCCGCGCGCAGCGCCGCGATGCGCAGCAGCGCGTCGTCGTGCCAGATCACGATCAGCTCGCGCAGCAGCGTGCCGTCGCCGTCGCAGTCGTGCACTTCGCGGAGGGTGGCGGCGTCGATCGGCGAGGCGGGGGGCGTGGGCGTGCTCATGCGGTCTCCGGAGCGGGGCTCGGTCGCGGCAGCCGACCGAGCCATTGGTTGAGGGCGCCCGAGAGTTCGGCGCGCCCGACGGGCTTGGTGAGGAAATCGTCCATGCCGGCCGCGAGCGCCTCGGCCCGGTCGTTCGAGCCGGCGCCGGCGGTGAGCGCGATGATCGGGGTCCGGAAACCGTCGCCCTCGAGCGCGCGGATCTCGCGCGTCGCGCCCGGTCCGTCGAGCACGGGCATGCGGCAGTCCATGAAGATCGCGGCGTAGCCGCCCCGGCGCCAGGCCTGCACGGCCGCGCGGCCGTCGGCGACGAAGTCGGCCCGGTAACCCAGGCTCTCGAGCAGCCGGCGCGTGACGAGCTGGTTGACGGGATTGTCCTCGGCGACGAGCAGCCGTCGGCGGGTGGAGTCGGCGTCCGGGGCCTCGACGCGCGCGACGGCCGCGGCGGGCTGCGGGCGCCGGGGCGCGGGGCCGGTGTTCAGCGCGGCGAGCAGCGTCGACTGCAGCACGGCGGCGCGCGCCGGTTGCGGCAGGACGCGCGCGCCGCTCGAGGCCG
>CAZBBB010000070.1:0-17254 GCA_964490005.1 uncultured Phycisphaerales bacterium | reverse complement strand
GAGGGCCCCGCCGCCGACGCGGTGCGCGCACGACTCGCCGCGATCGAGCCCTCCTGGCAGCCGCGCAGCGACGAGGCCGGCAACCTGATCCTGGAGCTCGGGCAGGGCGAGCGCACGCTGCTGTTCGTGGCGCACCTCGACGAGATCGGTCTGATCGTCGAGCGCCTCCGCGAGGACGGCCTGCTCGAGGCGAGCAAGGCCGGCGGCTTCCACGACCACGTCTACCAGGACACGGCGATCGAACTGGTCACGGCGGGCGGCGTGCTGCCCGGCATCGCGCTGCCCGGGCCGGAGGTCGAGGCGCGCGCGGCGTCGGACGGTGCCCCGGCCGAGGACGGCGCGGCGCCGCTGAAGTTCCTGATCGACGTCGGCGCGCGCGACGCCGACGAGGCGCGCGCGCTGGGCGTGGCGGTCGGCGACCCCGCGACCGTGCCCAAGGAGGTGCGCCGGCTGGGGCCGCATCGCGCGGCCGGCCGCAGCAACGACGATCGCGTCGGTTGCGCGGCGCTGCTGCTCGGGCTGGAAGAACTGCACGGCCGCGGCGCGCTGGCGGCGCTCGACCGACGCCTCGTCTTCGTCTGGGCCACGCGCGAGGAGGTCGGACTGCTCGGCGCCGACCACGCCGCGCGCACGCTGCGCCCGGTGCCCGAGGTGGCCTTCGCCGTCGACACCTTCGTGTGCAGCGACGGGCCGCGCGACGACGACCGCTTCGCCTTCACGGCGCTCGGCGGCGGGCCGGTGCTGCGCGCGCTCGACAACACCTCGCTCACGCCGCGCGCGACGCTCGACCGCGTGCGGGCCGTCGCGGCGCGCCACGAGCTGACGCTCCAGATCGGCACGATGGGCGGCGGCAACGACGGCAGCCGCTTCGTGCCCGAGGGCGCGATCGACTGCCCGCTGGCCTGGCCGCAGCGCGCCAGCCACTCGCGCGTCGAGACCTTCGACCTGCGCGACCTGGTCGAGCTGGCGCGCCTCGTCGCGGCCGTCGCGGTCGAGTTCTGAACGGCTCGTGATCGGCGCGCTGCTCGGTCTCGCGCTCGCGCTGCACCCCGAGTCCTTCAGCACCTCGCGGCTGGTGGTGAGCGGCGCGACGGCCGAACTCTCGCTGCGCTGCCAGTTGCTCTCGCTGACCGAGGTCGACCCCTTCCTCGACGCCGACCGCGACGGGCAGGTCTCCGACGACGAGCTTGCGGCACGGCGCGTCGAGTGGGCCGACTATCTCGACCGGCACTGGGTGCTGCGCGCGGGCGGCAACGCCGACCCGCGGGCCGGCGTGCCGCTCGTCGGGCGCCTCGTGGCGGCCGTGCTCGAGCCGCCCGATCCGCTCACGGGTTGGCCCGAGCCCTGGGTGCGCTTCACGGTGGCGTACGCGCATGACGCGCCGATCCCGAGCGTGTCGATCCACAACACGCTGTTCGACGACACCGGGCCGATGCACAGCGAGCTGTGCACGCTCGTCTGGAACGATCGCGAGCCCGTCGAGACGCTCTTCGGCCCCGACGCGCGCCTGCGCAGCTACGCGCCGGTCGCAGAGCCGCCGCCCGCGCGCGGGCTGCTCGACTGGGTCGCGCTCGGCTGGCAGCACATCCTCGCGGGGCCCGACCATCTGGCCTTCGTCGCGGCGCTGCTGGTCGGCGCGCGCTCGCTGCTCGCGCTGCTCGGGCTCGTCACGGCCTTCACGCTCGCGCACTCGATCACGCTGGCGCTCGCGGCGCTGGGCGTCGTGAGCCTGCCGGGCGCGGCCGTCGAGATCACGATCGCCGCCTCGATCGCGTGGGTCGGCCTCGCCAACCTGCACGCGCTGCGTGACGGCGGCGCGATCGGCGCGGACGCGCGGCCCGCGCGGCGCAGGCTCTGGCCCGAGGCCTTCGGCTTCGGGCTGGTGCACGGCCTGGGGTTCGCGGGCTTTCTGGCCGGCGTGTTCGCGGGCGAGCCGGCGCGCCTGGTGCCGCTGCTGGGCTTCAACCTCGGCGTCGAGGCCGGCCAACTCGTCGCGCTCGCCGCGCTGCTGCTGCTCGGCGCGTTCGCGATGCGCGTGCTGCGCGTGCCGGAACTGCCGCTGCGCCGCGCGCTGTCGGCGTCCGTCGCGGTGGCGGGGCTGTTCTGGGTCGTGCAGCGCGCGGGGTGGGCGTAGGGGAGTCGGTGGGGGCGGCTGGCTCGGGGGCCTCTTCGCCTCCGGCCACGTGACGCCTCCGGCTCAGAGGCCCCCGGCCGCGCCGCCCGGGACGCGCTCGCTTCGCCTCGGCACGAGAAAGGGGAGGTGAGTGTGCAGGCGCAGCCCCCCGGGATTCCGATTCAGGAGTAGACTCGGCCCCGGCGACCCCGGGAATGGTGGTCGAGTTTCCGGGCCGTCGTGCGCTGCACGTCGGGTGCAGTGCGTGAGGACTTGCTCGCTGCTCAGGGAGAGATCATGGGAATCGAGAAGAAGTATGTGAGGCGCAAGACGGCCGGGTTCGTCGCGGCTGTCGTGTTCGGCGTGTCGTTCGGGGGGGGGGCAGATCGCTTCTGATCTGCATGCGCAGGGCTGCGCGCTCGACCCGCAGGACGTGGGCGTCTGGGAGCGCGTGCGCGGGGCTTTTCCCGCGATGCTCGAATCGGAGACGCAGCACGCCAGCGCGGAGATCGCGCACGCGATCGTGCTGCCGCCACCGGCCGGAGACGCGGGCGTCGTGCGCGTGCTGTTCATGTGCCGCAGCAACTGCGCCGAGGTGCAGGGCGACGAGTTCAAGGCCGGCTCGGGGAACCGCTCCTTCGTGTGGTACCCGCTGATGAACGTCGGCGTCGCCGAGCCGCTGTCAGGGCCGCAGCTGGGCTATCAGGGCTCGCACGATCCGTTTTGCTCGGGCCACACGGTGGCGGCGGACGGCTCGGTGCTCGTCGTCGGCGGGCTGAACTACGTCTCGAAGTGCTTCAGCGCCGAGGCGTGCATCCAGATCGGCGGGCCCGGCCCGGACGACAATCTGCCTGTGGGGCACAAGGCCGTCTATCGCCTCGACACCACTACGCCGAATCCGCTGTCGGCTCCGCCGCAGTTGCCGCAATGGGTGAGCGACGAGACCTGGCCCGCACTCACGGGGCGCGAACACTGGTATCCGACGGCGATCACGATGGAGGACGGCGATCTGTTCATCGCGGGCCACTTCGGTGCGCCGCAGCCCTCGCCGGAGTGCCCCGCGGAAGGTTGGGAGTACGGCAGCGACCCGGCGATCCCCCGGATCTTCGAGCGCTTCGACATGGACCTGGCCGCGCCCACGGTGAGCCCCAACACGCCGCTCGAACCTGGCTGCACGACGGTTGCGGGGCCCGCCTCGGTCGGGCACTATCCTCGGCTGCACCTGCTGAGCAGCGGCGCGATCCTGCACGCCAATGCTCTCGAGCGCGGCGTGCCGCCCGAGCCTGACCGCCCGGTGAGCCGCAGGATGCAGTTGGTGGGCGCGCCGTGCCCGACGCTGCGCTGGGAGTCGCTGGGCAACCCGGCCTTGCCGAGCAGCCTGCCCGCCTTCGATCGTCACGGCGGCAACAGCGTGCACCTGTTGGTGCGTGACGGCAACCAGGCGCTGTTCCCCAAGGGCGTGCGCGACGTGGTGCTGGCGATCGGCGGGGCCGATGGCGACGACGACGCGCCCTGCCCGGGCCCCGGCAACTCGTCGTGCTACGTGCCGTCCGAGGGCACGTCGACGGTGTGCGTGTCGATCAGCGCGTCGGTGCAGGGGTGGAATCCCGTGTCGCTGCACTGGGAGCCGCGCGCTCCGATGCTGCGCAAGCGGGTCAACCAGAACGCCGTGATCCTGCCGACGGGCTCGGTGCTGGTGATCGGCGGTACGGGCCTGGTGAACGACGCCGGGCCGATCTGCGAAGCGGTGCTGCTGGCCGAGGAGTTCTTTCCGTCGGAGATCTTCGGCGGACCGTCCGAAGGCGTCTGGCTGCCGCGCGCGCTGATGGCCCGGCCGCGCGGCTATCACGCCGTGGCCGGGCTGCTGCCCGACGGGCGGGTGTTCGTCGCGGGCGGCAACGATCAGTTCTGGATCGGCCACGCCTCGGGCGTCTACCACACGGTCGAGATCTTCGAGCCCTCGTACTACGGTCGAGGCGATCGGCCGATCGTGACGAGCTGGCCCGAGCCGGTGGGTTCACCGATCGCGTACAGCGACCCGAATGGTCCTGAACCCGTCACGTTCGACGTCGACGTCACGCTCACCTGCACGGATCCGACCACGGTTTACAAGGTCGTGTTGATCCGGAGCGGGTCATCCACGCACGCCTTCGACATGAACCAGCGGTACGTGGAGCTCCAGATCGACGACACGGTGGTCAACGGCTCAAGCGTGTCCGTCAGGGTCATCGGCCCGGCGGACGGCTTTGTTGCCCCGCCCGGCTACTACCTGCTGTTCCTCGTTGACAGCAACGGCCTCCCCAGCGAGGGGCGCTGGGTCCGCGTCGGCAACGTCTGATCATGGCCGCGCGAAGTTGCAGGATGGCGTGCACGCTGTTCGGGGTGTTGGTGCTGGGCGCTGGCGACAGCCACGGTCAAGAGTGGCCACTGGCAGCAACGTCGGCCTTTCCGTCGTCGGGCGTTCCTCTCGGCTTCATCGAGAACGTCGGCCAGTGGCCCAAGCACGTGTCGTTCGTTGCGCGCTACGGCGAGACGCTCTTCCGTGCAGAGTCGGGCGAGTTGGTCGTGCAGCAACAAGTGTCATCTGCAGCGAGTGGACGTCGAGGAGCGCTGCTTCGCCTGCGTTTCGCGGGTGCCGAGGCGGAGGATGTGCCGTCGCCGCTCGGCAAAGCTTTGCCAGGCACCCTCAACTTCATGCTCGGGAATGATCGCGAGAGTTGGCGGACCGGCGTCCGGCGCTACGAGGGAGTCAGGCTTGGCGTGATCGTTCCGGGCGTGCACGCCGAAGTTCTCGCGCTGCCAACCGGCCCCGTCGTGCGACTCTCGGCCACGATTGGTGCTGCCCTCGGGGCGCTCCGATTGGACATTGAAGGTGCTGTGAGCGTCGACTCCCGGTCGACGGACGCAGGCCCCCGCCTCAGGACCGAGATCGGTGAGTTGCTCGTCGTGCCATCATCAGACTCTGGTCCCGCGTTGCGCGTCGTTGCGGACGTCGAACCTTCCCTGCGCTTCGATGTTCCACCCGAGTCCGTCCTCGAGGCGGTCGTGGTCGATCTGCGTCTTGAGTGGTCGACATATCTTGGCGGCAGCGGCGGCGAGTACATCGGTTCCGTCGCGACGGATGCACAGGGACGAGTTCTCGTCGCAGGCAACACGACGTCGTTCGATTTCCCCACGACGCCGGGTGCGTTCGACGAGACCTGGAACGGAGGATGCTGCACGAGCCCCAAGGATGGTTTCGTGGCATGCCTGCAAGCCGACGGCAGCTCGCTGGCGTTCGCCACCTACCTCGGCGGCGCGGAAGGGAACGAGACTCCGTCGAAAGTCCTCGCCGAGCCCCGAGGCACGCTTCTCGTAACGGGGTCGACGGGATCGAACGACTTCCCGGTGACGGCGGGTGTGTTCAAGACTCAGGCCGAAGGTCTCGGTGAGGGCTTCATCTCCCGACTGTCCGCGGATGGCGCGGTGCTGCTCCAGTCGACCTACCTCGGGAGCCCCGGTTCCGATGGCGGCGTGTCGGGCATTTCAATCCTGCCGTCCGGCGACCTCGTCGCGATCAGCAGCACGCGGTCGGCGGACTACCCGACGACGCCCGATGCCTTCGACGCAACCTATAACGGAGGGTCCGACGGCGTCTTGGTGATCCTCGATTCCGAGCTGAGCACGCTGAAGTACGGCACGTACTTCGGTGGAAGCTGGGACGAGACACAGTGGAGCGCGGCGTTGCGCGCCGACGGCACGATCGCGCTGTGCGGCACGACGATCGGCCCGGGAGGCTTCCCGGTGACGGCGGGCGCCTTCGACACGACGCCCCCGGCGATCGGCGTCGGCAAGGGCTACGTCGTCGCGTTCGACTTGGCGACGAAACAGCAGGTGTTCGGCACATATCTCGCGGCCTCGCCGCGCGCGATCGCCGCGCACCCCGACGGCAGCCTGACGGTGGCGGGGACGGCGACGGGCAGCCTGCCGGTCACGCCGGGCGCGTACGACACGACGTATGGAGGCAGCAACGACGCGATGGTGCTGCGCCTGTCGGCCGACGGCAGCGCGCTGCACTACGCGACGTACTTGGGCGGCTCGAGCATCGAGCACGTGACGGGCCTGGCGCTCGACTCGGCCGGCCGCCCGACGGTCTTCGGCGACACGCACTCGAGCGGTTTTCCGGTCACGCCGGGGGCCTTCTCCACGCCGAACACGACGACGATCGGGTACGACCTGTTCATGAGCCGGCTGGAGGCCGACGGCTCGCGACTGATCTACTCCTCGCGCATCGGCGGGGCGGACGTGCCCGCCCCATCGGATGATCTCGCCGGCGGCGGAGTGGTGCTCACGAGTGAGCTGGCGGCCATCGCGGGCGGTTCGAGCGGCGACTTCCCGGTCACGCCGGGGGCTTACGACACCGAGGACAAGGTGTCCTTCGACACGGTCGTCTTCAAGCTGACCATGCTGCCGACGGGCGCGGTGGCGTACGGAGAGGCGACGGCCGGCGCCGCGGGCGAAGCGCCGCCCGCGATCGGCGTCGATGCGCTGCCGAGCCAGAGCGCGTCGAGCGACTTCGCGATCACGTGCCTGTCGGCGCCGCCGAGCAGCGCGCAGGGCCTTCTGCTCGTGAGCCTGGCGCCCTTGTCCGTGCCGCTCCCGGTCAAGGGCGGCGCGCTGTGGGTCGACCCGTCACGGCTGTTCCTGCTGTTGCCGGCGGTGTCGAACGAGCTGGGCTATTCGCGACTGCCCTTCGTGATCCCGGCCTCGCCGCCGCTGGTCGGCATCGCCACGTACTGGCAGTACGCGTGGAAGCCTGCGGGCGGCGGCGTGCCGTGGCCGATGAGCAACGCGCTGGAGCTGACGATCCAGCCCTGAAGCCGCCCGACGGCCTCGACGCGGTTTGGCACACTCGGCGCCATGGAGTTCCTGAAGTCGGCGCCGGTCTGGCAGGTGTGCGCGATCATCTTCGCGCTGCGCATCGTGGACGTGTCGATCGGCACGGTGCGCACGCTCGCGGTCGTGCGTGGCCACCCGACGACGGCCGTCGTGCTGGGCTTCTTCGAGGTGCTCATCTGGCTGCTCGCGATCAGCCAGGTCATGAGCCGCGCGGTCTCCGAGCCGATCGTCGCGCTCTTCTACGCGGGCGGCTACGCGACCGGCAACGGCGTGGGCATCCTCATCGAGCGCGCGGTCACGACGCGGCTCTTCGTGCTGCGCCTGATCTCGAGTTCGCGCGGCCGCGACATCGCTCAGGCGCTGGCGCCCATCGGCCGCGTGATCGCCGTCTTCCCCGGCGAGACGCCGACGGGCACGACGAATCTCGTCTACGTCTCGGCCACGCGGCAGACGCTGCCGAAGCTGGTCGAGGAGGCCCGCCGCGTCGACCCCGACCTCTTCTATCTCATCGAGCCGGTGAGCGCCTGGAGCGAGAACCTCGCGCCGCTGACGCCCTCGACCGGCTGGCGCGCCGTCTTCAAGCGCAAGTAGGTCTCAGGCCGGCAGGCCGAGTTCGGCGAGGGCCTTCGCGAGCTCGTCGGCGTTGGGGGCCACGCCGTGCCAGTGGGCCTTGTCGAGCATGAACGAGATCGGGTGGCCGATCACGGTCTTGCACAGGATCGCCTGCGGCCGGCCGGCGACGCCGCGCGCGGCGCGCAGCGCGGCGTCGATGGCCTTCAGATCGTGGCCGTCGATGGTCTGCGTGTGCCAACCGAAGGCGGCGAACTTCTCGCCGAGGTCGCGCACGTCCATGACGTCCTGGTTGCGGCCGTCGATCTGGATGCCGTTCCAGTCGACGAGCAGGGTCAGGTTGTCGACCTTGTAGTGCGCGGCGGCCGTGGCCATCTCCCAGACCTGGCCCTCCTGCATCTCGCCGTCGCTGCTGCCGACGTAGACGCGGAAGTCCTCGCCCTGCAACCGCGCGCCGAGCGCCATGCCGAGGCCGACCGACACGCCGTTGCCGAGCGAGCCGGTGCAGCAGTCGACGCCCTTGGTGTGGTGGAAGTCGGGGTGGCCCTGCAGCGGGCTGCCGAGCTGGCGCAGCGTCCACAGGTCGGAGCGCGGGAAGTAGCCCAGCTTCGCCAGGATCGCGTAGAGGATCGGGCAGATGTGCCCGTTGCTGAGCACGAAGCGGTCGCGCTGCGGCCAGTCGGGGCGCTGCGGGTCGACGTTCAGCCAGCCGCCGAACCACAGCACGGTGAACACGTCGGCCATGCCGAGGCTGCCGCCCGGGTGGCCCGAGCCGGACTTCTGCAGCATGCGCAGCACGTCGCCGCGCAGTTCGTTGGCGAGCGCGGCGATGCGCGCGCGGTCGAGGGCAAAGGGCAGGGTCGTCATCGTGGCGGGGCTCATGAGCGGGCGATCAGCGCGCGCGCGGCGGCGGCGACGTGGGGGGCGGTGAGTCCGAAGTGCTCGAGCAGCGCCGCGCCGTCGCCGCTCTCGCCGAAGCGGTCGCGCATGCCGAGGCGCACGACCGGGCAGGGGTGGCGCTCGGCGACCAGTTCGGCGACCGCGCCGCCCAGGCCCCCCGCGCGCTGCGCCTCCTCGACCGTGACGATGCCGCCCGTCTCGGTCGCGGCCGCGAGCACGGCCTCCTCGTCGAGCGGCTTGATCGTCGCCATGTTGAGCACGCGCACGTCGAGCCCCTCGGAGGCGAGCGTCTGCGCCGCGAGCAGGCAGGCGTGGCTGGTGACGCCCGTGCCGATGAGCGTGAGCGCCTCGCCCTCGTGCAGCAGCGCCGCGCGCCCCAGCACGAAGCGGTAGCTCTCGGGCAGGAAGACCGGCGTCTTGAGGCGCGAAAGGCGCACGTAGGCCGGGCCCGGCAGCTCGGCCACGGCGGCGATGACCTGCTCGGTCTCGCGCCCGTCGGCCGGCACGATGACGCGCATGTTCGGGAGCACGCGCATGATCGCGAGGTCTTCGAGCATCTGGTGGCTCGCGCCGTCCTCGCCGGTCGTCACGCCGGCGTGGCTGGCGCAGATCTTCACGTTGGCGTTCGGCAGCGCGATCTCCTGGCGGATCTGCTCGAAGGCCTTGCCCGTCGCGAACATCGCGAAGGAGCTGGCGAAGACCGTCAGGCCCGTCGAGGCCAGGCCCGAGGCGATGCCGATCATGTTGGCCTCGGCCACGCCGCAGTTGAGGAAGCGCTTCGGAAACGCCTTGGCGAAGACGTTGGTCTTGGTGCTGCCCGAGAGGTCGGCGTCGAGGACGACGACGTCGGGGCGCCGCGCGCCGAGTTCGGCCAGGGCCTTGCCGTAGGACTCGCGCGTCGCGATGGAGGTCGGTGGGCTCACGGTGCTGGTGCTCAAGGGGCCGTTCTTCCGGGGTCGTGAGGTGGGGGGTGTCGTGCTCAGGCGCGCGGCGCGCCCGCGCCGGCCAGCGAGGCGAAGCAGCGGCCGATGCGCGCGAAGCCCTCGGCGAGCTGCGCGTCGGAGGCCGCGATCGAGAAGCGCAGGCAGCGGTCCTCGCCGAAGGCCGCGCCGGGCACGCCGGCCACGCCGACCTCGTCGAGCAGCAGGCGCGCCAGCTCGGCGCTGCCGTTCACGCGGCCGCCGTAGAGCGCGTCGACCTTCAGCCAGACGTAGAAGGCGCCGTCGGGCGGCGCGCACTGCACGCCCGGCATCTTCGCGATGGCGGCCAGCACGGCGCGGCGCCGCTCGCCGAAGGCCGCGAGCATGCGCTTGGGGAAGCCGTCGCCGGCCTGCAGCGCCGCGAGCGCCGCGACCTGCGCCGGCGTGCTGGCGTTGCTCGTCACGTGGCTCTTGAGGTTGCCGACGGCGTCGGCGAGCGCCTTGGGGCCGGCGAGGAAGCCGATGCGCCAGCCGGTCATCGAGTAGACCTTGCTCACGCCGTTCACCACGACGACGCGGCCGGCCAGCGCCGGGTGCGCCGCCGGCGAGACGTGCCGGCCGACGTACAGGAAGGGCGAGTAGATCTCGTCGGAGATCACGGTGATGTCGGGGTGCTTGGCGAGCACGGCCGCGAGCGCGTCGATCTCGGCGGCGGTGTAGACCGCGCCGGTCGGGTTGTTGGGCGAGTTGAACAGCAGCGCGCGCGTGCGGCTCGTGATCGCGCCGGCCAGCGCGGCGGGGCTCAGCTTGTAGCCGTCGGCGGCGCGGCACGGCACGGTGACGGCCTTGGCGTCGGCGAGCGCGACCATCGGCTCGTAGCTGATCCACGCGGGCGTCGGCACGATGACCTCGTCGCCCTGCCCGGCCAGCGCCATCAGCGCCAGCGCGAGCGCCTCCTTGGCGCCGCAGGTCACGTGCAGCTGCCCGGCGCCGAACTCCGCGCCGCATTGCGCCGAGACCCACTCCGCGGCGACCTTGCGCAGCTCGGGCAGGCCGCTGCCCGGCGTGTACTTCACGTGCCCCTTCTCGAGGAAGGCGCGCGCGGCCGCCAGCGCCTCGGGCGGGCTGGGGAAGTCGGGCTCGCCCGCAGCCAGGCTGATGATGTCGCGCCCCTGCGCGCGCAGCTCGGCGACCTTGGCGCCCAGCTCGAGCGTGGCCGAGCCGGAGACGGACTGCGCGCGTCGAGCCAGGTGCATCGGCCTGACGATACCGGCCGGGCCGCGCCGAGGGAACTGGCCGAAGGGAAGGCTGGAACCCGCGGCCCGCCTGTTGGCAAGTTGTGAAGTCCGCCGGGACGGCGGCGCGCCCGCCGACCGTCCGAGCCTCGCCCCGCCGACATCCCGCCGACCTCACGCCGCAGGATCGACCGCCCCGCCATGGCCCGCAAGACGACCACCAGCCGCCGCGAGCGCCGCCAGCACTCGAGCAAGCTGCTCTCGCGGCTCGGGCTCGCGCTCGTGATCGCCGTGCCGCTGCTCTACTTCACCTTCACGAAGGTGTTCTTCGACCCCTTCGAAGGCACGATGCCGCCCTTCGAGGAGCTGGCGCCGCGCGACGTCGACCTGTTCGTCCACCGCACCGACCTGGCGCTCGACGTCTCGGAATTCCCCGACCTGCGGATCACCGACCGGCTCGGGCGCGCGCGGGCCTTCAAGGAGCTGAGCGCGACGGCGTGGTGGCAGGGGCTGTCCTGGCCCAAGGAACTCGCCTCGGCGGCGGCCGCCGCGCGCAGCGCGGTGAAGGACGCGCCGCTCGACCCGGTGGCCGACCTGCTCGGACGCGAGGTCGCGCTGCTCGCGCGCCTGCCCGACGCCGGCGGCGGCGACGCGTCCTTCGCCGTGATGGCGCGGCTCTCGGACAAGGCCAAGCTCGCGGTCGAGGCCTTCGACTTCGCGTTCGCGCGCGACAAGGCGCTGCCCGGCGCGCTGTTCGAGAACATCGACGACCCCGACGTGCCCGGCCTCGGCTGGAACAAGCTGACGCCGCCCGGCGCGGCGCCCTGGTTCTACGCCCGGCAGAAGGACCTGCTCGTGGCCGGGCCGAGCGAGTCGCTCGTGCGCGACGTGCTGCGCTCGGCGCAGGGCGGGCGCGAGGCCTCGCTGGGCCTCTCGCGCCTGTGGCACGACCATCTGCCGCGGGGCGGCGCGCTGCCTTCGGGCGGCGGCTCGCTCTCGGCCGACCTGCTCGTCGACGTCGCGCAACTGCTCGCGCGCACCGAGGGGGACGAGGCGCTCGGCCAGCGGAACGAGGACGCGCTCGCCAACGCGCTCGACCGGCTCTTCGACCCGACGCTGTTCCGCGAGGCGGTCGTGCGCGTCGAGCTGGGCGACCGGCTGGCCTTCAGCGCGCACGCCGAGGTCGACGCCGCGCGCGCGTCCCTGCAGAAGAACGGGCTCGTCGGCTCGGGCCCCTTCGTGGCGGCCGAGCGGCTGGGGCACCTGGCGCGCATGCTGCCGCCCGACACGTCCTTCTTCGTCGCGCTGCAGAGCGAGCTGCGTCCGCTGCTCACGACGCTGAGCACGGCCTTCGACACCGACCTGCTCGCGCTGATGAACGGCATGCTGCGCGACGTGCAGGTCAAGAACCCCGGCTGGCAGGTGGGCGAGGTCAGCCAGCTCATCGCGCACCTCGACCGCGCGCTCACGGGCGAGATCGCCGTGGCGGCGCGGCCGCTCGATCACCAGATCCCCGAGGGCAGCCAGCCGCTGCCGCTGCTGGCGATCTTCGCCCGGCTGCGCGACGTGGGCCCCTGGAACGAACTCGACAACGCCATGGTGCGCGGCTACCAGGCGCTCGGCGTGCGCGAGCGCTGGGAGGCCGACGAGGGCGTGGGCATGCGCCGCTGGATGGTGCTGCCCGAGGGCCTGCCGATCGAGGAGATCTCGTGGATCGTGCTCGACCGCGAGACGCTCGTGATCGCGACCGACGAGGAGTTCCTGCGCGAGATCGTCGCCACCTACACGCGCAGCCGCTCGGCGCTGTACGGCCGCACCGAGGTCGCCGAGATGATCGGGCGCCTGGGCGAGCAGCGCGCCAACGTCGCGGCCTGGGGTTCGGCCCCCGAGCTGCTGCGCCTGCTCGACCCCTACGCCGACTGGATCGCCGACGAGGACACGCGCCTCGACTTCGGCATCCTGCGCGCCAGCCGCCGCAAGGAGCTGCTCTCGGGCGAGTTCCGGCAGTGGCAGGGCAAGGTCGAGGAGGAGATCCCCGAGGACGTGCGCGCGAGGATCGACGCGCGCCTCGACGAGATCGTCAACGCGCTCGAGGCCACCCGGCTGTCGGAGACGATCCCGGCCGCCGCGCGCGCCTGGCGGGAGAAGCGCGCCTGGCTCAGGCTGCTGCAGGGCGGCGTGTTCGCGCTGCGCCTGGGCGAGCGCGACGCCTCGCTGGCGCTGCGCGCCGATCTCGACGTCTCGCCCTGAGGCGGCGCGGGGGCCGGGGGGCCTTCCCTTGACGGCCGCGCGCGCCGTGCGGTGCAATGCCGCGTCGCACTCATTCCGTGCCGGAATGGTGGAATTGGCAGACACGCTAGGTTGAGGGCCTAGTCCCGGTCAAACGGGGTGCAGGTTCAAGTCCTGTTTCCGGCACCAGCACGCTGTCCGCCGAGCCATCGCCGCTCGGAGCGCCGGCTGGACGAGCCCGGACCGCCGTCGCACGATGGTCCTACACCCGGCTTGGGGAGCGACATGACCTCGCATGGTGACAGGCGGCGCCGCTCGACGCGCGCCACCAGTCTCAGGGCGATGGTCTCGGAGACGGCGCGCTTTCGGGGACCCGTTGACGACTCGCGGACCGGCGGGGGAAGGAGATTGGGCGACTACCGCCTGATCGGCAAGCTCGGATCGGGAGGCATGGGTACCGTCTGGGAGGCCGAGCAGGTGTCGCTCGGGCGACGAGTCGCCCTGAAGCTGCTCGCTCCGCATCTCAGTCTCTCAGCCGACACCGTGGCTCGCTTTCACCGCGAGGCCGCCGCAGGCGCGCGACTGAAGCACGCGGGCATCGTGGTCGTGCATGAAGTCGGCGAAGTCGACGGTACGCACTACATCGCCCAGGAACTCGTACCCGGCGGCTTCACGCTGAGCGACTTCCTTGCCGGCGTGGCTGAGCGCAGCGAGTTGCCGGCGGGCTACTACCATGCCGTCGCCGTGCTTTTCTCGAGCGTGGCCGACGCGCTTGCGGCGGCGCACGAAGCCGGCGTCATTCATCGCGACATCAAGCCGGGCAACATCCTCATCGACGAGAACGACGAGCCAAAGGTCGCTGACTTCGGCCTCGCCCATGTGAACGACGACCTGGTTCACTCGCGCACCCTGGAGCTGGCCGGCACGCCGTATTACATGAGCCCCGAGCAGGCCATGTCGAAGGCGATGGGCATCGATGCACGCACGGACGTGTTCAGCCTGGGCGTGACGCTGTACGAAGCCCTCACGCTGCGCCGCGCTTTCGAGGGCGATACGAGTCAGCAGGTGCTCGAACAGATCGTGCTGGTGGATCCGCCCCAAGCCAGACAACTGCGCTCGAAGGTGCCGCTCGACCTCTCCATCATCTGCGGCAAGGCGATGGAGAAGCGCCGGCAGGATCGATACGCGACGATGGCGGACTTCGCCGCGGACCTGCGCCGCCATCTGGCGAACGAACCCATCCGCGCGCGTCCGCCCGGCCCGCTGACGCGCACGATCAAGTGGACGCGCCGGCATCCGGTGTGGTCCGTGGCAGGCGCCATGGCGGCCATCACCCTGCTGGTCACGAGCATGCTCCTGTTGCGTCTGAGCTACAAGAACGACGAACTCGAGACCCAGGCCCGCAAGAGCGGCCGCGCGCTCGCTCTCCTCGATCTGCTCGGCGCCGACGTTCTCAACTCGGGGGCATACGAGATGTCCGTCGGCGCCCCTCGGCTGGATTCCGCACGCGAGTCGGAGTTGCTGGTACGCGGACAGGAACTCGTCGACGAGGAGCTTCGCGACGACCCGAAGTTGCGCGAGACGCTCGAGCAGGCATTGGCGTACATCCACTTCACGCGCGGCGACAGCGCGCGCGCCGAGGCGCTCTATCGGGCCGCCATCGACCGCCACTTTTCCGGGAAAGGGCAGGCCACGGATGTCCTGGTCTCGATGGACATCCTGGTGGGCTTCTACCGGGCCACGGGACGTGACCGGGAGGTGCTCGAGTGGACGGAGCGCTGCTTCGACGTGGCTTCGGAACTGCTCGGTCCCGAGAGCGAGGATGCCCGGCACTTTCTCGGCCTGCTCATGAGGAACGAGCAGGTTGTTCAACTCGTCGATGATCCGCTGGCCTTTCGTCGCCGGGTCGCGGCGGCGGCTGTGCGGACCTTCGGTCGGACCGATGCGCGAACGGGGAGGGCGGTTGCGGACTTGGCGGCGGCGCTGGACGCTGCGGGGCGCCCGGACGAGGCCGAACGCGAGCTGCGCGAAGCGATCGTGGCGGCCGAGTCGCCGTCGGGCACGGCATCCAGAGTTGTTGCGAGGTGCCAGACCGAGCTTGCGCGACTTCTCGCCGCGCAGGATCGGCTCGATGAGGCTGCCAGGTTGCTGGAGGACGCCGTCGCGGGTCTGACGGATCTCAACGGCGCCTTGCACCCGGACACGCAGCAGGTGCGAGCGAGTCTGAGAGACGTGTATCGATCGCAGGGGCGCGTTGAAGAATCCGAGGTCCTCGACACCGTCCTCGCGCGGGAACCGATGCGCAACTGGTCACCGCTGCAGGCCACGGGCGTGCCGAATTCGACGGGCGGAGACGATGAGGCGACGGCGTGGGCGCCGCTCGAGAAGAACTCCGGCCCGGAATGGCTCGAAGTCGACTTCGACCCACCCTTGATGGCCCATGCGGTTCGCGTACACGAGTCGTTCAACGCGGGAGCTCTCGTCGAACTCGTGCTGATCGGCGATGCGGGGGAGGAGCTTGCGCACATTCCCGTGCCGCGCACGTCGCGGCAGGCTCCGACGGTTGTCGAAGTCGGGTTCGCGGTGCCTGCCGCGCCTGTCCGGACGGTGCGCCTCGAACTCGACACGAGCTTGGTTCCCGGGTGGAATGAAATCGATGCCGTGGAGCTCGTCGGAGTGACTGCTCGGGCATGGGCCGTCGACGCCCGTGCAAGCAGCTTCTACAACGTTGACTGACTGAGCGTTCGAGCCAGGGAATGGAAGGCCGTGCGCTTGCCGTGTACGTCTTGCGAGGCCGGGGCACGCACCTGTCACGAACGTTGATCCGCCGCGCCGCGCTCAGCGCAGGTCGAAGCGGTCGAGGTCCATGACCTTCGCCCAGGCCGCGACGAAGTCGTCGACGAACTTGCGGCGCGCGTCGTCGCTGGCGTAGACCTCGGCCAGCGCGCGCAGCTGCGAGTGGCTGCCGAAGATCAGGTCGACCGAGCTGGCCGTCCAGCGCAGCTTGCCGGTCTTGCGGTCGCGGCCCTCGTAGACGTGGCCGTCGGCGGCCGAGGGGCTCCACTCGGTGGCCAGGTCGAGCAGGTTCACGAAGAAGTCGTTGCTCAACGTGCCCGGACGGTCGGTGAAGACGCCGTACTTCGTGCCGCCCGTGTTCGCGTTCAGGACCCGCAGGCCGCCGACGAGCACGGTCATCTCCGGTGCGCTGAGCATGAGCTGGTTGGCGCGATCGACGAGCGCGGTCTCGAGGCGCCCGGCGTGGCGCGCGCCGACCCAGTTGCGGAAGCCGTCGGCGGTCGGCTCGAGCACCGCGAAGGAGGCCGCGTCGGTCTGGTCCTGGCTGGCGTCGGTGCGGCCCGGCGCGAAGGGCACCTGCACTTCGAAGCCGGCCTGCTTGGCGGCGGCCTCGACGGCCGCGTTGCCGCCCAGCACGATCAGGTCGGCGAGCGAGACGCGCTTGCCGCCGCTCTGCGCGCGGTTGAACCCGTCGGCGATCTCGGCGAGCCGCGCGAGCACCGCTGCCGTCGCGGCCGGGTCGTTCACGGCCCAGTCCTTCTGCGGGGCGAGGCGCAGGCGCGCGCCGTTGGCGCCGCCGCGCTTGTCGCTGTCGCGATAGGTCGAGGCCGAGGCCCAGGCCGTCGTGACGAGCTGCGGGATCGTGAGGCCCGAGGCGAGCACGCGCTCCTTGAGCGCGGCGGCGTCGCGCGCGTCGATGAGCGCGTGATCGACGGGCGGGACCGGGTCCTGCCAGAGTTGCGCCGGCGGGACGTCGGGGCCCAGCAGGCGCGCGACGGGGCCCATGTCGCGGTGCGTGAGCTTGTACCAGGCCCGCGCGAAGGCGTCGGCGAAGGCGGCCGGGTCCTCGTGGAAGCGCTTGGAGATCGGCCCGTAGATCGGGTCGAGCTTCAGCGCGAGGTCGGTCGTGAGCATCATCGGCGCGTGGTACTTGGTCACGTCGTGCGCGTCGGGCACGGTCTCGGCCGCCGCGCCGCCCGCCGGCTTCCACTGCCAGGCGCCGCCCGGGCCCTTGCCCAGCTCCCACTCGTGGCGGAAGAGGTTGTCGAAGAAGCCGTTCGACCACTTGGTGGGCGTCTTCGTCCAGGCGCCCTCGAGGCCGCTGGTGATCGTGTCGCCGCCCTTGCCGGTGCCGTGCGTGTTCTTCCAGCCGAGGCCCTGCTGCTCGAGCGGTGCGCCCTCCGGCTCGGGGCCGACCTTGCCGTCGGGCTTGGCCGCGCCGTGCGCCTTGCCGAGCGTGTGACCGCCGGCGATGAGCGCGACGGTCTCCTCGTCGTTCATCGCCATGCGCGCGAAGGTTTCGCGGATATCGCGCGCGGAGGCGACCGGATCGGGTACGCCGTTGGGGCCGTCTGGGTTGACGTAGATGAGGCCCATCTGCACCGCGCCGAGCG
>CAZBBB010000069.1:0-17334 GCA_964490005.1 uncultured Phycisphaerales bacterium | reverse complement strand
GACTCGTCCGGCCCGCCGGCGCGTCGGCCGACGGCGTGATCGTCATCGGCGCGGGCGAGCGGGTGACGAGCACCGTCCTGCCCGCGCTCGACGCGCTCGCCGACCGCTGGCGCCTGGAAGGCCTCTTCGCCCGCAAGGCGCGCACGCTGCGCGTCGACGGCGTCGAGCGCCGCGTCGAGGCGCTCGAGACGCTCGATCCGGCGCGCCTCGCGCGGGCGCGGCTCGTCTACGTCGCGGTGAGCAAGGCGGCCGTGCCGGAGGTGCTCGCCGCGCTGCGCCGGCGGGGCGCCGACCGGGTCGAGCTGCTGGTCGACACGCCGGTGCTGCTGCTCAAGCACCTGCACCACGCGCGCGGCCTGTCGGACTTCCGCGCCGCGTGGGCGGCCGAGGACTGCTTCACGCTGCCGTGGTTCGACGTCGTCCGCGTCGCGAGCGCGGCGGGCGGTCCGCTCGGCGCGCTGCGCGAGGTGCTGCTCGACCGCTCGGGCTGGCGTTACCACGCGCTGGCCATGCAGCGCGCGCTGCTCGGGGAGCGCATCCTCGCGGCGCGCCGCACGCCGCACGAGGGCGGCACGTGCGTCGTCACGCGGCACGCGGGCGGCGCGCGCGGCACGATCCTCGAGCCGCGCGACTACGCCGCCGGGCACGTCGTGCTGCGCGGCGAGCGCGCCACGGCGAGCGACGCCCCCGAGCGCGTGCCCGGCGCGCTGCACCTGCGCGCGGTGCTCGAAGGCGAGGTCTGCGTCGGCTTCGCGCTCGGCGAGCTGTCGACGCGCCTGCACCCCGTCGAGAGCGCGCTGCTCGGCGCCTGGCGGCAGGGCGAGCGGGTCACGGCGCACATGGAGGGCCTCAAGGCCGTGGGCCTGTGGCGCCTGCTCGCCGACCTGCACGCCGGTCGCGGCGGCTACCCCGTCGAGCGCGGGCTCGACGACATGGCCATCGACACGCTGCTCGAGAAGACCGGGCGCGGGCTGACCGGCCCGCTCACGAGCCTGCGCGCGCCGGTCGGCCGGCGCCTGCTGCCGCTGCTCGCGCGCCTGCTCCCGTGAAGCTGCGCGTCGAGAAGCTGGTCACGGGGGGCGAGGGTCTCGGCCGCCTGCCCGACGGGCGCGTGGCGCTCGTGCCGCGCGTCGTCCCCGGCGACGAGATCGAGCTGCGCGTCACGGAGGAGCGCGGCGGCTGGGTGCGCGGCGTCGCGGCGGCCCTGATCGCGGCCGGGCCCGATCGGCGGACGCCGCCCTGCGCCGTGGCCGAGCGCTGCGGCGGCTGCGACCTGCAGCACGTCGAGGACGCCGCGCAGGGGCGCCTCAAGCTGCAGGCGGCGCTCGAGACGCTCGCGCGCGTCGGCCGCCTCGACGTCGTGGCGCGGCTCGGGCGCGCTCCGGAGCTGATCGCCGGCGCGGCCTGGGGCTGGCGCACGCGCGCCTCGCTGCACGTCGAGCGCCGCACCGGGGGCGCCGTGGCCGGCTGGCTCGCGCGCGGCACGGACGAACTCGTCGCCGTCGCGCGCTGTCCGATCCTGCACCGCGACCTCGAGCGCTGGCTCGCGCACGGCGCGCCCGCGCGGGCCGCGAACTGGGCCGTCGGCGAACGGCGGCGCGTCGACGTCCTGGCGGGCGAGCGGGGCGAGGTCTCCGTCGCGGACGGCGGCCCGGAGCCCGTCGAGGAGTTCGACGTGCACGTCGGCGGCGTGCCCTTGCGCGTGGGGGCCGACGGCTTCTTCCAGGCGCACCGCGAGCTGGCCGAAACGCTCGTCGCGCGCGCGGTGGGAGCCACGGGCGGCGGGACCTGCGTCGAGCTGTACGCGGGCGTCGGCCTCTTCAGCATTCCGCTCGCGCGCCGCCACGACGCGCTGCTCGCCGTCGAGTCGCACGCGGCGAGCGCGCGGCGGCTCGCGTTCAACCTGCGGCGCGCCGGGTGCGCGGGCGCGCGCGTGCTCGACGGCCCGGCCGAGTCGGCGCTGGAGCAGCTGCCCCGCCGGCCCGACCGCGTGCTCGTCGACCCGCCGCGCGCGGGCCTCTCGCGCGCGGTGCGGCGCTGGCTCGTCGAGGCCGCGCCCGCGCGGCTCACGATCGTCTCCTGCGACCCGGCCACGCTGGCGCGCGACCTGGCGGCGCTGTCGGCGCGCTTCGCGCTCGACGAACTGCTCTTCGTCGACCTGTTTCCGCAGACCAGCCACCTCGAGACGGTCGTGCACTTGCGGCCGCTCTCGGCCTGAGCGGTATCGTGTCGGGCCCGCGCGCCGCGCTCTGGCGGCGGCCCGGCCCCCGAGGAGCCCGCCGATGACCCGCCTCCGCTTCGCGCTGCTGCCCCTGCTGCTCGTCTCGTGCGCCGCGGCGCCCGCCGCCGCGCCGCACGACGGGGCCGCGCCGCCGCGCCTCGACGTGCGCGCCGTCGGCCTGAGCCGGCCGGGCGACGGTCGGCCGGTGTGCGGCCTCGGCGCCGAGTTCCACGCGGGTCGGCGCGCGGCCCTGCGCGCCGCGCTCGGCGAGGGGCTGGTGCTCGTGCGCGGCCTGCCCGACACACGCGACTACGTGAACTTCCGCCAGGACAAGACCTTCTGGTACCTGACCGGCGTCGAGAGCCCCGACGCGGCGCTGCTCATGGACGCCGCCACCGGCCTCGAGATCCTGTTCGTCTCGCCGCGCGACGCGCGCCTGGAGTCGTGGGAGGGCGAGCGCTGGGACGCCGCGGACGCCTGGGTAGCGCAGCTCACGGGCATCCCCGTCGTGAAGTCGAGCGCCGAACTGCTCGACACGCTGGCCGAGTTCGCCGACAGCCGGCCGATCGTCCACGTGCCGCTCGGCCCGAGCCTGGCGCTCTCGGGCTGCCACGACCGCGCGGCGCCGGCCGACGGCCGGCAGCGCAGGGACCCGCTCGACGGCCGGCTCTCGCGCGAGCGGCGGCTGGCCGAGGCGCTCGCCGAGCGCTTCGGCTTCGAGGTCCGCGACTGCTCGCCGGCGCTCGCCGCGCTGCGCCTGAAGAAGACGCCCGAGGAGGTCGCCGCGATGAAGCGCGCCGCGCACGCCGGCGCGCTGGCGATGATCGAGGCCATGCGCAGCACGCGGCCGGGCCTCGGCGAATGGGACCTGCGCGCGGTGATGGACCTCGTGCACCGCCGCGCGGGCGCCGACGGTCCGGCCTACGACGCGATCGTCGGCTCGGGTCCCAACTCGGTGGTCCTGCACTACTGGATCGACGACCGGATCATGCGGCCGGGCGAGATGATCTGCCTCGACTACGGCCCGGAGGTCGACCACTACACGACCGACATCACGCGCAGCTGGCCGACCGACGGCGTCTTCACGCCGCGCATGGTCGAACTGTACGAGGCCGTGCTCGCGGCGCAGGCGGCGGGCATCGCCGCCGCGCGCCCCGGCGTCACGATCCGCGACGTGGAGGCCGCCTGCAACGCGGTGCTCGCCGAGCGCGGCTTCGGCGGGCTCATCCGCCACGGCAATTGCCACTGGATCGGCCTCGAGGTGCACGACGTCGGCTCCTACGGCACGGTGCTGGAGCCCGGCTTCGCCTTCACCATCGAGCCGGGCCTGTACGACGCCGAGGCCTCGATCGGCATCCGCATCGAGGACGTCGTGGTCATCACCGAGGACGGCTGCGAGGTGATCACGTCGCTCGTGCCCAAGGACCGCGCGAGCGTGCAGGCGCTCGTCGGCGCCGAGGGCGTGCTCGGCTGGATGGACGGCGCGGCGCGCTGAGACCCGCGCCGCGCGCGGCGCGCGCCGCGCTCAGCGGGCGCGCTCCTCGAGCCAGGAGCGCAGTCCGACGAGCATCCCGGGCGTGATGCGGTGGCCGGCGTCGAAGAGCTGCAGCGTCACGTCCGCGCCGTGGCGCCGCAGGATCGCGGCGCTGTCGTGCGCCGACGCGACGGGCAGGCTCTCGTCGCGCTCGCCGTGCTGGATGAGCACCGGCAGGCCCGCCACGCCGGCCAGCCGCTCGCCGAGGAACTCGTGCTTCAGGCGGCCCGACTGGGCCACCCAACCCGCGACGCGGTCGGCGGCGCGCACCGCCGCGCAGTGCGCCAGATACGCGCCCTGCGAGAAGCCGCACAGGTAGAGCCGGCGCGGGTCGCTGCCGAGTTCGCGCTGCGCGCGTTCGACGAGCCGCCACAGCGCCGCCTCGCTCTCGCTCAGGCTCGCGGCGAAGGCCGCCGCGTCGCCCGTGTACAGATACCAGGCGTGGCCCAGCCGGATCGGCCGTCCCGGCGCGCGCACCTCGTGCGCGTGGAAGCCGTCGGGGAAGGCGGCCGCGAAGTGCGGCGGCAGGCCCTCCGCCAGCCAGCGCTGATGACGCTCGCCGCTCTGGCCCTGTCCGTGCAGCGCGACGAGCAGCGGCGGCGCGCCGGCCCGCGGCGCGCGCGGCGGCACGAGCAGGCACGACCGCGTCGACGTGAAGGGCAGCTCGATGCGTCTCAAGGGCGCAGCGCGCCCGTGAGGAAGGGGTTGCCGCGCCGCTCGTCGCCGATGCTCGTGCGCGGGCCGTGCCCCGTGACGACTTCGGTGTCGTCGTCCAGCGCCAGCAGCTTGCCCTTGAGGCTCGCCAGGATCGTGGCCGTGTCGCCGCCCCACAGGTCGGTGCGCCCGATGCTCCCGCGGAACAGCGTGTCGCCGGCGAACAGCACCTGGCGGCCCTCGGCGCGCAGCAGGAAGCTGCAGCTCCCCGGCGTGTGGCCGGGCGTGTGCAGGGTCTCGAGCTTGTGCGGGCCGAGGTCGAAGCGCGCGCCCTCCTGCAGGGCGCCGTCCATCACGATCTGCTCGGGGACGGGCAGGCCGATCATGCGGCACTGCGTCTCGAGCATCTCGAGCAGGAAGCTGTCGCCCTCGTGCAGCCAGGCCCGCCCGCCGCAGCTCCGCTGCAGCTCGGCGCTGCCGCCGACGTGGTCGACGTGGGCGTGCGTGTGCACGATGTGCGTGAGCGTCAGGCCGGCGCGCGCGAGCCGCGCCGCGATCGCCGGCGCGTCGCCGCCCGGGTCGACGACGATCGCCGTCGCGCCGTCCTCGTCGGCGAGGATCGAGCAGTTGCACTGCAGCGGGCCGACCGCCATCGTCGTGATCTTCATGGCGGCATCTTTCCGCAACGGCGACCCGGCGGCAACGACCGGCGGCGCGCGGCCCGGACGCGCGGCGATCACCGGCGCGACCGGCTTCGTGGGCCTCGCGCTGGCCGAGCGGCTGCGCGCGTCCGGTTGGGAGGTCGCGGGCCTGGCGCGCGCGTCGAGCGCCGCCGCGCCGCGCGCCGAGCTGCAGCGTCTCGGCGTGCGCCTCGTGGACGGCGACGTGACGGCGCCCGAGACGCTGCCCGCCCTCGTGCAGGGGGCCGATCTCGTCGTCCACTCGGCCGCGGTGATCGCCTACCGCCGGCGGCTGCACGCGGCCATGGAGGCGGTCAACGTCCGCGGCACGTCGCATGTCGTGCGCGCGGCGCGCGCGGCCGGCGTCGGGCGCCTCGTGCACGTCTCGAGCATCGCCGCCCTGGGCATCAGCGACCGGCCGGTGGCCCTCGACGAGGAGGCGCCCTTCAACGCCGCGCCGCTGCGCGCGCCGTACTTTGACACCAAGCACGCGGCCGAGCAGGAGGTGCAGGCCGCGGTCCGGGCCGGCCTGGACGCCGTGATCGTGAACCCCGGCGCGATCTACGGGGCCTCCGCCGTGCCGAGCAACAGCAACCGCATCGTGGAGCGCGTCGCCGCGGGCCGGCTGCGCTGCGCGCCCGCCGGCGGCATCAACGTCGTGCCGCTGGTCACGGTGGTCGACGGCATCCTCGCCGCCGCCGCGCGCGGGGCCACCGGGCGGCGCTACGTGCTCGGGGGCGAGAACCTCTCCACGCGCGCGCTGTTCGAGCGCGTGGCCGCCGCCGCCGGCCGCCGCCACGCGCTGCTCACCGTGCCCGCCTGGGTCGGCCCACCGCTGCGTTTCGCGATGGATCTGGCCGACCCCTGCGTGCCCGCCGCCGCCTGGTGGACGCCCGACCTGTGCGCGGCCTTCGGGCGCTGGATGTGGTTTCAGAACCGTCGCATGCGCGAGGAACTCGGCGTCCAGCCCGCCGACTTCGACGCCTGTCTGGCGCAGGTCGTCGCCGCGCTGCGCCGCGCGGGCCGCCTGGACGGTTGAGCCGGGCGTCCGCGCCGCTCAGGGCAGCGGCACGACGTTGCGCGTGACGCGGTCGCCGGGTCGCAGCGTGAAGACTTCGGGGGCCATCCCCGCGTTGAGCTGCTGCAGCTGCGCGAAGAGGTTGGCGTTCTTGCCGACGCAGCTCAGCTGATAGTCGCCCGAGCGGACGCGGCTGAACACGTAGCGTCCCTGGCCGTCGGTGAGCGCCTGACGCGTGATGTCGCCCACGCGGTAGAGCGAGACGAGCGTGCCGGGCAGCGGCACGCCGGCCGCGTCGAGCGCGCGCCCCTCGACCGTGCACGAACGCTCGAGGACCAGCGTGCCGAGGTCGAGCGTCTCGCCCGCGACGATCCGCACGTCGTTGCGCAGCAGCAGCGCGTGGTCGGGGTGGTCGACGGCCACCTGATGCGTGCGTGCCGCGAGCTCACCGAGCAGAAAGCGTCCCTGCGCGTCGCTCAGCGCGCTCTGGCGGCGCACCGGGCTGTCGTCGGTGTCGCGCAGCATCTCGAGCGCCGGCTCGTGGTTGGGATGCAGCGTGATGCGGGCCCCCGGCACGACGCGCCCGGCGTCATCGACGACCGTGCCCTGCAGGCTCGCGGCGAGCTGCAGCGTGACCGAGAGCCCGTCCACGAACTGCCCCTGCTTGAGCTTGACGCAGGCGCTCTCGGTGAGCACGTGGCCCTGCGCCCAGACCTCGACGCACCAGTGGCCCGGGTCGAGGCCCTCGAAGGCGAAGGCGCCGTCGGCGGAGACGACGCGGCGGAAGGCGCCCTGCGGCGTCGGCGCGTCGAGCCGCCCCTTGTGCTGGCGCAACTGCACGTCGAAGTGCGTGGCCGGCCGTCCGTCCGCCGTGAGGACCCGGCCCGAGAGGCCGCCCTGCCGGGCGAGCCGGATCGTGAGTTCTTCGTAGCCGTACTTGGTCCAGGTGCGTTCGTGCGCGGCGCTGTAGCCGTCGGCCTCGGCGTGCACCTCGTAGTTGCCCCAGGCGACGTTGCCGATCTCGAAGCGTCCGTCGGCGTCGGCCACGGCGCGCAGGCTGGCGAGCTGCTCGTCGAGCGACTTGACGTGCAGGCGCGCGCCGCCGAGCGGCACCTCGCCGGGCATGCCGAGCACGCGCCCGCGCAGCGGATGCACCTGCTCGAGCGCGATCCGCACGAGCAGCTCGGTGGGGGGCGCGGCACCGGGCTCGGGCACGCCGGCGGCGCGCGCCCGTGCGTAGCCTTCGGCATCGACGAACAGCGTCCAGCGGTCGCTGCGCGCGTTCGGGAAGCTGAACAGACCCTGCGCGTCGCTGAGCACGACGCGTTCGGCGCGGGCCTCGTCGCCGGGCGCGTCGAGCTGGTGGAAGAGCGTGACGCGGGCGCCCGCCACGCCGCGTCCGAGCGGGTCGACCACGCTGCCGCGCAGCGTCGTGCCGAGTTCGACCGGCAGGTCGCCGAGCCGGGCCGTCTCGCCCGCGGCGACATGAAAGGGCCCGCGCTCGGTGAGCGCGAAACCCTCGCCGTCGATGCGCAGCACGAGCGCGTCGCCCGGCGGGAGTTCGTCCAGGGTGAACGTGCCGTCGGCCGCCGTCACCGCGCGGCGCGCCAGCGGCCGGGCCGTCCCGAGATGGGGGTCGCCCAGCGCGGCGCCGACGAAGGCCTCGACCCGCGCCCCGGACAGCGCGCGGCGATCGGGCGTGACGACGCGGGCGCTCAGCGCGCCGAGGCGCGGGGGAGCGGTGCTCGCCGGGGCGGGCGGCGGGGGACGATCGGGCGGCTGCGCCGCCGTCGGCAGCGTGACCTCGCGCCCGGGGCCGCCGCGCTCGACGAGCTTCACCGCGCCGGGTCCCTCGACCGGCCCGGGCGCACCGCCGAAGACGAGCCACGCCACGCCCGCGCCGCCCACCGCGATCAGGGCGGCCGCGATCCACCAGGCGGTGCGTCGACGAGGGCGGGGCATGCAGATCCGTGCCAACGGGCAGCAGAGAGTGGTGTGGGGCGGATTTTCCTTGGCTCGCGGCGGGGCCGACAACCATAATCCGCCGCCCGTCGCCCACCTGATCGGTGCGGGGACCACACGAGTACAGGCGGTCCCATCGTCTAGCCTGGTCCAGGACAGGTGCCTCTCACGCACCAGACACGGGTTCGAATCCCGTTGGGACTACCATCGCCTCTTGCCGCCCTGCCGGTCGGCCGCCCGCCGCTCGGCGACACGTCCCCACGGGCCCGCCGGCACGATGTCCCACGCACGCGACGGCAACATCGTCCTGATCGGCATGCGCGGTGCCGGCAAGACGACGCTCGGGCGCGAGTTGGCCGACCGGCTCGGGCGACCCTTCGTCGATACCGATGACGAACTCGCCCGGGCGGAGGGCGCCGACGTGGACGCGCTGCTCGTGCGGGCGGGCGAGGCGGCCTTCCGGCGCGCCGAGGCGCGGGTGCTGCGAGCGCTGGCCGGCCGGCGCGGCCTGGTCGTGGCGACGGGCGGCGGCGCGGTCCTGCACGGCGAGCCCTTCGCGGCGCTGTGCCGCGACGCACACGTGATCTACCTGGCCGCCTCGCCGGGCGAGCTGCAGCGGCGCGCGGCGCGCCGTCCGCGGCCGCCGCTCACGGCCCTGCCTCCGGCCGACGAGTGCGCGCGGCTGCTGGCCGAGCGCGACCCGCTCTACCGCGCCGCGGCGCGCAGCATCGTGTCGGTCGAGGATCGCGATCCTATACTGGCGCTCCTCGCCGCCGTCGGCGGCAACCAGGCGTGAGCGGAGGGGTGGCTTCGATGCGTTTGCGGATCCTGCCGCCGATCGCGCGCGCCGTGCTCGTCGTGCTCGGATCGGCGCCGGCCGCCGTCGCCGGCTGGCAGGCGCAGATCGAGCCGCCGACGACGGCCGAGCTGCCGCCCGCGCAGGCGGCGGCGCGCGCGCTGTCGGCCTCGCTGGCGAGCGCCGAGGCCGACCCGGCGGTCGTGGCCGTGGCCCTCAAGACGCTGCTCGACGCCGGCGAGGCGGGCGTGGTGCGGTCGGTGTTCGAGTCCGGCGACGAGCGCGGCACGCTCGCGGTGCTGCGCGCGCTCGCGCCGCAGGCGCCCGAGGCGCTCGAGCCGCTCGTGCCGGCGCTGCTCGGCCTGGCGAGCGCGTCGGCCAACGCCGAGGTGCGCACGCTGGCGCGCGGCCGCCTCGTCGAGGTCGTCAGCGCGCGCACGAGCGTCTTCGAGGCGCTCTGCGCGCGGCTGTCCGAGCCCGAACTGCGCGAGGAGACGGCCGACGTGATCGCCAGCGTGCTCGGTTCGTCCCGTCGCCTGGCGGCGGTCGACGTGCTGCTCGGCCTGCTCGAGCGGCGGCCGTCGTCGGCCCCGTACGCGGCGCTGTCCGAACTCACCGGGCACGAGCCGGGCGCCGGGGCGAGCCTCGCGACCTGGCGCGGCTTCTGGGACGGCCACCGCAACCTGCCGCGCGACGTGCTGCTCGAACTCGGGCGCGCGGCCGAGCGACGGCGCTGGTCGGAGCGCGTCGACGCGCTGACCGCCGAACTCGTGCAGGCGCGCATCGACCTGCTCGGTGTCGACGACGTCGCGCGGCTGATGGCCGGCCTGTCGGACGCGCACGCGGCCGTGCGCATCGAGGCGGCGCGGCGGCTGGCGCGGCATCCGAGCCGCGACCAGACCGCCGGCGCGGTCGCCGTGATGCTCGCGCGCCTCGGTCACGCGGCGGTGCCGGCGAACGGCAAGCCCGGCGAGGGCGGGGCGAGCGCGCCCGAGACGGCCGTCGACGTGCGCGCCGAGTTCGTCGCGGCGCTCGGCGTGCTCGGACGCGGCCGCGACGACGTGCGCGCGGCGCTGCTCGCGGAACTGCAGTCGCCCGAGGGCTCCGTCAGCGCCGCGGCCGTCGCGGCGCTGCAGCTCGTGCGCGACCAGCCGGCCGTCGTCGGTCCGCTGCTCGACTACCTCGAGGCCCATCCCGACGACGAGACGGCGGTCGGCGTGCTGCAGGCCGTGGCGGCCAACCGTCCCGAGGGCGTGCTCGACCGGCTGCGTCCCTGGGTGGGGCTCGGGCATCCGCCGCGCGCGCGCGCCGCCGCCGTGCGCGCGATCGTCGCCAGCGCGCGGATCGACCTGGCGCTCGAGATGGTCGGCGAGGTGCGGCAGGCCGACGACGCGCGCGAGGTGCTGTTCGCGATCGCGGCCGCGCTGGGCGACCGGGCCCGGTCGCTCGCGGCCGACGCGCCCGAGCGCGCGGCGCTGGTCGACACGCTGGCGGGACTGCTCGACGAGGCCGAACCCAGCGTGCGCGCCGAGGCGGCCGCGGCGCTCGGCCGCGCGGGGTCGACGGCGGCGCTGGCGCTGCTCGATCAGCGCGTGCGCGTGGAGACCGAGATCGACGTCGTTTCGCGCATCGTCGAGGCGCTGGGGCAGTTGCGGCTGGTCGAGGCGGCGCCGCTCATCGGACGCATCGTCGCGCGGCGGCCCGAGAGCGCCGGCGTGCTCGACCCGCTGGCCCGCACCGCCTTGCTCGCGATCTGCGAGTCGTGCGAACCCGCCGCGCGGCTGGCGGTCGCCGAGGCGGTCGACGCCGCCGGCGCGCACGCGATCGGCGCCTGGCTGCTCTCCGAACTGCTGCGCTCGATCGAGGCGCTGCCCGAGCAGCGCGAACTCGTCGAGGCGGTGCGCGCGCTGCAGCCGGCGGTGCTGCTGCGCGCGGGCCGGGCCGGGGAGGCGCGCACGATCCTGCTGAGCCTGCACGAGCAGGCCGCCCCGCGTCCGGCCCTGCCCGAGCGGCTGGCGCTGCTGGCACAGGCCTGCGAGGCCGACGGGCGATCGGGCGAGGCCGCCGACTGGTCGCTCGCGCTGTGGGCGCTGCTGCCGCCCGGCGAGGCGGCGCGCCCGTCGACGCGGCGCGCGGCCGTGACGCAGCTCATGCAGGCCGGCCGGCACGCCGAGGCCCTGCCGCATCTGCAGGAACTGCTCGCGGCCGACGGCAGCGACAATCGTCTGCTCTACAGCCTGGCGCTCGTGCACGAGGCGCTCGGGCAGCCCGACCAGGCGGCCTTCCAGTTGCAGCGCCTGGTCGATCGGCTGGGGGCCGGGGACGCGGTGCTGCGCGAGGAGGTCGACCTGGCCATGGCGCGCGTACGCGCCGCCCTGAACGGCACGCCGTGAAGATCGTGGTCGTCGGCGCCGGCGCGGTGGGCTACCACCTCGCCCGCGAGTTGAGCGCCGAGGGGCACGCCATGGCGCTCATCGACCTCGACGAAGAGAAGCTCGAGCACCTGCGCGACCGGCTCGACGTGCTCACGGTCGCGGGCAGCGGCACGTCGCGGGCCACGCTCGAGGCGGCCGGCACGCCCGGCGCCGACCTGTTCATCGCCGTCTCGAGCCACGACGAGGTGAACATCATCGCCTGCGCCGCGGCGCGCGGCCTGGGCGTCGAGCGCACGGTGGCGCGCGTGCGCAACCCCGACTTCAGCGACGAGGCGCACTCGCTCATCGACGCGACGCGCGTGGGCGTGACGCGCTTCATCAACCCCGACGAGACCGCCGTCGACACGATCGTGGCGCTGGTCAACTCGCCCGGCTCGATCGACGTGGGCGACTTCGCCGGCGGCAGCGTGCTGCTGCGCTCCTTCGACGTCGAGAGCTGGATGCGCGTCACGGGCCGGCCGCTGGAACGGCTGCGCGAGGACTTCGCGGGCGAGCAGTTCGTGGTGGCGGCGATCCGGCGCGGCGAGGAGATCCTGATCCCGCACGGGCACGACAGCCTGGCGCCCGGCGACCGGGCCTACATGCTCATGTCGCGCGCCTCGCTGCCGGTCTACCGGCGCGTCGTGGCCGAGGGCGAGAACGTCCAGCGCGTGGTGGTGTACGGCGCCGACCGGCTCGGCGTGGCCGTGGCCGCGCGCCTGGCCGAGCGCACGACGGTCGTGCTCATCGACGAGGACGAGGAGCGCTGCGAGCGCGCCGCGGGCCGGCTCGAGCACGCCGTCGTGCTGCACGGCTCGCCCAACGACGCCGACGTGCTCGGGCAGAGCCGGCTCGCGACGGCCGACTTCTTCATCGCGGCCGGCCGCAACGAGGAGCACAACCTGATCCTGGCGCTGCTGGCCAAGCAGCGCGGCGCGCGCCGCAACATCGTGCTCACGGCCGATCCCGACCTGGCGATCCTGCTGAGCCGGCTGGACATCGACGCCGTGGTCAACCCGCGGCTCACGATGGTGGGGCGCCTGCTGCGCTTCGCGCGCGGCGGGCGCGTCGTGACGGTGCAGAAGCTGCTCGACAGCCAGGCCGAGATCGTCGAGATGGTCGTGCGCGGCGGGGCGCGCGCCGTCGGCAAGACGCTGCGCGACCTGCATCCGCCGCAGGGCGTGCTGCTCGGGGCGCTGCAGCGCCGGGGCGAGTCCTTCGTGCCGCACGGCCGGACGGTCATCGAGGAGGGCGACGTGGCGGTCGTCTTCGTCGCGCCGGGACAGCGCGCCGCGGCCGAGCGGCTCTTCGCCCGCCGGCGCGCGCTGCACTTCGCCGACCCCGAACCCGGACCCGCCGACGGCGCGTGAACGCCGGCTGCGTGATCAATCTCGTGGGCCGGCTGTGCCTCGTGCTGGCCGGCCTGCTGCTCGCGCCGCTGCTCGTCTGCCTGGCCGACGGCACGCTGGGCGGCCCCGACACCGTCGCCTTCGGGCTCGCCGCCGGGATCTCGCTCGCGCTGGGGCTGCTGCTGCGGGCCGGCTTCACCTTTCGGGCCGAGAGGTTCACGCACAACGAGGCCTTCGCGATCGTCACGCTCGGCTGGCTCGTGTTCATGGCGCTCGGTGCGCTGCCCTTCCTGATCACGGGCGCGATCCCGGCCGTCGTGGACGCCTGCTTCGAGACCATGTCGGGCGCCACGACGACCGGCGCCTCGGTGCTCGCCGACCCGGCGACGCTGAGCCGCCCGCTGCTGTTCTGGCGCGCGCTGCTGCACCTCGTGGGCGGCCTGGGCATCGTCGCGCTCTCGGTGGCAATCCTGCCGGCGCTCGGCGCGGGCGGGAACTTCCTGTTCCAGGCCGAGGCCGTGGGCCCCGAGAAGGGCAAGCTGCTGCCGCGCATCTCGAGCATGTCGAAACTGCTCTGGGGCGTGTACCTCGGGCTCGCCGCGGCGACCGTCGGCGGCTACCTGCTCGCCGGGATGGGCGCCTTCGACGCGCTGTGCCACGGCTTCGCGACCGTCGGGACGGGCGGCTTCAGCACGCGCGCCGACTCGCTGGCGGGCTACGGCGCGCCGGTGCAGTGGGCCGCGGTGCTGTTCATGTTCCTCGCCGGGACGAACTTCGTGCTGCTGCTCGCGGCCCTGCGCGGGCGCCCGGGCCAGCTCTGGCGCAGCACCGAGTTCCGCACCTATCTCGCGCTGACGCTGGGCGTGGCGCTGCTGTGCATGCTCGTGCGCCGCGGCGCCGAGGGCGGCGGCTGGGAGGAGCTGGCGCGCAGCTCGCTGTTCACGGTCGTCTCGCTCACCACGACGACCGGCTTCGGCACGGTCGACTTCGACCTCTGGCCGCCGGTGCTGCACGTCGCGCTGCTGTTCATGATGTTCTGCGGGGCCTGCGCGGGGTCGACCGGCGGCGGCTGCAAGATGAGCCGCCTCGTGCTGTGGTGGAAGAGCGCGCTGCGCGAACTGCGCGGGCTGTCGCGTCCGGCCTCGGTCACGGTCGTCACGGTGCAGGGCCACTCGGTGAGCGACCGGATCGTGGCGCGCGCGGTCGCCTTCCTGCTCGCGATGACGGGGCTGTGGCTGCTGCTCTCGCTGGCGCTCATGGCCACGGGCCTCGGGGCGCAGGCCTCCTTCTCGGCCGTGCTGGCGAGCCTCTCCTGCGTCGGCCCGGGCTTCGACGCCGTCGGGCCGACGCGCAACTACGGAGCGCTGCCCGACACGGCGAAGTGGATCCTCGTCGGCGCGATGCTGCTCGGGCGCCTCGAGCTGTACTGCGTGCTGGCGCTGTTCTCGCGCATGGCCTGGAGGCGCTGAGGCCGTGAACGTCGAGGGCGTGCTGCATGTCCTGGGGCGCATCGCCCTGCTGCTGGGCGTGGCGCTGTTCGTGCCGCTGGCGCTGGCGCTCGTCGAGGGCGGGCCGGGCGCGCCGCTGTCGCAGGCGCTGCTCGTGAGCGCCACGGTGGCCCTCGGCTTCGGTGCGGCGCTGCGCCTGGCCTTCGAGACGCCGGTCTCCGGGTTCGGCGCGGGCGAGGCCTGCGCGGCCCTCGCCGGCGGCTTCCTCGCCTGCACGGCCCTGGGCGCGCTGCCCTTCGTGATCTCGGGGGCGACGCCGACGCTGCTCGACGCCGCGCAGGAGTCGCTCGCCGCGCTGACGACGACGGGCGCGACGGTGCTCGACCGGCTCGACGAGCTGCCGCGGCCGTTGCTGCTGTGGCGCGCGCTCATGCAGTGGCTCGGCGGCCTGGCCGGGCTGGCGATCGTCGTGGCCGTGCTGCCCACGCTCGGAGCGGCGGGCAACTTCGCCTTCGACCGCGAGTTCACCGGCGGCGGCGACGAGCGCCTGCCGCTGCGCATGACCGTCACGGCGCGCACGATCTTCCCGCTCTACCTGGGGCTGACGGTGCTGCTGGTGCTCGGCTTCCGGCTGGCGGGCCTGCCGGCGCTGCCGGCGCTGCTGCTCGCGCTGTCGGTGGCCTCGACGGGCGGCGGCGCCGTGCCGGGCGTGACGCTGGGCGCGGCGCCCGCCGCCGTGGAGTGGCTCGTCATCGCCGGACTGCTCGTGGGCGGGCTCAATCTCGTCGTGCTGCGCGCCCTGCTCGTGCGGAGGCGACGCGAGAGCCTGCGCAATCCCGAACTGCTCGCCTGGCTGCTGCTCGTCGGCGCCGCGGCGGCCTGGTTCGCGGTCGCCGTCCCGGACGTCACGGGGCCGCGCGCGGCGCTGCTGCTGGCGAGCTCGGCGGCGTCGACCTCGGGCCTGGCGCTGCCCTTCGGTGCGACCTGGTCGTCGGGGTCGCTGGCCGTGCTCGTGCTGCTCGTGGCCGTCGGCGCCTGCTCGGGCTCGACCGGCGGCGGCCTCAAGCCCGTGCGACTGCTGCTGGCCGCGCGCATCGTGCAGCGCGAGGTGCGCCGCCTGCTGCGCCCGGCCGCGGTCTTCGTGATCAAGCTGCGCGGCGCGCCCGTGAGCGAACCCGTGCTGCGCGGCGTAGGCGCCTTCTTCGTCCTGAACCTGATCGTCGTCGTCGTCGGCGCGTCGGTGCTGCTGCTGCTCGGCCTCGGCCTGGACGAGTCCTTCGCGGCCGTCGTGTGCGCGCTGTCGGGGCTCGGCGGCGAGACGATCGCGCCCGGCGTCGCCACGGGCTGGGCCGAACTGGCGCCGCTGGCGCGGGTGCTGCTCATGGGCTGCATGCTGCTCGGGCGCGTCGAGATCCTCGGCCTCCTGCTGCTGTGCGTGCCCTGGGCGTGGCGTCGCTGAGGCGCCCGCCGGGCCGCGCTCAGGAGCGGAACGGCGCGAGGTCGGCGGCCGTCACGCGCAGGCCGAGTATCTCGCCCGCCGCGCGCAGCGCCGCGGCCGCGCCTTCGTCGAGGACTTCGCCGTCCACCCCGAGCGCGTGAAAGCTCTGCCGCCACGTGGCGTGCACGTCGTGCAGCAGCGCGTTGAGATGGCGCAGCATGCGCCGCAGCGCCTCGCGCTCGCGCGGCGGGAGGTCGAGCGCGCCGAAGAGCCGGCCGAGCGGGCGGTGGTGCTCGCTCGCGACGAGGCGCGCGCAGAGCGGACGCACCCACGGGCCGGCGACGTCCTCGAGCAGGCGCGCGGGCAGCGTGCCGAGTTCGCCGAGCACGACGAAGCCGGCGGCGATGACCGACGCGACATGCCCGCTCGCGAGCACCTCGTCGAGCGCGCCGCACAGCGCGCGCACGGCCTCGTCGTCGCGCACGCGCTCGCGCGCCGCCTCGCCCGCCTCCGCCCGCAACTCGTCGGCGAGCGCGCGCGCCCCCGCCGCCGCGTCGGCGAGGCCCGCGGCCCAGGTCGGTTCGGCGGTGCGCAGGGCCAGATCGTCGAGCGCCTCGGCGAGCCGGCCGCGCAGTTCGGCCTGCAGCGCCCAGAACTCGCGCTGCAGGTCCGGGGCGTCGGGAGTGAGGAAGCCGAGGTCGCGCCAATCGGGTGCCGCCATGGCCGCCATCTTAGGTCTCCGCGGTCCGGTTAGAATCCCCGGCCCATGATCGCGACCCAGCAGGAACTCGACGCACTCGTGGACCGCGTGGCGCGCGAGCGCGAGATCGCGGTCGATTGCGAGATGGACGCGATGTACGCCTACCGCACGAGCCTGTGCGTCGTGCAGGTCGGCTGGCGCGGGGGGGAGGCGCTCATCGACGCGCTCGTCGACCTCGACCGCACGGGCCTCGCCCGCCTGTTCGCCGACGCCTCCATCACCAAGGTGTTCCACGGCGGCGAGAACGACATCGGCCTGATGGCCGGTCACTGGGACATGTGCTTCGCCAACGTCTTCGACACGATGGCGGCCGCGCAGGTGCTCGGGCACGAGGGGGTGGGCCTGGCGGCGCAACTCGAGCGGCACTTCGGCGTGCAGCTCAGCAAGCGCTTCCAGAAGGCCGACTGGCGCGTGCGGCCGCTGCCCGACGACCAGGCCGAGTACGCGCGCCTCGACGTGCGCCATCTGCTCCCGCTGCGCGAGCGGCTGCTCGACGACCTGCAGCGGCTGCGCCGCGTCGAGGAGGCCGGCAGCGAGTTCAGCCGCATCGTGCGCGCGCGCTTCGCCGACAAGCCCTTCGACCCCGACGCCTGGGTGCGCGTCAAGGGGGCGCGCGAGCTGCCGGTGGCGGCCCGCGGCATGCTGTGCGAGCTGTTCCGCGTGCGCGACGAACTCGCCGCCGAGCTCGACCGGGCGCCGTACCGGGTGCTGCACGAGAGTTCGCTGATCACGATCTGCCGCGCCCGGCCGACGAGCGCCGCGGCGCTGCTCGCGCTGCGCGGCGTGAACCGCCACCTCGCTCCCGAACACGTGGCGCGGCTGCTCGAGGCCCTGCGGCGCGGCGCCCGGGTCTCGGAACTGCCGCTGCCCTCGCGCCGCCCCCCGGCGCCCGGCGAGCGGGCCGGCGGCGGGACCTTCACGCCCGAGCAGACCGCGCTCTTCGACCGGCTGCGCGCCTGGCGCGAGCGCCGCGCCCGCAAGCGCGGCGTGCACGTCGCGCGCGTCGCGACGAACGCGCTGCTGGCGGCGATCGTGCGCGCCGCGCCCGCCGATCTGGAGT
>CAZBBB010000068.1:0-17412 GCA_964490005.1 uncultured Phycisphaerales bacterium | reverse complement strand
GCGCGCGCCGCGCGCGCCCCGACGCCGGCGCGCGCCTCGAGGAGCTGCTCGCGTCGGCCGACCGCGACCGGCGCGCGATGCGGGCGGCGCGTTGAAGTTCCTCAGCGTCGCGACCTTCTGCTGGCCCGACCACTACGGCGGCGCCGAGCGCGTGATCGGCGAACTCGGGCCGCGCCTCGTGGCGCGCGGCCATTCGGTCGTGCAGCTCACGGCGCGCCTGCCGGGCACCGAGGAGCGCGGCCACCACGACGGCGTGACCGTGCTGCGCTACCCCGTCGACCGGCGCTCTCCGGCGCGCTTCTACCGCTCGGTGTTCGCCGGCGTGCGCGCGCTGCTGCGCCAGCCGGCCTCGGCCGGCGCCGACGTGCTGCACGTGCACCAGCTCGTCTCGGGGCTCGCGGCCGTCACCCCGGGCGGCGCGCGCCGACTGCCCGTGCTGCAGTCCTTCTACGCGCCCTACCACGAGGAGTACCTGGCGCGGCACCGCGGAGGGCGCGACGACGGCGAGGCTCCGGCGGGCGCGCGCACCGTGGCCGCGCTGCTGCGACGCGGCGACCGCTACCTGCTCGGGCGGGCGCGGCGCATCGTGGCCCTCTCGCGCTTCTCGCTCGAGCAGGTCGAGCGCCTGCAGCCGGCGGCGCGCGCGCGCTGCACGCTCGCCCCGGCGGGCGTCGACCTGGATCGTTTCCGGCCCGCGCGCGACGCCCACGAACGGCAGCGCGGCGCCCTCGGGCTGGCGCTCCCGGACGGCGAGGGCCCGCTCGTGCTCAGCGTGCGGCGGCTCGTCGCGCGCATGGGACTGCCCGATCTGATCGAGGCCTGCGCCCGCCTCGCCGCGCAGGGCCAGCCCCTGCGCCTCGCGATCGCGGGCGAGGGCGAGCTGCGCGAGGAACTGGCCGCGCGGCTGGAGGGCAGCGGGCTCGGCGCGCGCGCGCGGCTGCTCGGCCGCGTGCCCGAGGAGCGGCTGCCCGACCTGTATCGCGCCGCCGACGTGTTCGTGCTGCCGACGCGCGCGCTCGAGGGCTACGGCATGGTCACGGCCGAGGCGCTCGCCAGCGGCCTGCCGGTCGTCGCCACCCGCGCCGGCGCGACGGCCGAGCTGCTGGCCGGCGTCGAGGGCGCGGTGCTGTGCGCGCCCGGAGATCCCGCGGGACTCGCCGCGGCCCTCGCGCCGCTGCTGGCCGAGGCCGGACGGCGCGCGCACGCCGCGCGCCACCCGCGCGCGGCCGCCGAGGCGCGCTGCGACTGGTCGGGTCACGTGGCCGCCGTGGAGCGCGCCGCGGCCGAGGCCTGCCGCGCGTGAAGGTGCACGCGCTCACACGCACGAGTTCGATCGGCCCCTCGACGCGCTACCGCGTCGAGCAGTACCGCGAGGCGCTCGCCGCGCAGGGCATCGAACTGAGCACGGCGCCGCTCTTCGGATCGGCCTGGTTCGCGATCCTCGAGCGGCGGCCCTCGCCGCTGCGCGTGGTCCTCAAGGCGGGCTACAGCCTGGGGCGGCTCGCGGCGCGCCTGCGCCAGGCGGCCGCCGCCGCGCGCGGCGCGGCCGACGTGCTGCTCGTCGAGCAGCAGCTCTTCCCCTACCTGCCCTGGGCCGTCGAGCGCCGGCTGCTGCCGCGCGACAAGCCCTTCATCCTCGAGTTCGACGACGCGCTCTGGCTCACGCCGGGCCACGAACGCAAGCTCGCGCGCCTGTGCGCGGCGGCCCGGCTGGTGATCGTGGGCAACGAGTTCTTGGCGGAGTTCGCGAGGCGGCACGCGCGCGAGGTGGTGGTCATCCCCACGACCGTCGACACCGAGCGCTACGCGCGGCCGCCGCGCGCGCGGCTCGGCCCGCTGCGCGTGGGTTGGATCGGGCTGCGCTACAACCTCGGCTATCTCGAACCGCTCGCGCGCCCGCTGGCGCGCCTGGCGGCCGCCGGCACGCCCTGCGAACTGCGCGTCATCAGCAGCGGCCTGCCCGAACCCGGCCCGGCCTGGGCGGGCGTCCGCCTCGTGCACCGCCCCTGGTCGCTCGCGACCGAGATCGACGAGATCGCCGACTGCGACGCGGGCGTCATGCCGCTGCCCGACACCGACTGGGCGCGCGGCAAGTGCGCCCTCAAGCTGCTGCAGTTCATGGCGGCCGGGCGGCCGGTGATCGCCAGCCCGGTCGGCGTCAACGCGAAGATCCTCGTCGACGGCGAGAACGGGCTGCTGGCGCGCGACGAGGCCGGCTGGGAGGCGGCGCTGGCGCGCCTCGCGCGCGACCCGGCCGAGGCCGCCCGGCTCGGCGCCGCCGGGCGCCGCACCGTCGAGCAGGGCTACTCGCTGACAAGGGGAGCGCGCCTGCTGGCCGAAACGTATCGTCTGGCCTCCGGCCGACTCCCATGATGGCTCCCGACGTCAGCGACATCCTCTGGTACGGCCTGGCCTTCGTGATGGCGGCCGCGGTCGTCGCGTTCGTCACGCCGCTCACGATCCACGTCGCGCAGACCTTCAAGATCCACGACGCGCCCGACGGCCGCCTCAAGAAGCACGTGCAACCCACGCCCTACCTCGGCGGCCTGGCCGTCGCGTCGGGCTTCGTGATCACCTTCGGGCTGCTCTCGACGACCGAGGCCATCGGCCAGCGCGCGCTGGGCATCCTCGCGGGCGGCTTCATGATGCTGCTGCTGGGCCTGTACGACGACCTGATCAACCTGCGGCCGGGCATCAAGTTCCTCGGGCAGCTGCTGGCGGCGGTCGCGCTCTGGAAGGCCGGCGTGCGGGTCGACATCGCCATCTTCGACTGGTGGCAGAACCTGCTGCTCACGCTGCTGTGGGTGACCGGCATCACGAACGCCTTCAACATCATCGACGTCATGGACGGCCTGGCCTCCGGCACGGCCTGCATCGCGGCGCTGTTCCTGTTCGTGATCGCGGTGCTCATCGGCAACGACGCCGTCGTGCCCTTCATGGCGATCGTGCTGGCCGGCGCGCTCACCGGCTTCCTGCGCTTCAACTTCACGCCGGCGCGGATCTTCCTCGGCGACACGGGCAGCCTGTTCATCGGGTTCATGATGGGCGCGCTCTCGATGCTCGTGAGCTACTCGACGCGCAACCCGCTGGCGACGCTCACGCCGCTGGTGCTGCTGGCCATCCCGATCTTCGACACGCTGTTCGTGGCCGTGCACCGCGCGCGCCGGGGCATCCCGTTCTTCCGCGGCTCGCCCGACCACTTCGCGCTGCGCGTCTCGGCTTCGGGCGTCGGCGTGCGCCGCACCGTGCGCGGCACCTACCTCGTCGCGCTGGTGCTCGGCGGCGTCTCGCTGGCGCTCGTGTTCGGGCCCGCCTGGCTGGGCCACTGGCTGCTGCTCGCCGTGGCCGGCGCCGCGCTGCTCGCCTTCCCGCTGCTCTCGCGCCTGCCTCCGCCCGGAGTGCGTCCGCGTTGAAGCTGCCGGCGGGCACGCCGAGCTGGGTCTACCCGAGCGGGCCGACGGCGCCCGCGCTGCCCGCCGCGCAGCTCGAGGCCTTCCTCGGCGGGCTGAGCGCCACGCGCCGCCGGATCGTGCTGCTCACGCACGGCGCGGGGCTCACGCTCGGACAGGTCGCGAGCGTGCTGCGACTCGACCCGGCGCTCGTCTCGCTGCACCTGCTCGAGACGCTGCGACGCCCGGAGAACCCCGAGGCCTTCGAGCGCGCGCTGTCGCGGGCGCTGCGCGAAGGGCGCGGCCCGGCCGGGCTGAACGCGCGCCTGGCCGAACTGCCCGAGGACGCGCGCGAGCGCCTGCAGGCCGTCGCGTCGGGACGCAGCACGCCCCTGCCGACCGCGAGCGGCGCGGGACTCGGCATCGGCACCTTCGCGCTCATCCTGCTGGCCGTCGCGGCCTTCCTCGTCTACGGCGTCATTCGCGACGACAACCCGCTGTGGCGCGGCCAGGACCTGATGCGGCGCGGCGAGCCGGCCCTCGCCCGCCGGGCCTTCGAGGACCTCGGCCCGCTCGTCGAGGCGCGCAAGTGGCTGGCGATGGCCTGGATGGCGGAGGGCGACTACGCGCGCGTGTTCGAGGTGCTCGCCGAGCCCGGCGTGGCCGAGGCCTTCGGCGCCTTCCGTCCGCCCGATCGCCCCCTCGCGGTCGTCGACGCCGACCCGACCAGCGCCGCGCTGCTGCCGCGCGGCCTGGTCTCCACGCCGAGGCCGACCTTCGTCTACCGCGCGAACGCCGGCACGCACCTGACGGCCGAACTCGTCGGCGACGGCGAGGGCGAGGGCGGGGCCGCGGCGAGGCGTCCGCTGATCCTGCGCGTCGCGCACCCCGAGGAAGGCGCCGAGATCGCGCGCCAGGCCTGGCCGGCCCACTGGCCCGACATCGACGAAGGGGCGGTCGCGTGGAGCATCTCGACGCCCGAGGGCGCGCCGCACCAGGCGACCTTCCGCGTCATGTCCGGCGAGTGGCGGCGCGAGATGCATCGCCTGTTCGAGAACCGGCTCACCTACGAGATGCCCGAGGCGGTGCGCGGCTTCCTGCGTGCGCAGTACTTCCTGCGCAACGGACTGTACGCGCAGGCCGGCGAGCAGTACGCCGAACTCGCGCGTTCCTTCCCCGAGCAGCCGCATCCGCACGAGGTGCTGCGCGACATCGCCGCGGCGCTCGGAGTCGATCCGCAGGCCTTCCTGCGGTAGCCTGCGCCTTCGTCACGCCGCCGCGGCGCTGCTGCCGGCGCGAGCGCGCCTCGGAACCGCACGCCCCATGGTCGTCATTCTCGGAGCCGGCCTCGCCGGGCTGTCGGCCGCGCACCATCTGCGCGGGCGCGACGCGGTCGTCGTCGAGCGCGAGGCCGAGGTCGGCGGGCTGTGCCGCTCGTTCCGCGCGCGGGGCTTCACCTTCGACTGCACGGGCCACCTGCTGCACCTGCGCGACCCCGAGGTGCGCGCCTGGGCCGAGCGGCTGCTGCCCGGAGGCTGGGCGCGCCTCGACCGCAGCGCGTGGATCTTCAGCCACGGCACGCTCACGCCCTACCCCTTCCAGGCCAACACCGCGGGCCTGCCGATCGACGTGCGGCTGGCCTGCCTCGAGGGTTTCGTCGAGACGCTGCGGAAGGGAGCGGCGCGCGGGGTGCCGGTGCCCGACGCGGTGCCGGTCGATCCGGGGCTGCCCTTCCTGAAGGTCGCGCCGCCGCGCGCGGCCGGCGAGCCGCTGTTCCGCGACTGGATCCACGCGACCTTCGGCGCGGGTTTCGCGCGGCACTTCTTCGAACCCTACAACGGCAAGCTCTGGCAGGTCGACCTGGGGCAGATCACCGGCGACTGGGTGAGCTGGTCGATCCCGCGGCCCGAACTGGCCGACGTGCTGCGCGGCGCGATCACGCGCAACGAGAAGGCCTTCGGCTACAACCCCAACTTCATGTATCCGTCGGCGGGCGGCATCGACGCGCTGCCGCGCGCGCTATCGGCCGGCCTGCCCGACGGACTCGTGCGCACCGGCTGCGCGGCCACCGCGCTGAACGCCGCCGCGCGGCGCGTGACGCTCGCGAACGGCGAGACGCTCTCGGGTTCGCACGTGCTCAGCAGCCTGCCGCTGCCGGCCCTCGCGGCCCTGACCGAAGACCTGCCGGCCGCGCTGCGCACCGCGGCGGGCGAACTGCGCCACGTCTCGGTGCGCGCCGTGAACCTCGGTCTGCGCGGCCCGCCCGTGCACCCCGACGTGCAGTGGGTCTACTTCCCCGAGGCCTTCGCGCCCTTCCACCGCATCGGCCTGCCCTGCGCGCTCACGCCCGCCATGGCGCCGCCGGGCCACCACTCGATCGTGGCCGAGATCAGCTTCCTGCCGGGCCGCGCGCCGAGCCGCGAGGAGTCGGTCGAGCAGACGCTCGCGGCGCTCGCGGCCGCAGGCTTCCTGCGTACGCGCGAGGACGTCGTGTTCACCGAGGTGCGCGACATCCCCGAGGCCTACGTGGTCTTCGACGAGGCGCGCCGGCGCGTGCTGCCCGGGCTGCTGCGCTGGTACGTCGAGCGCCGCGTCGTGCCCTTCGGCCGCTACGGCGCCTGGGACTACACCTCGATGGAGGAGAGCCTCGTGCACGGCCGGCAGGCGGCGGCCTGGATCGCGGCCGGGAGCGGCTGAGTTGAGCGGCGCGCCGGTTCCCGTCGTCCACGTGATCACGGCGCTGGAACTCGGGGGCGCGCAGCAGAACACGCTGTACACGCTCGCGCATCTCGACCGCGCGCGCTTCGCGCCGCGCCTGGTCTGCGGCCCCGGCGGCCTGCTGGACGACGAGGCGCGGGCGCTGGGCGACGTGCCGGTCGACTTCCTGCCGCAGATCGCCCGGCCCATCCGGCCCGCGCGCGACCTCGCGGCCGTGCGCGCGCTGGCCGGACTCCTCGCGCCGCTCGCGGCGCGCGGGCCCTGCCTCGTGCACAGCCACAGCAGCAAGGCCGGCATCCTGGCGCGCCTGGCGGCCGCACGCGTCGGCGCGCGGCCCGTGGTGCACTCGATCCACGGCTACGGCCACGCCGCCGTGAGCGCCGGGCCGTTGCGCGCCGTCTCGCTGGCGCTCGAGCGCCGCATGGCGCGCCACACCGACGCCTTCATCTCGGTCTCCGCGGCGAACCTCGAGCAGGGGCGCAGGCTGGGCCTGCTCGGAACGGCGTCCACGCACGTGATCCGCAGCGGCATCGAGATCGCCGACTTCGCGCGCGCCGACGCGCTGCGCGCCGAGGCGCGGCGCGCGCTCGGGCTGCCCGAGCACGCGCCGGTCGTCGGCACGATCGCCAACTTCAAGCCGCAGAAGGCGCCGCTCGACTTCGTGGAGGTCGCGCGGCGCGTGGCGCAGGCGCGGCCCGACGCGCGCTTCTTCTTCGCCGGCGACGGCGAGTTGCGCGGCGCGGTGCAGGCCGCCGTGGCGCGCGCCGGTCTCGGCGACCGGCTGCAACTGCTCGGCTGGCGCCGCGACGTCCCCGCCCTGCTCGGCGCGCTCGACGTGCTGCTGCTCACCTCGCGCTGGGAGGGGCTGCCGCGCGTCTGTCCGCAGGCCATGGCGGCCGGGCGGCCGATCGTCGCGAGCGCCGTCGACGGCGTGCCCGAGGCCGTGGTCGACGGGCGCAACGGCCGACTGTTCCCGGCCGGCGACCTGGCCCGCGCCAGCGCAGCCGTCCTCGAACTGCTGGCCGACGAGGCGCTGGCGGCGCGCTTCGGCCGGGCCGGGCGTGAGGCGGTCGAAGAGTTCGACGCGCGACGCATGGTCGAAGAGCAGGAGCGCCTCTACACTGCGCTCCTCGCGCGCCCCCGCCCCGACCGATAGGGAGCCGCGTCCCCCCGGCCTGTCCGTCCCTGCGAGGGTCTCCCCGTGCCCGCACCGTTCCGCCCGTCCTCGCGCCGTCGGCGTCTCGTCGCGCTGCTCGCCCTCGGCGCGCTGGCCTGCACCGCCGCGCCCGCCAACCGCTGGCTCCCGCGTCCGACCGACCACCGCCTCGAGGAGGGCGTCGAGGCCGCCAACAAGGCCAAGCGCAAGGCCTGGTTCGCCGAGCGCCACGCCGCGCCGCCGGGCGTCGACTGGAAGGCCATCGAACGCGCCAACGGCGAGCAGCAGCGGCGCCAGCGCAACGCGTACGCCTCGCTCTCCGCCGTCGCCGACCGCTGGACCGAGATCGGCAGCCGCAACCAGGCCGGGCGCATGCACGTCGCGGCGCGCGCGCCCGACGGGCAGTCGCTGTACGCCGGCTCCTCGCTCGGCGGCGTGTGGCACGGCACCCTCGACGGCCAGGACTGGACCCCGCTCGGCGACAACATCTACGGCGGCGCGCACTGGCTCGCCGTCGTGCCGGGCGCGCTGCCGACCGACCCGCCGGTCGTGCTGCGCGCGACCGACGACGGCCTGATCCACGCGACGCGCGACGACGGCCAGACCTGGGAGGTCCCCGCCGGACTGCCGGTGACGAACGGCGTGCGCCGCGTGTTCGTGACGGCCGACGGCAGCCACACGATCGTGCTCGTGCTGCACTTCCTCAACGACGGCGGGCAGTGGCGCTACGGCGCCTGGCACTCGGCGGACGGCGCGCGGAACTTCACCAAGTTCGCCTCGATGAACACCTTCGCGGGCGACATGTGGGCCTCGCGCACGGGCGCCGGGCCGCTCTACGTGCTCAAGACCGAGGGCGTGCAGACGAGCACCAACCTCGGACAGACCTGGACGACCGCCGGGCCGCTGCCGGCCGCCGCCTCGGGCGGCGAACTCGTCGGCAGCGAGGCCGGCGCGCCGCGCCTGTGGATCGCGCTCGACGTCTCGGGCACGCGCAAGCTCTATCGCAGCGACAACGCCGGCGCCTCGTGGACGTACATCCGCGACCTGAGCGACTACTGGGGTTCGCTCGCCGCCTCGACCACGAACGTCGATCTGTTCGCCTACGGCGGCGTCGAGGTCTGGCGCACGACGAATGCCGGGTCGAGCTTCGCGAAGGTGAACGGCTGGGGCGACTACTACGCCAACCCGGCCACCAAGCTGCACGCCGACATCCCCGGCATCGACGTGCTGCCGACGGGCCCCGGCAGCGAGATCTGGTACGTCTCGACCGACGGCGGCCTGTACCGCTCGACCGACGGGCTCGCGACCGTGGCCAACCTCTCGCTCGACGGGCTGCGCGTGAGCCAGTACTACACGACGCACACGAGCCTCGCGAATCCGGTGCGCGTGATCGCCGGCGCGCAGGACCAGGGCTACCAGCGGGCCAACCAGCCGGCGGCTCCGGGCACGACGCTGCTCGACTTCGCGCAGCTCATCAGCGGCGACTACGGTCACGCCACCTCGGGCGACGGCACGCACGCCTACGTCTACTCGACCTACCCGGGCTTCCTGCTGATCCAGAAGGGCGAGACCGGGCCGCAGCTCTACACGGCCGACTTCCCCGCCGGCGGCAGCTGGGGCTGGCTGCCCACCGTCACGGCCGACCCGACGAACGTCGAGCGGGTGTTCTTCTGCGCCGACAAGCTGTGGCGCTACAAGAAGTCGGTCACGCTGCCGCCGAGCTGGTCGGCGACGCAGTTCTCGACGCAGAACTTCGCGCTCAGCGGCGGCGAGTACCTCTCGGCGCTGGAGTTCTCGCCGCTCGATCCGCAGCGCGTCTACGCGGCGACGAGCGCCGGCCGACTGTGGCGCTCGACCGACGGCGGCCTCACCTGGACGCTCTCGGCCTCGACCGGCCCGGGCCCGCACTACTTCTACGGCACGGCGCTCGTCGCCAGCGCGCTCGACGTGAACACGGCGTACGTCGGCGGCAGCGGGTACGGCACGGCGGCCGTGCGGCGCACGACCGACGGCGGCCTGACCTGGTCGGCCTGGAACTCGGGCCTGCCGAGCACGCTCGTCTACTGCCTCGCCGAGGCGCCCGACGGCAGCGGCACGATGTTCGCCGGCAGCGAGACGACCGCGTGGAGGCGCGACCCCGGCGGCGCGTGGACCGACATCGCCGCCAACGAGGCGCCGATCACGATCTACTGGAGCGTCGAGGCCGTGCCCGCGACGAACAGCATGCGCTTCGGCACCTACGGCCGCGGCATCTGGGACTACGCCGTCGACGCGCCCTGCGGCTACGAGGCGTTCGGCGTGGCGCTCGGCGGCGGCAACACGATGACCCTCGACAGCGCCTCGCCGACCACGCTCGGGAGCACGCACGTCTTGTCGGTCTCGGGCGGACCGGCCTCGAGCACGCTCTGGCTCGTGTACGCGCTCAACTCGGCCAGCCTGCCCTTCAAGGGCGGCACGCTGCTGCTCGACCCGACGCTGTGGTTCCCGCTGGCCTTCGCCACGGACGCCGCGGGCGGAGCGACGATTCCGATCGCGGTGCCGGCCGACCCGGCCTATGCGGGACTGCCGCTGCACTGGCAGGCGCTGGCGCCGGGCGCCCCGTGGGCCCTGAGCAACCGCCTGTCGGGCGCGCTCTGTCCCTGAGGACCGCGTCGGGCGCGGCCCTCGCCCCGGTCCGGGCCCCCGCTTGCTTTTGCGATCCGTTCGCATTACAACTCCCGGCCGTTCTTGAGTCTTGATCTCAACAAAGGCCGACATCCCCCATGCATCCGACCCCCCGTCCCTCCGCCCCGACCGCTCCCCGCCGCCGCCTCGTCGCGCGCCTGCCGGCCGCCCTGCTGGCGCTGGCCCTCGCCGCACCCGCCGCCTCCGCGCTGCAGGACGCCGAGGACGAACTGCGCCGCATGATCGAAGAGATGGCGCGGCGCATCGAGGAACTCACGCGCGAGACGGCCGAGCTGCGCGCGCGCCTCGACCAGGCCGCACCCGCCGGCCCCGACGACGAGTACTACATCCCGCGCCTGGCCCGCGACTTCGACGCCAGCGGCCAGTCGCCGACCTTCGGCAACACCTACACCAAGCCCTTCCTGAGCAACCTCGGCGAGCGCACCTACGTCGGCGGCTACATGGACCTCGAGTTCAGCGACAGCAGCGGCTCGTCGAGCAAGGAGTTCGACCAGCACCGCTTCGTGCCCTTCTTCTACAGCGACGTCTCCGACCGCGTGAAGATGTCGGCCGAGATCGAGTACGAGCACGGTCACGAACTCGAGGTCGAGTTCGCGCAGATCGACTACCTGATCGACGACCTGTTCAACCTGCGCGCCGGCATCCAGCTGCTGCCCGTGGGCAAGCTCAACGAGGTGCACGACTCGCCCGTGCAGGACCTCAGCTTCCGCCCGCTCGTCGACACCTACATCATCCCGACGACGCTGCGCGACGCGGGCCTCGGCGCCTTCGGCGACCTCAACGACTCGATGAGCTACCAGGTCGCCGTCACGAACGGCTTCCGCGGCCTCGACGCGACCGGCAAGAACGTGATCACGCCCACCAAGGGCCTGCGCGACGCGGCGCCGCACAAGGACACGATCGGCGACCCCTTCTCGAACATCAACGACAAGCTGGCCTGGTCGGGACGCTTCGCCTGGGACCCGGCGCTCGGCATGCAGTTCGGAGTGTCGGCCCTGTTCGACACCTACGACGAGAAGGGCGACAACGCGCTGAACATCTACGCCCTCGACGCGACGCTCGACGGCAAGGCCGTCGACTGGCTGCCCGACCAGCTCGAGCTGCTGGGCGAGGCCGCCTGGGCCGACCTCGAGCGCGACGCCTTCGCCAAGGCCGCCAACGACGGCAAGACGCCGGTCGTGCCCGGCTCGAGTCCGGTCGCGGGCGACATGAACGGCTGGTACGCGCAGGCCAACTGGCACTTCGAGCCCGACTTCCTCGAGGGCTGGAGGCGCGACGGCCTGGTGGACCGCGACGCGCACTTCACCTTCGTGACGCGCTACGACGACGTGAAGCTCGACACCTATTCGATGCAGCGCACGACCTTCGGCCTGAACTTCCGGCCCAACGCGCACGACACCGTCTACAAGCTCGACCTGCAGCTCAACGACGACTCGGGCTCGGCCGCCGGCAGCAACGACGACAACGCCGTCGTGTTCTCGGTCGCGACCTACTTCTGAGAGCGCGCCCGATGGCCACGCCCCGCCTCGCACGACTCGCCGCGGCCGGCGGGCTGGCCCTCGCGCTGGGCCTGCCGGCCGGCGCGCAGGACGGGGGCACGCGCGTCTTCCTGCAGAAGGGCGAGGCGCTGGCGCACGTGTTCCCCGGGGCCGAGCGCGTCGTCGAGCTGCGGCACATCCTCGCGCCCGACGAGACGGCGCGCATCGAGGCCCTGCTGGACGCGCGACTCGACGAGGGCGGCTTCTTCCTCTACGCGGCGCAGGTCGGCGGCACTCCCGTCGGCTACGCCGCGATCGTGGCCGAGATCGGCAAGGTCAAGCCGATCACGCACATCGTCGAGGTGCGGCCCGACGGCACGGTCGGACGCGTGGCCGTGATGATCTACCGCGAGAGCCACGGCGCCGACGTGGCCTCGCCGCGCTTCCTCGCGCAGTACGAGGGCCGCTCGCTGGCCGACCCGCTGCGCGTGAACCGCGACATCATCAACATCGCGGGCAGCACGCTCTCGGCGCACGCCATCTGCCGCGGCGTGCGCAAGGCGCTCGCGGTGGTGCAGGTCGTGCTGCTCGACCGCGACGACGCGGCGCGACGGGCGCTGCTCGCCACGGCGACGCCCGTCGCGGCGGACGGCACCGGGGCCGCGGCCGCGGCAGCCCGTCCCGGCGAGCCGATCGTGGCCGAACGCGCCGTGATGGGCACGCTCTGCCGCATCGAGGCCTGGCCCGGCGCGCGCGGAGCCGAGGCCGCCGAACGCGCCGTGCAGGCGGCGCTCGACGTCGTGCAGCACTGGGACGACGTGCTGTCCGACTGGCGCCCCGACACGCCGCTCTCGCGACTCAACGCCGCGCCCGCCGGCGCCGAACCCGCGTCGATCGACGAGGAGCTGGGGCGCTTCCTGGTCGGGTGCCGCACCTGGGTCGAGGCCACGCACGGCGCCTTCGATCCGACGGTCGGCGCGCTCGTCGATGCCTGGCGGCTGCGCAGCGGCGCGCCCGCGCGCCCCGACGCGACGACGCTCGCCGCCGCGCGCGCGGCCACGGGCTGGGAGCTGCTGCAGCTCGATGCCGACGGGCGACGCGCGGGACGGCGCGTCGCGGGGCTGCGGCTCGACCCGGGCGCGAGCGGCAAGGGCTGGGCCCTCGACCGCGCCGCCGAGGTGCTGCGGAACGGCGGCGTGTCCGCGGCGCTGCTGTCCTTCCGCAGCTCGATGCTCGCGCTGGGTGCGCCGCCCGGGCAGCCGGGCTGGATCGTGCCGATCGTGCACGACGGCAGCGGGCGCACGCTGGCCGAACTCCTGCTGGTCGACGGCGCCCTCTCGGTGAGCGGCGGCGCGGCCGCCGGCTTCGCCGACGGCGACGTCGAGCGCGGCTCGGTCCTCGATCCGCGCGAGGGGCTGCCCGTCCCCGCGGCGCGCCTGGCGTGGGCGCGCCATCCCACGGCGGCGGGCGCCGACGCCCTCTCGACGGCGCTGCTCGTGGCGGGCCCGCAGTTGCCGGCCGTCGACGAGGCCTCCGGCGCCTTCCTCGCCACGGGCGACGCCCAGCCGCTACCGTGGCCGACCGACCCCTGAGCGGGGTCGAGCATGCACTACCTCACGCGACAGCGGCTGCACCTCTCGCGCTTCCATCCCCTGATGAAGCTGCTGCTCACGCTCTACATCGCGAGCGTGGGCGCGGGGCTGTGGGTCGCGGCGCTCAAGTACGGCGACCGCGCCGAGTGGTCGCCACAGGGCGCGGGCACGTACCTGCTCGGCAGCGAGGGCGCGGGCGAGGACGTCTTCGGCGACCCGCTGGGCGGCACGCCCGACGGCTTCGCGCAGCAGCCGCCGATGTCGCGCCGGCAGCTCGTCGACATCGCGCATCCGCACCTGTTCACGATCCCGATCGTGATCTTCATCCTCGGGCACCTGCTGCACCTCACGCGCCTGCCCGACCTGCTCAAGGGGCTGGTCAACGTCGTCGCGTTCGTCTCCTTCCTCGCGACCTTCCTGGCCCCCTTCGTGATCGAGGATCGCCTGCTGCTCGGCGCGGTCATGTACGCCTCGGGCTGCGCGCTGTTCGTCAGCTTCGTGCTGCTGTGCGCGATCCCGCTGTGGGAGATGTGGTTCGGCCGCCCGGGCCGCGGGTTCGACGCCTTGCCGCGCAGCGGGCCCTGAGGCGCGCTCGCCTCCGACCTCAGGCCAGGCCGATGCGGTCGAGGCCGTCCTCGTCGAAACCGAGGCAGTGGCCCAGTTCGTGGAAGAGCGTGATGCGGATCTGCTCGGCGAGTTCCTCGCGGCTTTCGCAGGAGGCCTCGAGCGGCTTCTGGAAGATGTAGATCACGGCCGTCTCGGGCGGGCCGTCGGGGGAACTCCACTCGGCGACGGGCGGGCCGACGAACAGACCCATGAGCTCGTCGGCGTGCTCAACGCTCGCGGCCAGGTCCGCCGAGGGCCACGGGTCCACGATGATCGGCACGACATCGAGCAGCGACCGGAACCCCTCGGGCAGCGAGGCGATCGCCCGCTGCAGGATGGAGTCGAACTCGCGCGCGCTCATGCGGACCATGCGCTCAGGCCCCGGCGGCGTCGTGCGGGGAACGACAGGCGGCGGCGGGCCGCGGCCCCGGCCAGGTGCGCCGTTCGGCGTGCGCCTCGCCGAGCGCCCCGGCCCGGCAGGCTCGGATTGACGATCCGGCGCATTGCCATATGCTTGGCGGCCGCCCGGACGATGATCCGTTCGGTCGTCCGCGTGGAGTCGAGCTGATGCGTCGCATCTCTGGTGTTCCGGGTCTGTGCACCCTTTCCGTGCTGCTGGCCGCGCTGGCCGGCCCCGCCGCGGCGCAGGCCGTCACGCTGCCATTCTCGCTCGTCGACGTCGCGGACGACAATCTGGCCCCCGACCACTGCGGCATCTTCTTCCAGTACCAGGATGCCGACGCCTCGACCTCCTCCGACACCGGCGGCGTGAGCGTCGCCGACTACAACAACGACGGGCTGCTCGACGTCTTCCTCCCCAACAGCCAGAACCGCGTGAACCGGCTGTACCAGAACCTCGGGGGCGGCCTGTTCAGCGACGTCGCGCCCGCCAAGGGCGTCGACGAGATCACCGCGTCGGGCTCGGCGGCGCTGCTGCTCGACTACGACAAGGACGGCGACCTCGACATCTTCGCGGTGCAGCATCTCGGCAAGGCGCCCACGCCGCTGGGCCCCGCCTTCCGGCTGTGGCGCAACCAGGGCGCGGGCGGCGGCTACGCCTTCTCGAACGTGACGTCGACGGCGGGCTTCGCCTTCGGCCCGACGCCCAAGCTGACGATGTGGGGCTGGGTGAGCGGCATCTGCGCCGACGACGTCAACAACGACGGCTGGACCGACCTGTTCGTGAGCTGGAACAGCTCGACCTCGAGCCACGACCAGTGGCGGCTGTTCCGCAGCGACCCCAACCCCGTCCCGGGCTCGCCTTCCGACCCGAACTGGACGCCGCGCGTCTTCACCGACATCACGCCCAACTCGGGCATCCAGGGCGAGTTCGGCGGCAATCCCTGGCAGCCGCAGCTCTGGGACGTCAATCGCGACGGCTGGGCCGACCTGCACATCGCGCAGGACTTCACGCTCGACCTGATGTTCATCAACAACAAGAACGGCACGTTCACGAACGTCGCGACGGCCGTGGGCCTCAACGGCGATCCGCCGGAGTTCCGCAACGAGATGGGCACGGTGCTCGGCGACTACGACAACGACCTCGATCTCGACCTGCACACGACCAACGTCGACTTCAAGGACCGCTTCTACCGCAACGATTCGTTCAAGACCTCGCTGGCCTTCGTCGACATCGGCGTCGCGACGGGGCTTTACGACAGCGTGTTCGGCTGGGGCACGCAGTTCACCGACCTCGACAACGACGGCGACCTCGACCACGTGGCGGTGACGGGCTTCGAGCACGACACGACCAAGGCCTACATCAACCCCGTCCACATGAACCTCTATCCGCAGACGCTGCAGAGCAGCTCGGACATCGCCTGGCAGACGGTCACGTCGACGCTGACGGAGTTCTCGAAGTTCGGCACCACGAACGGCGACTACGCGCGCGGTCTGGTCGCGGCCGACTACGACGGCGACGGGGACAACGACCTGTTCGTGACGCGCGCCATCGGGCGCACCGGCGTCTACAAGAACACGCTCGTCTCGAGCAACGACTGGATGCAGGTCGACCTGATCGAGGCCAACGGCAGCCGCGACGTGACCGGCGCGCGCGCCTACGTCAGCCGCAACGGGCGCGTGCAGATGCGCCAGCTCTTCACCGGCTCGAGCTTCCTGTGCCAGGAGCCCCCGCGCCTGCACTTCGGCCTCGGGCAGGCCGTGCCCACCGGCACCGGCTCGGGCCTGCGCGGAGCGAGCGGCGCGACGCCGACCGCCGCCGCCGGCGCGACCTCGCCCGGCACGCCGCTCGGCGGAGCGCTGGGCACGGGCCCGGCGGGAGCGCCGAACAAGGGCAAGGGCCCGACCTGGCTCGTCGTGCGCTGGCGCGACGGCGCCTACCAGACCGTCCTGAAGCCGGCCATGAACACGGTGCTCACCGTGACGCGCTCGGCCATCAACGACGCGGGCGACATGGACGCCGACGGGCACCTCACGGCGGCGGACCAGACCATGCTGCTGCTGGCCTCGTCCGACCCGGCCGTGTTCAAGGCGACCTACCCCAACTCGCCCGGCCTGATCGTCGGCGACATCACCGGCGACGGCGTCATCGACGCCGACGACATCGCCGCCTGGCCGCTGCTGCCGCCGCACTGATCGCCCCGCGCGGCCGGGCCGCGCACGCGCTCAGAGCCGGACGTACTCGTAGTCGAAGGCGTTGCCGTTGATGCCCTTGGCGGGCGGTGCGATCCAGCCGGCGATCTTGCCGACCTCGTGCACCGGCTGCATCAGGCTCGCGATGAACTCCCGGTCGGCAGCGCTCGGCAGCCACTCGTGCTGCCGCTGCTGCCACTCCTGCTCGCCGAGCGGCCGGCCGTCGACGTCGAAGCGGTGCCCCGCGTAGATGCCGATGTTGCGGTGGAAGCGACGGTGCGGCAGCCGGAAGCGGAAGTCGAGGCCGGCCGATTCGACGATGCGGTTCCAGTAGTCGACGCCCTTCTGGTTGTCCTCGATGAACTCCTCGCGCAGGACCTCGTTGAGCGCGTTGCGCATCGGCACCGTCTCGGTGCGGAAGGCGCCGTTCTCGAAGACCTCGATGTCCTTGGTCTGCGTGAGCACCGCGTGGTCGGTGTGCTTCTTCTGCTCCCAGGCGCGCCCCTTGAGGCCGGCACCGAAGAAGTTGGCCGAGTTGCTGGAGATCTCGGCGCCGTAGAGGTCGTTGCTGCTGCTGGCCCAGAAGTTGATGTACTTCTGGATGAGCTCGAGGTCGATGCCGCCGAACTCGCGCGGACTGCGGCCGGGGTGCTCGTTGAGCAGCTCGCACGCGCGCTGGATCACGCGCCCCACTCCGGTCTGCCCCACGAACATGTGGTGCGCCTCCTCGGTGAGCATGAAGCGGCAGGTGCGCGCGAGCGGGTCGAAGGCGCTCTCGGCCAGGCTCAGCAGCTGGAACTTGCCGTCACGGTCCGTGAACATCGTGAAGCAGAAGAAGTCGAGCCAGGTCGTGATCGGCTCGTTGAAGGTGCCGAGGATCCGCGGGTGGTCGGGGTTGCCCGAGCGGCGCTCGAGCAGCTGCTCGGCCTCCTCGCGGCCGTCCTTCCCGAAGTAGGTGTGCAGCAGGTAGACCATCGCCCACAGGTGGCGGCCCTCCTCGACGTTCACCTGGAACAGGTTGCGCATGTCGTACAGCGAGGGCGCGCTGTGCGCGAGCAGCCGCTGCTGCTCGACGCTGGCCGGCTCGGTGTCGGCCTGCGTGACGATGATGCGGCGCAGCCAGTTCCTGTACTCGCCGGGCACCTGCTGCCAGGCGTCCTCGCCGAGGTGGTCGCCGAAGCCGACCTTGCGGTCCT
>CAZBBB010000067.1:0-17704 GCA_964490005.1 uncultured Phycisphaerales bacterium | reverse complement strand
CCGCCGCGCGCGCGGCCGCCCCGCCGACCACGGCGGCGCGCGCGCACCGGCGACCGGTCGCGTTGCTCGGGCAGCTCGCCATGGCGCGCGAGTATAATCGCGGCCCCTCCGCACCGAGCACGCCATGACCAGCCTTCAGGAACGACTGTCCGCCGACGTGAAGACCGCCATGAAGGCCGGAGCGAAGGAGGACCTCGAGGTGCTGCGTTCGCTGCTCGCCGACGCCAAGAACGTCGCGATCGCCGAGGGCCTCGATCGCAGCGGCGTCACCGACGAGGTCGTGCTGCGCGTGCTGCGCAAGGCGATCAAGACGCGTCAGGAGGCGGCCGAGCTGTTCGTGAAGGGGCAGCGCCCCGAGTTGGCCGCGCGCGAGGAGGCGCAGATCGACGTCATCCGCCGCTACCTGCCGACCGCGGCCTCCGACGCCGAGATCGAACTCGTCGTCGACACGGTGATCACCGAGTTCGGCGCCAAGGACCGCAAGGAGATGGGGCGCGTGATCAAGGAGGCGGCCTCGCGCCTGCAGGGGCGCGCCGAAGGGGCGCAGATCTCGCGCATCGTCGGCTCGCGACTGCCGGGGTGAGGCGGGCGCCGGTCCGCCGCGGTCGCTGCACCCCGCCGCGGGCGGGGCGCGCCGACTGATGGACGCCGTCGCCGTCCGCGCGCGCTTTCCGGCTCTGACGGGGCTCGACGAGGCGCCGCTCGACAACGCGGCCACGACGCACCGTCCCGCGGCCGTGCTCGAGGCGCTGACCGCGTTCTACGTGCTCGCCAACGCCAACGTGCATCGCGCGACGCATCGCCGGGCGCGCGCGGCCACCGAGGCCTACGAGGGCGCGCGCCGCCGCGTCGCGCGCTTCCTGCGCGCCGCGCCCGGCGAGGTCGTCTTCACGCGCAACGCGACCGAAGCCATCAACCTCGCCGCGCGTGGCTGGCTCGAGCCGCGGCTCGCGGCGGGCGACGTCGTCGTCGTGACGGCGCTCGAGCACCACAGCAATCTGGTGCCCTGGCAGCAGGTCTGCGCGCGCACCGGAGCCCGGCTCGTGAGCCTGCCGGTCGACGCACGGGGCCGGCTGGAGATGCCGGCGCGACTCCCGCCCCGCACGCGGCTGCTGGCCGCGACGCGCGTGAGCAACGCGCTCGGCACGATCGTCGACACGACGGAGCTCGTCGCCCGCGCGCAGGCCGCCGGCGCGGCCGTCCTGCTCGACATCACGCAGGCGGCCGGTCACCTGCCGCTCGACGAGGGCAGCGAGCGGGCCGACTTCCTCGCGCTCTCGGCCCACAAGATGTACGGGCCGATGGGGCTCGGCGTGCTGCGCGGTCGCGCGCAACTCCTGGCGGAGACCGTGCCGACGAACTTCGGCGGCGAGATGGTCCGTTCGGTGCGGTCCGACGGGGCCGATTTCCAGCCGCCTCCGCTGCGCTTCGAGGCGGGGACGCCGCCGGCCGCCGAGGCGGCGGCCTTCGTGGCGGCCCTCGATCTGATCGACGAACTGGGACTGGAAGCCATCCGCGCCCATGAACTGAGGCTGCTCGAGCGGCTGCTCGCGGGGCTCGCGGCGATCGAGGGCGTGACCGTCGTCGGGCCGCCGACGGCCCGCGAGCGATCGGGCGCCGTCTCGTTCACCCTGGCGGGCGGCGACGTGCAGACGGCGGCGACCGTGCTCGACCTGTGCGGCGTCGCGGTGCGGGCCGGCACCCACTGCGCCGAGCCGCTGCTCCATGCGCTCGGTTGCGGGCCCACGCTGCGTGCCAGCGTGGCCCTCTACAACCAGCCCGCGGACATCGACCGGCTGCTCTCGGCGCTGCCCGAGGCCCTCGCCGCCGCGCGCTGAGGCGGCGGGCGGAGCGGAGCGGGCCCGCGGCGCGGCGCCGGGTCCCCGTGGCTACAATGCGCCGCTTGCAGGACCCGGCGCCCGCGGCGCCCGGCGCGAGTTCCGGCCCCGGCCCGGAGCGGCGCCGAGTCGCCGGCCGCCCCTCCCAGGCCTTCGAGACCCGCGATGAGCTTCCCGATCCGCGCCGTCCTGCTGACGCTGGTTTCGCTGCTGCCCGTCGCCTGCGCCGCTCCGTCGACGCACGAACTGGCGGCTCAGGATGCCTGGCTGGCCGACGTGGCCTGGTTGGCCGATGACGAGCGGCAGGGCCGCGACACCGGCACGCCCGAGCTGTTCGAGACGGCCGAGTACGTGGCCGAGGCCTTCGAGCGCGCCGGGCTGCAGCCGCTCGACGGCGAGAGCTTCCTGCAGCACTTCACCGTGCCGGGGCGCCGGCAGCTGCTCGACGGCAACCTGCTCGTGGCCGGCGAGACGGCCTTGCGACTGCGGCGCGACTGGATCCCGCTGCAGACGGCGCTGCGCGGCTCGGCCGAGGGGCCGGTCGTGTTCGCGGGCTACGGGATCTCCGACCCCGAGAACGGCTGGGACGACTACGCCGGCCTCGACGTCGAGGGCAAGGTTGCGCTCGTCCTGCGCGGCGCACCGCGCGCCGACCAGCCCGACTCGCCCTGGGCCGACGGCCGGCCGGCGAGCGAGAAGCGCTCGTTCCTGTCCAAGACCAACGCCGCCTTCAAGGCCGGCGCGGTGGCGCTCGTGGTCGTCAACGACCCGGCGACCCATCGCCCCGGATCGCGCGCCGACCGCGTGCGCGACTACCAGTCGCTCGGCGGCGGGGGTGCGCCCGGCGCCTCGCTGCCGGCCGCGCACGTCTCGGCGGCCGCCGGCGAGCGCCTGTTCGCGGAATGGGGCCTCGACCTCGGCGCCCTGCAGACCGAACTCGACGCACGCGGAGCGCCGGACGGATTCCCGATCGAAGGAGCCACGCTGCGCCTGGTCGTCGCGGCCGAGCGCACGGTGATCGGCACCGTCAACGTGCTGGGCTGGCTCCCGGGCAACGATCCGACGGTGGCCGACGAGCACGTGCTCATCGGCGCCCACATGGACCACGTCGGCCTCGGCGAGGTCGCCGGCTCGCGCGGCGGCCTGGCCGCGCGCGGGCAGATCCACAACGGCGCCGACGACAACGCCTCGGGCACGGCCGGATTGATCCTGGCGGCGCGCGCGCTCGCGGCGCGGCGCCACGAGCTGCGTCGCGGCGTCGTGTTCGCCGCCTGGAGCGGCGAAGAATGGGGCCTGCTCGGCAGCCGCCACTACGCCGCCGAGCCGCCGCGCCCGCTCGCGGGTCTCGTCGCCGCGATCAACATGGACATGATCGGCCGCAGCGGCGACGGGTCGGTGACGGTCGAAGGCATGGGTTCGGCGCCGGGCCTGACCGAGCTGGTGACGGCCGCCAACGCCGAGCTGCCCGCGCCGCTGCAGCTCAAGCTGTCGGCGACGGCCAGCCCGAACAGCGACCACGCCTCGTTCCACGAGAAGCAGGTGCCCGTGGTGAACTTCTTCACCGGCCTGCACGACGACTACCACATGCCGAGCGACGATCTCGAGAAGGTCGACGCCACGCACGGCGCGGCGATCTCGATGCTCGCGGCGAACGTCGCGGCGCGGCTCTCGGGCCTCTCGGCGCGCCCGGCCTTCACGCCGCCGCCGGCGGCGCGGCCCGTCGCGGGCGCCGACCCGCACGCCGCGGCCGCCCCGGGCGACGCGCCCGTGATCGCCTACCGGGTCGTGCTGGGCACCTCGCCCGACATGGCCTACGACCGCGAGGACGGCGTGCGCATCTCGGGCGTGCGCGCCGGCACGCCGGCCGAGGCGGCCGGCCTCGCGGCGGGCGACCTGATCACGGCGCTCGACGGGCGCGTGATCCGCAACCTGCAGGACTACTCCGTGTTGCTGTTCTCCAGGCGGCCCGGTGACGTCATCACCCTCACGATCCGCCGCGGCGAATCGACGCTGGAGCTGCAGGCCACGCTCGGCGGGCAGCCGGTCGACGGCTGAGATCCACTCGGCCCCGCGGGCCGCGAGAGACGCATGCTGCGAACACCCAGACGCCGACCCACGATCCAGGTGCCCGTCGGGCACCTCGTCCTCGGCAGCGAGAACAAGGTGCGCGTGCAGTCGATGACGAACACCGACAGCACCGACGCCGCGGCCACGCTGGCGCAGATCAAGCTGCTGCAGGAGGCCGGCTGCGAGCTGATCCGCGTGACGATCCCCGACGAGGCCAGCGCGGCGAACATCCCGACCTGGATCCGCGCGATGGACGTGCCCTTCATCGCGGACATCCACTTCAACCACAAGATGGCGCTGGCGTCCATCGCGGCCGGCGCGCACAAGGTGCGCATCAACCCCGGCAACATCGGCAGCGAGCGCAAGGTGGCCGAGGTCATGCAGGCGGCGCGCGCCAAGGGCACGACCGTGCGCATCGGCGTCAACGGCGGCAGCCTCGAGAAGGACTTGCTCGAGAAGCACGGCTGGCCGAGCGCCGAGGCGCTGGCCGAGAGCGCGGTGCGCCACGTGGCCTTCGCCCGCAAGCACGGCGTCGAGCGCATCATCGTCTCGATCAAGAGCACCGACGTGCAGAGCTGCGTCGAGGCCAACCGCATCTTCGGCGCGCAGAGCGACGTGCCGCTGCACGTGGGCATGACCGAGGCCGGCGACCTGCAGTACGGCTCGGTGAAGAGCGCGGCCGGCATCGGCGCGCTGCTGCTCGCGGGCATCGGCGACACGATCCGCGTGTCGCTGACGGCCGACCCCGAGCACGAGATCCCGGTCGCCTACGACATCCTCAAGTGCACCGGCGTGCGCGTGATCTCGCCCGAGATCATCGCCTGCCCGACCTGCGGGCGCATCGACATCGACCTCGAGAAGATCGTGGCCGAGGTCAAGCAGCGCGTCGGCAAGAGCACGCTGCCGGTGAAGATCTCCGTGCTCGGCTGCGCCGTGAACGGGCCGGGCGAGGCGCGCGAGGCCGACATCGGCATCGCCGGCGGCGCGGGCGAAGGCCTGCTCTTCCGCAAGGGCAAGACGGTGCGCAAGGTGCGCGAGGACCAGATCGTGGACGCCCTCGTCGAGGAGCTCGCCCTGATGGAGGCCGAGGCCGCCGACGCGGCGCGACGCGCGGCCCAGACCGTCTCCCGCGAGCCCGCGGCCCGGTGAGCGGCGTCGCGACGGAGGGGCCGATGCGCCGCCGCGCGCTCGGTGCGGCGCTGTGCGCGCTCGTGCTGTGGCTCGCGGCGCCGGCGCTCGCCGCACAGAACCCGGTGCACGTGAGCGCGGCGGCACCCGCCGAGCCCGTGCCCGCGGGCGGGCGCTTCGAGGTCGTGCTCGACGTGCGCGTCGACGCGCCCTACCACATCTACGCGCACGACTCGAAGGGCGAGATCCTGCCCACGGCCGTGAAGGGCGAGGCGAGCGAGGGCCTGCGCTTCGTCGAGGTGATCCACCCCGAGTCGGCCCACGAGCTGTTCGATCCGATCCTCGGCGAGACCTGGCGCGTGCTCGACGGCGCGTTTTCCTTCGGGGTCGTCTTCGAGGTCGCGCCCGGACACCCGCCCGGCCCGGCGCGCGCGACGATCTCGATCGAGTACCAGGCCTGCGACGACCGCGGCTGCCTGTTTCCCGTCGAGGAGACGCACGCGGTCGACCTGCAGGTGCGCGCCCCGACGGCGGAGGACCTGCCCGGCCCTCCGCCCCCGACCGACGGCGGCGCGGCCGGCGGCGGCGACGACGGCACGCTCGAGTCGCGGCTCGCGGCCGCCCTGCGCTCGGGCGAACTCGGCAAGCTGCTGTGGCTCTCGCTGATCTTCGGGTTCGTCTCGCTGCTCACGCCCTGCGTGTTCCCGATGATCCCGATCACGGTCTCGTTTTTCGCCAAGCGCGGCGCCGCGCAGGGAGGCGGCACGCGCTACGCGCTGGCCTACGGCCTGGGCATCGTGGCGACCTACACCGGCTTCGGCATGGGGCTGGCGACGCTGCTGGGCGCCAGCTCGCTGCAGCGTTTCGCGACCGACCCGTGGGCGAACCTGGCCCTGGCGGCGCTGTTCGTGTTCTTCGGCCTGTCGCTCATGGGCTTCTACGACCTGCGGCCGCCGCGCTTCCTGGCGCGCCGCGCCGAGGCCGGCCTGTCGGCGCAGGCGAAGCCCGGCTACATGCCCGTGTTCGTGATGGGTTTCGTGTTCACCATCACGGCCTTCACCTGCACGGCGCCGATCGTCGGCTCGCTGCTCGCGGCGCTCACGGCGGGCGGGTCTCCCTGGCTGATCGCCGCCGGAATGCTGGTCTACTCCGCGGCCTTCGCGCTGCCCTTCGTGCTGCTCGCGATGTTCCCGGCCATGGCTTCGGCGCTGCCCGGGGCGGGCGGCTGGATGATCACGCTCAAGGTGGTGCTCGGCTTCGTCGAGGTCGTCGCGGCGCTGAAGTTCCTCTCGAACGCCGACATCGCCTGGGGGCTGCAGCTGTTTCCGCGCTCGTCCGTGCTGCTGCTGACGCTCATCGTCACGCTGATGATGTCGCTCTATCTGTTCGGCGCCTTCAAGCTGCCGCACGACGTCGCCGGCCGGCGGCGCCTGCTGAGCCTGCGCACGTTCTGGGCCTGCGTCGCCCTGGCCCTGAGCTTCTACTTCGCGCGCGGCCTGGCGGGGCGCGAGCTCGATTCGTGGACGGAGAGCTACCTGCCGCCGCGCGAGTACGGCGCGCCGAGCTCGACGGAGCACGACGAACGCATCGCCTGGATCGAAGATCACGACGAGGCGCTGGCGGTCGCCGCGGCGACCGGGCGGCGCGTGTTCGTCGACTTCACCGGCGTGACCTGCGTGAACTGCCGCAAGGTCGAGAAGACCATCTTCGTGGACGAGCGCTTCGCCGAGGCGCTGGAGAAGGTGGTCGCGGCGCGCCTCTACACCGACCGCCGCAGTCCCGAGCACCGCGCGGGCGACCTCGCCAACCAGCGCCGCATGGAGGCGCTCGGCTCGGTGACGCTGCCCTTGTACGTGCTGCTCGACAGCGACGGGACGCCCCTGCGCAAGATGGGCTACTCGCCCGACTTCGACGTCGACGACTTCATCCGCTTCCTGGAGGCGCCATGACCGCTCGCGATTCAAGGACGCCCGCAGGGGCCAAGGGCCCGGTGAGCCTGTGCAACGTGGATCACGAGCGGCTGCAGCGCGCCGTGCGCGAGATCCTGCTGGCCGTGGGCGAGGACCCCGGCCGCGACGGGCTGCTCGATACACCGGCGCGCGTGGCCCGGATGTACGCCGAGATCCTCGCCGGCCGGGAACTCGACCCGGCGCGGCACCTCGAGGTGACCTTCGCCGAGGACCACCACGAGATGGTGGTGGTGAAGGACATCGCCTTCGAGTCGCTCTGCGAGCACCACATGATGCCCTTTCACGGCACCGCGCACGTCGCCTACGTGCCCAACGGGCGCATCGTCGGGCTGTCGAAGATCGCCCGCGTCGTGGAGGAGTACGCCCGCCGGCTGCAGGTGCAGGAGCGCCTGACCTCGCAGATCGCCGACCTGATCCAGAACACGCTGCAGCCGCAGGGGGTGGGGGTGTTCCTGCAGGCGACCCATACCTGCATGACCATGCGGGGCGTGCGCAAGCCGGGCTCGTCGATGGTCACGTCGGCGCTGCGGGGCACGTTCCAGAGCTGCGCCGAGACGCGCTCGGAGTTCATGACGATCGTCAGGGCCTGAGGGTCCGGGCGGGGGCCGGACCGCGGAACGCGCCCCCCTCCGCAGGGACAGCAGACGTATTTGTCTTCTGATGAGTCATCAGGCGACAAATTTGTCTTTCTCGTGACGGCCGGAGGTAGGCACCTGCCGGATCCGGCCTTAGACTGCGGGCTCTCCCTCGCCCGTCTGTCGTTCCCGATCCGTCGTTTCCGGCCCAGCGCGTCGTGCCCGAACCACGAGCCGCGCAGTTCAGGGGCCGCGATTCTCCCGGTCGAGCCGCGCACACGACGGGCCCCGACCTCTCCTTTCTCCCTTCCCGAATAGCCCCCTCCCGCACCCGCGGGATATCGGAGTCGATTGATGCGAGCTCTCGCGCGTTTTGCGACCGCCCTCGCCGTGACGACCGCAGTGGCCCTTCCGGCCGCGGCGGCGATCAAGGCACTGACCCTGTCCGAACTGATGCAGGTCACGTCGGACGCGGTCCACGTGAAGATCCTCGGCAAGAGCAGCTTCCGCCTCGACTTCCCGCTCGAGGGCGCCGTCTGGACCAAGCTCACGGTCTCGGGCACGTCCTTGCGCACCGGCGAGCCCGTCTCGACCGAGCTGGTCTTCCTGGGCAGCCACGACCCCAAGGACCAGTACGGCATCAGCGAGATGCCGACGCTGCAGGACACGCGCGTCGGCGGCGAAGCGGTCGTCTTCTTCCAGCACGACACGCAGATGCCGACCGCGATGAACCGCATCTGGGACCTCTCGGGCGTCTACCGCGTCGAGAAGGCCTTCGGCACCCCGGTGCTCGTCGGCAAGGGCGAAGGCTTCGCCTTCCCCGAGAACGTCAAGTTGGCCGACGCGTCGGGCGCCGTGCGCAGCACGCACCTGGCGCTGCAGGCGGCCAAGTCCCCGGCCAGCGGCAAGTGAGCGAGGAGCGCACGAACATGAAGACCAACATCAAGACGCTGCTCGCGACGGCCGGCCTAGGGCTGGCGGTCACGGCCCTTTCGGCCGTCTCCGTCCCCACCGACACGGCGGCCTACTCGCTCATCGGCGGCAACCTCTCGCAGAGCCAGCGCGACTTCCGCGTGTTCAACAACTTCACGGACTCCACCGCGAACAACAACACGACGGCGCACGTGAACTTCCCCGGCCACACCGGGGCGGTCATGGCCATCTGGAAGGGCGCGGTCGAGTGGGCCAGCGGGCCCTACGCCGGCAACGGCCTGGGCGACGGCATCACCGGCAACGCCAACCTCGGTGACGGCGGCGCGAACTTCGACCACACCTTCCAGGGGTTGACCTCGGCGGTGGGCGGCACGAACAACAACGTGCACTCGGAGGAGACGACCAGCAGCGGCAGCACGTTGGCCTACACCGAGACGCCGATCAGCGACGGCTGGCGCATCCGCTACATCTCGAGCTGGACCTGGCACGACGGCCCGGGCAGCGTTTCGTCGGGTGTCGACATCCAGGGTGTCGCCTGCCACGAGATCGGCCACTCGCTGGGCCTCGGCCACAGCGGCACCGGCGGCGCGACGATGTTCCCGTCGATCAGCGGCACGGGCACGGCGGCGCGTTCGATCCACAGCGACGACATCGCCGGGATCCAGGCCATCTACGGCGCCAAGTCGGCGTCCAAGCCGGTGATCACCGCGCTGGGCGGCAGCAAGAACATCGGCGGCGTGCTGGTCATCAGCGGCAGCAACTTCTCGCCGACGAACAACGAGGTCTGGTTCACCAAGACCAACAGCGACGGCAACCCGACGAAGGTCACCGGCGTCACCTCGAGCGGCACGTCGATCAGCGTGACGATCCCGAGCAACGTGCAGGACGGCGAGGTCCTCGTGCGCAACAACGGCACGGGCCACTCCAACCTCTCCAACGCCTTCCCGATCGACATCGGCGGCGTCTCGGGCAACCCGCCCGATCTCGTGAGCGTCTCGCCGAGCCAGGGCGCCGCGGGCGGCTTCACGTCGGTGACGCTGACGGGGACGAACTTCACCGGCGCCTCGAGCGTCAAGTTCGGGGCCCTCGAGTCGCTCGAGTTCACGGTCAACAGCGCCACCTCGATCACGGCGGTCTCGCCGGGCGGTGCGCTGTTCTCGACCGTGAACGTCTCGGTGACGACGGCGACCGGCACCGACACGCTCAGCAACGCCTTCGCGTTCCTGCCGGATCCCGCGCCCTCGATCAGCAGCGTCACCCCGAACACGAGCCCTGCGGCGGGCGGCGTCGAGGTCGAGATCAGCGGCGCCTCGGTCGTCGGCGTGACGGGCGTGACCTTCGGCGGCGTTCCCGGCACGAACCTGGTCATCCTGGATGCCAACACCCTGCAGGTCGAGACGCCGCCGCACGCGCTGGGCGCCGTCAACGTCGTGGCCACCGGCAACGGCAGCTCGACGATCGTGAACGGCATGACCTACGTGAACTTCGGCACCTTCGAGGACATCGGCCCGGGTCTGGGCGGCGTGTTCGGCGTGCCGGTGCTCACGGGCTCCGGTGATCTGAGCGCCGGCAGCGGCACGGGCTTCACGATCGATCTGATCGGCGCGCTCGGCCTGTCGTCCTCGTCGCTGTTCGCCGCGCTCGGCAACGGCGGGGCGGTGCCCTTCAAGGGCGGCACCTTCTATCCGATCCCGATCCTGACCCAGGTCATCATCCCGACCGACATCTTCGGCGAGGTGCATCTCAGCTCGGCCATCCCGGCCGGGACGCCGGCGGGCACGAAGTTCACGATGCAGTTCTGGATCAGCGACTTCACCGCTCCGGCCGGCCTGAGCGGCTCGAACGGTCTGAGGGCCACCGTGCCGTAGTCGTCGTCGCGAAGGCCTGCAATCGCAGGGCCAACGCGCGATCGGAGCTCCACGCGGAGCCCGTCTCTCCCGCCTCGGGGGAGGCGGGCTCCGCGTCCATCTGCTAGGATGGCGGATGCCCCGAGCCCTCTCCCCTCGGTCCGCGCCCCTCCCGAACGTCGTTCCGGGGCGCGTGAGCACTTCCGGCGAGCCCCTCGCGGCACTTCGTGCCCGGTCTCGACATTTCGGCCGCCGTGCGGAGTCCCTCCCATCCCGATTCCTCCGGCAAGGAGCCCCTCCATGCGCACGCCCTTCCGCGCCCTGACCGCACTCGCCCTGACGGCCGCCGTGGCCACTCCGGCCGTGTCCGCGATCAAGGCCATGACGCTCTCCGAGCTGATGCAGATCACCTCGGAAGCTGCCCACGTGAAGATCCTCGAGAAGAGCAGTTTCAACCTCGACTGGCCCTACGACGGCTGCGTGTGGACGAAGCTCAAGGTCTCCGGCACCTCGCTGCGCACCGGCGAGCCGCTCGCGACCGAACTCGTCTTCCTCGGCAGCCACGAGCCGCGCGACCAGTTCTCGATCAGCGAGGCGCCGACCCTGCAGGACACCCGCGTCGGCGGGGAGGCCGTCGTGTTCTTCCAGCGCGACGAGCAGATGCCGGCGCCGATGAACCGCGTCTGGGACCTCTCGGGCGTCTACCGCGTCGAGAAGTCCTTCGGCACGCCGGTGCTCATCGGCAAGGGCGAGGGCATGGCCTTCGCCGAGAACATCAAGCTGGTCGACGCGACGGCGGCGGTGCGCAGCACGCACCTCGCGCTGCTGGCGGCCAAGTCCCAGCCCGACGTCAAGTGAACGAGGAGCCCACGAACATGAAGATGCACATCAGAACGCTCCTCGCGACGGCCGGCCTCGGGCTGGCGGTCACGGCGCTCTCGGCCGTCTCGGCCCCCACGGACACCGGCGCGTACTCGCTCATCGGCGGCAACCTCAGCCTGAGCCAGCGCGATTTCCGCGTGTTCAACAATTTCACGGACTCGACGGCGAACAACAACGTCACGCCGCACCCCAACTTCCCCGGGCAGACCGGCGCCGTCATGGCGATCTGGAAGGGCTGCGCGGAGTGGGCCAGCGAGCCGGTGGCCGGCAACGGACTCGGCGACGGCCTCTCGAGCAACAGCGTGATCGGCGACGGCGGCGCCAACTTCGACGCGTCGTTCCAGGGCACCGCGAACTCGGCCGGCACCAACAACGCCAACATCCACAGCGAGCTGGCGGGCAGCAGCGGCGGCACCCTGGCCTTCATGCAGGGCCCGATCAGCGACGGCTGGACGATCAAGTACTACAGCGGCTGGACCTGGCACGACGGCCCCAACAACGTCACCTCGGGCATCGACCTGCAGGGCGTGGCCTGCCACGAGTTCGGCCACGCGCTCGGCCTCGGGCACAGCAACGTGAGCGGCGCGACGATGTGGCCCTCGATCTCCGGCACGGGCACCGGCCAGCGTTCGATCTCGAGCGACGACATCGCCGGCGTGCAGGCCGTCTACGGGGCCAAGTCGGCCTCGAAGCCGCGCATCACGTCGCTCGCCGGCGTCAAGCAGACGGGCGGCACGCTGATCATCAACGGCAGCAACTACTCGACGACCGGCAACGAGGTCTGGTTCACCAACGACAGCCAGCAGGGCAACCCCGTCAAGGTGACGGGCGTGGCCTCGACGGGCGGCGGCACGCAGATCAGCGTCACCGTCCCGGCCGGCGTCATGGACGGCGAGGTGATGGTCAAGAACAGCGGCGGCAGCCACGTGAACCTGTCGAACGCCTTCCCGATCGACCTCGGCGCGCCCTTCGGCGACCCGCCGGTCGTCTCGAGCATCCTGCCGACGTCCGGCCCGGCCGGCGGCTACACGAACGTGACCGTGACCGGGACCGGCTTCACCGGCACCGTCGCGGTGCGCTTCGGCGGCGTCGACGCGGTCTCGTTCGTGGTCAACAGCAACACGTCGATCACGGCTCAGACGCCTCCGGGCAGCCTGGGCGCGACGGTGTCGGTCGAAGTGATCGACGTCGAAGGGAGCGACACGCTGCCCTCGGCCTTCACGTACACGACCAACCCCGCGCCCTCGATCTCCTCGGTCTCGCCGCCCAGCGGCACGAAAGACGGCGGCACGGTCGTGGTCATCTCCGGGGCCTCGGTGCTGGGCGTGACGAGCGTGACCTTCGACGGCATCGCCGGCACCGACCTCGAACTGGCCGGTCCGACGGAACTGACCGTGACCACGCCGGCGCACGCGCTGGGCGCGGTCGATGTCGTGGCCTTCGGCAACGGCAGCTCGTCGATCCCGGGCGGCTTCACCTACATCAACACGGGCAGTTTCCTGAGCGTCGGCACGGGCGTCGCGGGCACGCTGGGGACGCCCCAACTGCTCGGGTTCGGCGACCTGGCGCCGGGCAGCAGCAAGGGTTTCACGATCGAGACCAGCGGCACGCTGAGCTTCGTCAACGGCACCATGTTCGTGGCGATCGGCCCCGGAGGTGCGGCTCCGTTCAAGGGCGGCACCTTCTATCCGATCCCGATCGTGCTGCAGTTCCTGCTGCTCGCCGACGCCCAGGGCGTGGTTTCGCTCAGCTCGTCGATGCCGCTGGGCACGCCGAGCGGCACGAAGGTGACCCTGCAGGCGTGGTTCAACGATCTCGGGGCACCGTTCCTGCTCAGCGCCACCAACGGGCTGACCATGACGACGCCCTGACGGAGGCGGAGCGCGACTCTCCGGAGTCGATCCCCGCGACCTGAGTACGGGCCCGTCCTTCCCGCTGCGGAAGGGCGGGCCCGACTCATGTCGGGACCCCGCGGCGGGGCGGTCCGCGACGACACCGCGCGCCGCCGTCGCGCGTCGCGCGCGTCTTGGCGGCGCCGGGGGCGAAAACCTATAGTGCCCGACGCGACCGGACCGACCCCGGAGAACAGGTGCTCCTCGACTACCACGCCGTCCTGGTGTTCCTGATCACCGGCGTGGTCATGGTCTGCACGCCGCTGGTGCTGGGCGCGCTCTTCCGGCCGCGCAACCCCTATCCGGCCAAGTCGATGGCCTACGAGTGCGGCGAGGATCCCGTCGGGGACGCCCAGGTGCGCTTCGACATGCGCTTCTACACCGCGGCCCTCGTCTTCATCGTGTTCGACGTCGAGATCGCGTTCATGTTTCCGTGGGCGCACGTGTTCTCGAGCTTTCCCGACCGCTCCCTGGCCCTGATCGAGGGCCTGGTGTTCATCGGGATCCTGTTCGTCGGCCTGGTCTACGTCTGGGCCAAGGGCGACTTCGACTGGGTGAAGTCGGTCAGAAACCGCCGCCGGGTCCAGGGTTGATCGCATGGGCCTGCTGAACAACGCGCTGCCCGCCATCGGCCCGGTCAAGGCCGTCGACGCGGCCGTCAACTGGGGGCGCAAGTCCTCGGTCTGGCCGATGACCTTCGGCATCGCCTGCTGCGCCATCGAGATGATGGCCGTCTACGCGGCGACCTTCGACCTCGACCGCTACGGCGCCGGGGTGCCGCGCGCCACGCCGCGCCAGAGCGACCTGATCATCGTGCCCGGCACGGTCAACGCGAAGATGGCCGTGCGCGTGCGCCGCCTGTACGACCAGATGTCCGAGCCGCGCTACGTGATCGCCATGGGGGCCTGCGTCTGCGGCGGGGGGCCCTACGTGAAGTGGGGCTACAACACGGTCAAGGGCGTCCACAAGATCATCCCCGTGGACATCTTCGTGCCCGGCTGCCCGCCGCGGCCCGAGGCGCTGCTCGACGGCATCCTCAAGCTGCGCGAGAAGATGACGCGCGAGGAGATCTTCGCGCGCCGGCAGAGCACGACCGCCGAACTCGCCCGGATCTACGGCTGACGGCCGCCATGGATGCCCAGGCACTGCACGGCCGGCTGGCGGCGGCGGGGATCGCCGGCCTGACGCCCCTCGACGAGAGCGCGCGCGACCCCTTCGCCTTCGTCGACGCCTCGGGCATCGTCGCGGCGCTGCAACTGCTGCGCGACGACCCCGAATGCCGCATGGAGATGCTGCACTGCGTGACGGCGGTGGAGCGTGAGGCGGCGATCGAGGTCGTCTATCACGTCTGCTCGCTGAGCCACCACCACAGCTTCACGCTCAAGGTGTCGCTCCCGCGTCCGCCGGGCGGCAACCACGACACCTGGCACCCCGAGCTGCCGTCGGTCGCCGGGGTCTACCGGGCCGCCGACTGGCACGAACGCGAGCAGTACGACCTGCTGGGCGTGCGCTTCGCCGGCCACCCCGACCTGCGGCGCATCCTGCTGCCGGCCGAATGGATCGGCCATCCGCTCCGCAAGGACTACGTCTACCCGAGCGTGCACGGCGGCATCCCGCTCGAGCTCGACGCGATCCCGCTGTACGAGCCGGGCGGCGAGAACCCGCAGCCGCGCGCCGAGCCGCGCCCGGCCGGCACGCCGCTGCGCCAGCCGCCGAGCGAGTTCTCCAGCCGTCCGCTCGCGAGCGGCGGCCAGACTTGCACGCCGGGCGCCGCGCCCGCCGGCGACGCGGAGGCGGGCCCCTGATGGAAGCGCTCGAACTGTTCACCGTCGACGAGTCGACCGACGTCTACACCGAGGAGCTCAAGCTCAACCTCGGGCCGCAGCACCCCTCGACGCACGGCGTGCTGCGCGTCGAGCTGCGCATGGACGGCGAGATCATCACCGCCGCGCGCTGCGACATCGGCTACCTGCACCGCTGCGCCGAGAAGATCGGCGAGAACGTGAGCTACCTGCAGTTCACGCCGTACACCGACCGCATGGACTACCTCGCGGCCTGCAACAACGAGCTGGCCTGGAGCCTCACGGTCGAGAAGCTGCTGGGCGTCGAGGCGCCCGAGCGCGCGCAGTGGCTGCGCGTCATCGTGGCCGAGCTCAACCGCATCGCGAGCCACCTCATCGCGTTCGGCACCTACGGCATCGACCTCGGCGCGAACACGCCCTTCTTCTACGCCTTCCGCGACCGCGAGGCGATCATGGCGCTGCTCGAGCGGCCCTCGGGCCAGCGCATGCTCTACAACTACGTGCGTCCGGGCGGCGTCGCGCACGACATCGACGCGAACTGGCTGCCCGACGTGCTGCGCTTCTGCGACGAGTTCGAGCGCAACTGGGCCGAGTACAACACGCTGCTCTCGCACAACCGGATCTTCATCGGGCGCACGGCCAACGTCGGCATCCTGCCGCGCGACATGGCGATCGCGTACGGCTGCACCGGTCCCGTGCTGCGCGGCTCGGGCGTCAAGTGGGACCTGCGCCGCGACGTGCCGTACCTGTGGCCCTACGACGAGATCGACTTCGAGATCCCCGTGGGCGAGGGCACGCACGGCACGCTCGGCGACTGCTGGGACCGCTACTGGGTCCGCATGCGCGAGATGATGGAGTCGGTGCGCATCATCCGGCAGGCGGCCGCCCGCGTGCCGAGCGGCGACTTCATGGAGAAGTCGATGGTCAAGATGTACAAGACCCCGCTCAAGCCGGCGGCCGGCGAGGCCTACCTGCGCTGCGAGAACCCGCGCGGCGAACTGGGCTTCTACGTCGTGTCCGAGGGCGGCACCTCGCCGATCCGCTGCCGCGCGCGGGCGCCGAGCTTCTGCAACCTCTCGGTGCTCGACGCGCTGCTGCCGGGCTGCATGATCGGCGACGGCGTCGCGATCATCGGCTCGCTCGACATCGTCCTGGGCGAGGTGGACCGCTGACGCGATGAACGCCCTGATCGGCTTCTTCGAAGGGCTGGGGCTCACGGGCGTGCTGCCGCTCGCGGCGGCCTACGCCCTGTGCATCGGCAGCCTGCTGGGCTTCATCACCGTGTACGCGATGTTCGCCATCTGGATGGAGCGCAAGGTCGCCGCGCACATGCAGCTGCGCTACGGCCCGATGGAGACCGGCGGCTGGCACGGCTGGGCGCAGTCGGTGGCCGACGCGGTCAAGCTGCTGTTCAAGGAAGACCTGATCCCGGCGGGCGCGAACAAGTTCATGTTCTGGATCGCGCCCGCGGTCGTGTTCTGCGGCGTGCTCGCGGGCTTCATCGCGATCCCCTTCGCGGTCGGCGTGCAGATCGTCGACATCCACCTCGGGCTGTTCTTCATCCTCGCCGTGGCCTCGGTCGAGGTCGTCGGCGTGATCATGGCCGGCTGGGCCAGCAACTCGAAGTACAGCCTGTTCGGCGCGGTGCGCGAGGCCGCCCAGGTCGTGAGCTACGAGGTGCCGGCGGCCGTCGCGCTGCTCGCGCCGGTGCTCGTCGTGGGCAGCTTCCGCCTGGGCGACTTCAACGCCTTCCAGGAAGACCACGGCTGGCTGCTGCTGCGCAACCCCTTCATGCCGATCGCCTGCCTGATCTACTTCATCGCCTCGCTGGCCGGCTGCAAGCGCGCGCCCTTCGACCTGCCGGAGGCCGAGTCCGAACTCGTGTCGGGCTTCCACACCGAGTACTCGGGCATGCGCTTCTCGTTCTTCTTCCTCGAGGAATACGCGTCGATGTTCGTGTCGTCGGCGCTGGTCGCGACGCTGTTCCTGGGCGGCTGGACGCTGCCCTTCCTCGACGTCTCGTCCTGGCCGGCGCCGGTCGGCCTGGTCGTGCTGCTGGTCAAGATCTTCGCGCTGATCTTCGTGCAGATGTGGCTGCGCTGGACGCTGCCGCGCCTGCGCGTGGACCAGGTCATGGTCATGGGCTGGAAGTACCTGCTGCCGTGGGCGATGTTCGCGGTCGTGGGTACGGCGGTCTTCGAGACCTTCGCTTGGAGGTGGGTCCCCGCCTGACGGGGACACGGAACGTCATGGGCGGCATCCGCGAATACTTCGGCAACATCGCCTCGGCGCTGACGACCACCGCCAAGGGCATGAACGTGACGCTGCGGTACTTCCGTTCCGAGCCGCCGATCACGGTGCAGTACCCGCGCGAGCGGCTGCCCGTGCCGCCGAGCTACCGCGGCATCCACATCCTCGAGCAGGCCAAGTGCATCGACTGCCGGCTGTGCGCCAAGGCCTGCCCGGTCGACTGCATCGAGATCGAGGCCGAGCACCACGGCCGCATCCTCGAGTGGCAGAAGTTCACCATCGACTACAAGAAGTGCATCTTCTGCGAGTTCTGCATTCCGCCCTGCCCGAAGGACTGCATCCACATGACCTCGGAGTACGAGGCCGCGACCGAGAGCAACGACTCCATGGTCGAGGACCTGCTCACGTGGACGGGCCTGCGCGCGAGCGACCGGCGCGAGATCGAGGCCGCCGAGGCCAAGAAGGCCGGCAAGCCGCCGCCGCCCGCGCCCGAAGGCGCGCGGGCGGGCGGGCCCGCGGC
>CAZBBB010000066.1:0-17756 GCA_964490005.1 uncultured Phycisphaerales bacterium | reverse complement strand
CCGGCCCCCATCAGCGCGCCGCGGCGCCGCGCGTGCCGGCGCGCGCGCCGGCCCTCGCGCCGCGCGCCTCGAGGTCGAGCAACCTGCGCTTGAGCGGCAGGCCGCCGCCGAAGCCGCCCAGGGAACCGTCGGCCGCGATCGTGCGATGACAGGGCACGAAGAGCGGCACGGGGTTGGATCCGTTGGCCGAGCCGCAGGCGCGCGCCGCGCGCGGATGGCCGGCGCGCCGCGCGAGTTCGCCGTAGCTGATCGTGCGGCCGGCCGGCACGCGCCGCAGCGCGGCCCAGACCTTCTTCTGGAAGGCCGTGCCGCGCAGGTCGAGGCGGACATCGTCGAGCGTGGCGCGCCGGCCCGACAGGTAGGCGCGCACCGCCGCCACCGTCGGCGCGTTGCGCCCGGTGCCGTGCACGACGCGCGCCTCGGGCAGCGCGCGCGCCAGCACCTGGGGCACGTTGTCGTCGCCGCCCGGCAGCGAGCAGGCCACGATGCCGCGTTCGGTCGAGGCCAGGCTCATCGGCCCCAGCTTCGTGCTGAAGCGCGTGAGATGGACGATCTCGGTCATGGCGGCGGCCCTCGTCGGCGGTGCGTGCGGGCCCGGCGGCGCCCCGCGCGCGCCGGACGGCCGCCAAGCATAACGACCCCGGTCGCCCTGCGCGTGCGGCACCTCCCCTACAACATCGACACCGGGTCGACGTCGACGAGCAGGCGCGCGCCGCGAGACGGGGCGCTCTGGCCGGCGAGGCGCGCGGTGAGCGCCGCGACGGCGTCGTCGTGCAGGCAGCGCGCGAGCAGGTGGAAGCGGTACTGCCGGTTGAGGCGCGCGAGCGGCGCGGGCGCGGGGCCGAGGAGCTGCACGCCGTCGATGTCCAGAGCGCGCAGCTCGGCGGCGAGCCGGTCGATGCGCCGGCGCGCGGCCGGCTCGGCGGCGCCGTGCGCGACGACGCGCACGATGCGCGTGAAGGGCGGGAAGTTCGCCTCGCGGCGCAGCGCCAGCTCGGTGGCCGCGAAGCGCTCGTAGTCGGCCGACATGCCGAGCCTGACTGCGAAGTGGCGCGGATCGAAGGCCTGCACGACGACGCGCCCCCCGCGCGGCCCGCGCGCCGTGCGCCCCGCGACCTGCGCCAGCAACTGAAAGGTGCGCTCGGCGGCGCGCACGTCGGGCAGGAACAGCGCGCTGTCGGCGCAGATCACGCCCACGAGCAGCACGTTGGGGAAGTGCAGGCCCTTGGCGATCATCTGCGTGCCGATGAGCACGTCGGTGCGGCCTTCGGCGAAGGCCGTCAGCGCCGTCTCGTGCGCGCCGCGTCCCGACATCGTGTCGCTGTCCATGCGCGCGACCGTCGCCGACAGGAAGGACTGCCGCACGTCCTCCTCGACCTTCTCGGTGCCCCAGCCGAGCGGCGCCATCGGGCCGCCGCAGGTCGCGCAGGTCGCGGGCGGCACCCGCTCGTGCGCGCACCAGTGGCACAGCAGCCGGCCGATGCGACGGTGCAGCGTGAGCGAGACCTCGCAGTTCGGGCAGCGCGCCGTCGCCTTGCAGGTGCGGCAGAGCAGCACCTGCGCCCAGCCGCGCCGGTTGAGGAACAGCAGCACCTGCCCGCCGCGGGCGAGCGCGTCCTCCATGGCGGCGCGCAGCGGGTCGGAGAGGAACGAGAAGCCCTTGCCGCGCCGGTTCTCGGTCGTGAGGTCGACGAGCACGACCTCGGGCTGCCGCCCGCCGCCGAGCCGCTCGTGCAGCGTGAGCAGCCGGTACGCGCCGTCCTGCGCGCGGTGCCAGGCCTCGAGGCTGGGCGTGGCCGTGCCGAGCACGAGCACGGCACCCGAGATGCGCGCGCGCGCCACGGCGACCTCGCGGGCGTGGTAGCGCGGCACGCTGTTCTGCTTGAAGGAGGTCTCGTGCTCCTCGTCGATCACGATCAGCCCCAGGCGCGGCACGGGCGCGAAGACCGCCGAGCGCGCGCCGACCACGACGTCGGCCTCTCCCGCGCGGATGGCGCGCCACTGATCGGCGCGCTCGGCGTCCGTCAAGCCGCTGTGCAGCACCGCCACGCGCTCGAAGCGTTCGCGGAAGCGCCGCACCGTCTGCGGCGTGAGGCTGATCTCGGGCACGAGCACGATGCCCTGCCGGCCGCCCGCGACGACGCCGGCCAGCGCCTGCAGGTAGACCTCGGTCTTGCCGCTGCCCGTCACGCCGTGCAGCAGGAAGGTCGCCGGGCGCCCCGACGCGAGCGCCTGCTCGATGGCCGAGAGCGCGACGCGCTGCTCGGCGTGCAGCGCGAGCGGCTCGGTGCGCTCCACCGGGCTGTCGGCCAGCGGGTCGTGCCGCGCGCTCGTCGCGCGCAGCAGGATCAGGCCGTTCTTCGCGAGCGTCTCGATCGGCGAGCGGCTCACGTGCGCCAGGCGCTGCAGCTCGCGCACGGGCAGCTCGCCGCCGCGGTCGGCCAGGATGCGCAACGCGCGCGCCTGCTTCTCGGTGCGCTTGTCGGCCTGCAGCTTCTCGACGACCGGCCCCGCGGCGTGCGGCGGCCCGGCCGTGCGCGCCAGCTCGATCGTGCGCGCGGCCCGCGCCCGCTTGACCGCCGGCGGCAGCAGCGCGTCGAGCGCCTCGCCCCACGAGCAGGCCGTGGCGCTCGCGACCTGCTCGGCGAGCTGCAGCAGGTCGGCGCCCACGAGCGGCTGCTCGTCGAGCAGCGCGATCAGCGGCTTGGCCAGCACGCCCGCGGGCGGCGGCACGTCGTCGACCCGCACGCAGGTCGCGCGCAGCTTGCGCGGCCCGAAGGGCACGAGCACGCGCGTGCCGGGCTGCACGCGCCCGAGCAGCGCGGGCGGCACCTCGTAGGTGAACAGCCCCGCCACCGGCAGCGGCGGCGCGACGACGGCCCAGCGGCCCACGACCGGCCCGCTCAGCGGCCGGCCGGCCCGCCGTGACTCGCGACCGGCTCGTCGCAGGCGCACGGCGCGGCATGGCAGCGCGGACAACCCCGCCCGTACTTGGCCTCGGCCGCCTGCTGCACGTCGACGCCGTGCATCGAGGCCAGCGTGACGAGCCAGGCGAAGACGTCGGCGAACTCGCCCTCGAGTTCCTTGCGGTCGCCGCGCCGCAGCGCGCGCGACAGCTCGCCGACCTCCTCGGCCAGCCACATGTAGGTGCCGGCCGTGCCGCGGGCGCTGTCCTTGCCGCCGTAGATGCGCTCGATGAGCTGCTGGAACTCGCGTATGCCCGTCATGCCTCGCCTCCGGCCCGGCCGCCGCCCTCGTCCTGACGGGAGAGCGCGAGCAGCGTGACGTCCTCGTTGCAGGGCGCCGCCCCCCGGAACTTGGCCACCAGCGCCGCCATGCGCTTGACGAACACGGGCGCCGGGTGGCCGGCCTCGCGCTTGACCAGCGCCGCGAAGCGCTCCTCGCCGAGCGGCGCGCCGCCCTCGCCGTTCACGCGCGTCACGCCCGGTCCGTAGAGCACGACGCGATCGCCGGGCTGCAGCGGCACGCGCAGCACCTTGAGGGTGCGGTCGAAGACCGGCCCCTTGTCGAAGCCCAGCGCGATGCCCTCGCTGTGCACGACTTTGAGCGCCTGGCCGCGGCTGAAGAGCAGCGGCGCGTGGCCGGCGTTCGCCAGGCTCAGCGTGCCGGACGACGGGTCGAGCACGGCCAGCAGCACCGTGACGTACATCCCGCGGCGCAGGTCGCCCGAGAGCAGGTTGTTCACGCGCCGCAGGATCTCGCCCGGATCGGCCTCCGTGCTCGCGACGGCGGCGAGCGAGGAGCGCGCCATCGCCATGACCATCGCGGCCGGCACGCCCGTGCCCGAGGCCGAGCTGACGATCAGCCCCAGCCGCCCGCCGGGCAGCCTGAGCACGTCGTAGGTCTCGCCGCCGAGCTGGCCGCCGGCCGCGTGGTGGCCCGCGATCTCGTAGCCGGGCAGCGCCGGCAGGCTCGCGGGTACCAGGCTCGCGGCGACCTCGGCCGCCAGGCTCATCTGGTGGCGGCTGCCGGCCGTCTCGCGCTCGCGCTCCTGCGCCTGCTGCAGGCTCTCGGTCATGACGTCGAAGGTGCGCGCCAGCTCGCCGATCTCGTCGCCGCTGCGCACCGAGGTGCGGTGCGCGAGATCGCCGCCGGCGACGACGCGGATGTCCTCCTGCAGCTTCACCAGCGGACGCATGAGCGTGCGCCCGACGAACCACGCCAGGCCCGCGCCGATGATCACGAAGCCGATGGCCGAGTAGATCACGCGCAGCATGAGCGCGCCGGTGGCCTCGTCGACGATGCGCGCGTCGAGGTAGACGGCCAGCTCGCCGGTGCGCGCGTCGTCGAGGCGCCCCACCGGGTGGCTGGCGCGGATCACGTGCCGCGGCACGCCCGCGATGGGCATGAAGCCCTCGCGCACGTCGCCCGACGGGATCTGCACCGGCGCGGTCGCGACCAGCGGCGTGAAGTCGAGATCGCCTTCGTACGACTGTCCCAGCAGCCGGATGTTGCCGGGCTCGGTCTTGTCGAGCAGCTCGAGCGCGACGATGCGGATGCCGGGCAGCACCGCGCGCCGGAAACGCGCCTTGTTCCACTCCAGGCGCTGCATGACGGCCTCGTTCTGGTAGCGCCGCTCGTAGTCCTTGGGCGTCCAGCCCTCCTCCTGCACCTTGGCGTTGAGCTGCTCGACCGTCAGCCCCTGGAACTCGGTGCCGAAGAAGCTCGTCCAGGCGTCGAGGTCGGCCTGCGCGCCGACGTAGGCCGACTCCCAGGCCGCCTGCAGCACCTGCCGGTGCACGGCGTCGCGGATGAAGCCGCGCAGGAACAGCCCGAAGCCGAGCATGAACACCGCGACGATGCCGCCCGTCACGAGCGCGAACTTCACCGAGACGGGCATGCCGCTCGCGCGCCGGCCCTCGGCCCGCATCCGCTGTCTGGCCATGCCGCTCGCCGCCCTCCTCTCAGGTGCCCAGCAGGCCCGCGGCCTGCGCGCCGACCAGCAGGCCCGCCGCGTAGAGCCCCGCCATGACGTCGTCGGCCATGATACCGGCACCGCCCGGCAACTCTTCGAGCGCGCGACAGGGCGGCGGCTTGGCGATGTCGAAGGCGCGGAACAGCAGCAGCGCCAGCGCGACCTGCAGCGGCGGCAAGGGGCCCGGGCCGGCCGCGATCACCGGCAGCAGCGCGACGAGCTGCCCGACGACTTCGTCGAGGACGAAGGCGCCGGGGTCCTCGGTGCCGTAGTCGCGCGCCGCATGCCCGCCGAGGACGACGCCGAGCAGCAGCAGCACCACGACCAGACCCGTCGCCGTCGCCAGCGAGAAGGAGACGCCCGCGCCGGCGAAGGCGCCGTCCAGGCCCGACAGCGCGAGCAGCAAGAGCACCGTGACGAGGCTGCCCCAGGTGCCCGGCGCGCCGGGCAGATGGCCCGCGCCGCAGGCGCTGCCGAGCAGGCGGCGCAGCGCCGAGCGCCCCGCGTGCAGCCCGTCGGCGCTCATCGCGCCGCGCTCAAGGCCGCTCGCCGTGCGTGCGCAGCACGCGGGCGGCGGCCGTCACGTAGCGAGCCCCGCTGATCATCGTCAGCGCGAAGGTCAGCCAGACCGAGAGCAGCACCAGCCACTCGAAGGACAGCACCAGCCAGCGCTCGCCGGGCGCGCCCAGGTCGACCGCGCGCTGCACGAAGATCGCCGGGATCGCGATGCACTGCAGGATCATCTTGAGCTTGCCGTCCCAGCGCGCCGGGAAGGCCACGCCGCGCGCCTCGATGAAGCCGCGCAGCCCCGACACCATGAACTCGCGGCTGATGATCAGCACCACCATCCAGATCGGCAGCACGGCCCGCCCCCACGCGAAGGCCGTGAGGAAGATCATCCCGCCCGCCACGATGACCTTGTCGACGACCGGGTCGGCGATGCGGCCGAAGTCGCTCTGCAGGCCCAGCTTGCGGGCCAGATAGCCGTCGAGCGCGTCCGTCGCCACCGCCAGGATGAACATCGCGGCCGCCGCAGCCGGCTTCCACCACTCGGGCGCCACGTCGACGCGCGCGAACTCCAGGAACGCGAAGAACAGCAGCGCGAGCGCGAACCGGCCCATCGTGATCCGGTTGGGGAGATTCACGCTCGCGGCTCCGGCGCGGAGTGTCGCCGGCGGCGACGCACTTGGGACGCATCGTAACGAACGGCGGCGCGGGGGAGGATGCGTGAGCGGCGCGCTCAGGGCGATCCCGATGGGTGTGCGCCGAGACTCGGACAGAATCCCTCGTCGTTTGGCCAAGTCGACGGCTGCGCCGTCGACAGCCCAAACGACTACGAAGCTCGCCTCGGCGCACACCCATCGTGCCCCCCGACGCCGCGCGGCTCGTCGCGACGGGGGATGAGTGCGGAGCCGGGAGTCGAGTGCCGGGTCGTGATGTCAGTCGATGCCGAGCAGGACGGCGTTGCTGGCGGCGTGGCCGAGCGCCGCGCTCAGGGCAAGGTCACGTCGATCCACTCGATCTTGCCGGAAGCGTCACCCGCGGCGCTCCGCGCGAAGGACAGCGTCACGTGCTCGCCGGTGTCGAGCCAGAGAGCCGGCGTGATCTCGGCGAGCGGCATGCCGGCGATGGAGGCGCCGTCGATGCGCGCGAGCCGGTCTCCCACCCGAATCCCCGCTCGGGCCGCGGGGCTGCGGGGCTGCACGGCGAAGACGCTGGGCAGCAGCGGCGGCGTCCCGCCATCGTCCGGATCGTTCGTGCGCAGGAAGAAGCCCGTCATCACGCCGGGGTCGCCCACGACGACGCGCGTTCCGCCGGCCACGAGTCGTGCCGCAGGAAAGCCCGACGGCGTGCGGATCACGCGTCCGTTCGCGGAGCCGCCGGCGGCCGTGTCTCCGACCTCCGCAGCGCTCGAGACCTCCACTTCGAGGACACCGCGCACGCCGTCGAAGCCCGCGCGATCGAAGGGCAGCAGCGCGCCCGCACCGAGCAGGCCGTCCCACGGGAAGTCCAGCGCCTCGGGCGAATCGCCCAGGCCCGCGAGCAGCACGTACGGCGCCTGATACGTGATCGGCCCCACGTACAGTTCCCTGACGCGCACGAGCAGGTCCGCGCCGACCTGACCGCCCGCACCGGCCAGCGGCATCACCGCGCCGCCGCGCTCGGCCCAGAACTCGCGCGTCGTCGGCAAGCCGAGTCGGCGCATGCCCGACGCCGAGAGCCGCAGAAGGTAGGGCATGCCGGTGTCGAGCAGGACCTGCGCGACGCGCTTGCCGCTCGAGACCTCGATGTCGAAGTAGTGGACGCCGCGTTCGTCGGCCGAGCCCCCCAGCGGGATCTCGAATCGCGTGCCGCGCGGCGGCAGCGGCGCAGGCTGCGGGCCGCGCGACACCAGGCGGCCGTTCCGCAGATCGAGCACGGGGTTGAACTGCATGATCGGCCAGCCGCCGATCACGATGCGCGGCTGCTGCGACGACTGAAACTCCGCCAATCGGGGAATCTCCGACCCGAAGGCCGGAAGCTGGTGCAGGCGCTCGATGCCGATCTCCAGCAGCGCGAGGTGATGCACGCTCGTGGTCGTGCTGGCGAAGAGCGCTTGCGACTCCCGCGTCGCGAACATCCCGACTCCAAGCGATTGCAGCAGCGCCGGATGCAGGAAGACGCCATCCGCCGCCGTATCGAAGAGCGCGGCCGCCGGCTGGCCGTTGGCGCGCACGTCCTGCAGCGTGATGTAGCCGGTCCCCGGCACGGTGGACGGCACGATGCGCAGTCCCGCGATTTCGGCCGCGCTGCGGCGCGGCACGTACGGGTCGCCCGCGAAGAGTTCGTCCGGCACGGACAGACCCGCGCGCACTTCCTCGATGAGGGTCGTGACGGCCGGGAAGGCCTCGCTGCCCTGGATGCGGCGCATGGGCAGCCGCAATCCGCCCGCGCTGCGCCAGTCGCTCAAGCGCACCCAGGGCCGCGTGATGGTCCACGGTTGATCGAGGCCGATCAGCAGGCCGGTCTCGCGGTCGAAGTGCGCGCGCACCACGAGCGCTGCCGGATTGGCGAGCAGCAGCGACGTCACCGCGCGACCGGGGGCAACGTCGGCCGGTACCGTCTCACCGGCGCTCGGCCAGCCGGGAGTCGCGGGCAACTCCGTGCTCGAAGCATCGACGCTCACGCTCTCGGTGAAGCGCTGCGGTTGCAGCATCAGTCTCAGTTCATTGAGGCGGTCCGTGATGGCGACGGACACGCCGACGGGCAGCTCTCGCGGAAAGGGGACCGAAGCGCCGGGCTCGGCGTCCGCGCCGTCCGCGCCGGAGGAACCGGGCACGCCCCAGGCGCGGTGCGCGCTCGAGACGAGCGCGGAGGTCGCCGCGCCGGCGGGCGTGGCGCCGTCACTCAGTTCCTCGCGCATCGAGGGCGGGTCCAACCGCAGCAACATCCTCCATTGCCTGGTGCCGCGCGCGCCCTCGACTCGGCCCAGCAGTTCGACGTCGCCCGCGGCGACCCGCGTCGTCGTGTCGTCGAGAGCCGCCGCGTATCGGGCCAGCACCTCGGCACCGCTGTCCTGCGGCGGCGCCAGGGTCGCGCGCGCTCCGTCGGCCGGCAGCAGCAGAGCCAGCAAGGCCCCGGCGCCCGCTGCGCAACGGCACATCGCACGCCGGGTGCGAGGTGCGCCAGGCCGGCAACTGCGAGATGCCACGCGCGCAGGCATGCCGCCAGTGTCGCACGGCGGGCAAGTCGCCGAGCGGGGGTAGGTACGGAGCCGGGTGCCGTGAGGGCCTCCTTGAGAATCCCGTCTCGCAAGCACTGCAGCCCTGCAATGCCCCGTGTATCCGTGAGGGCTGAACCAAGCACCCGGCGATGATCGGGGCGGCTGGGTTCTCCCTTCCGGAGGGAGAGCCGCCGCGAGCAGCACGGATCACTACGGGAGCGCGATGTGTCGAACGCCAGCCATGCGAACCAGCTTCCGAGCCGTCGAGCACGGACCGTGCGCACTCTCGTCTCGCGTCTCGCCCTTGCCGCGCTGTGCGCGTACGGAGGTGTCGCGTGCAGCAGCGCACCGACGACGAGCGCCTTGTCGTCCGCGCCGCCGAATCCGTCAGGAACTCACGTGGCGTGCGTGCTCCTGAAGGCCAGCGACTGGCTGGCCTCGGACGGCACGCTGAGCTCATCGGGCGCCCGCCAGGTCTACGAGCCCGCGATCCAGCCCTCCCGCGGGGGCCGGGAGTGGTGGGAGGTCAATGCGTATGTGGCCGACAAGCCCTGGGACAGACACGAGGTGCTCGCCGAGATCTGCGCGGCCGTGCGAGCCGGCCTCTTCGAGACAAGCTGCACGCTGCTCGAGTGGTCGGACCACCATCTCGTGGCGGAATGGAGCGGCTCCCCACCGGGCACTCGCAGGCCGTACCACGGCATCATCCAAGTCCGCGCGGCGCTGGAGGACGAAATCGAGATCGGCGTCACGCACGGCTGGCCGCGCCAGGTCATCGCGTACACATCCCGCGACAGAGCGTGGAATCCCGAGACCTGGCGGCTGAATCAGGACGTGTTTCTCGAGGCGCGCTGGCAGTTCATCCGGCTGCCGCAAGCCGAGACTTCCCGCCTCGTCGTTCCCGGGCTCCCGTCATCGCCGTCGCCCTGGTAGTGGTCGCCCGCGCCCCCCGCGTCCCTTACGCGAGCTTGCCGACGAGGTCGTAGCCGCGCGTGCCGGTGAGTTTCACGCGCACGAAGGCGCCGGGTTTCGGGGCGCGGCCCTTGGCGGGGAGTTCGATGAGCACGCGGCCGTCGACTTCGGGGGCGTCGCGCACGGTGCGACCGATGGCGAGGCGGCCCGAGCCCGAGGAGGCTTTCTCGACGGCGTCGACGAGCACTTCGTCGGTCGTGCCGATGCGCGCGCGGTTGGAGGACTCGAGCAACTCGCGCTGCAGCTCCATGACGGCGGCGCGGCGCTCTTCGGCGACTTCGTGCGGCACGCGGTCGGGGAGTTCGTGGCCTTCGGTGCCGGCCTCGGGCGAATACGTGAAGCAGCCGAGGCGGTCGAAGCGCACCTCGCGCAGCCAGCCGACCACGCACGTCAACTCCATTGCGCCACACCTGCTCACCGGGCCGCGCTCCACCTCGTGGAGAGTCCGATCACTCCTCAGGAGAAACGAACTCGTCAGCGCCCATGTCGACGATCGGCGACCCGATGCCACCGTCAACCGTGCGGTCGGTCAGGTCGATGTCGTAGTCGGAGACGCCTGCGTTGTTCCCCCTGTCGATGAGTTGCGTGGACGATGACGTCAGGTGGTAGTTGCGCAATGACGCGTATGCGAAGTAGGGGTTTGCCTCGATGTTCGTCGTCGAGCAGCCGGAGAGCTGCGACAGCCCCATGTAGTCGGAGTAGGTCATGGCTCCTTGGCCGCACGGCGAGAAGCCGGCACTGCCTCCATGCTGGACGTTGCCTCCGTTGTTGCCCCAGACGATGCAGTTGGTGAGCGCCGGAGCCGGACTGTTGCCATTAAATGTCCCTTGCAGCCGCAGAGCGAAGCTCGCATTGTCCACGATGGTCTCGTTCGCCATCACGCCGACCTGCCCCTCGGTCTCGTCGGTGAACCCCTCATAGTTGTAGCCGTACTGGTTCGCCGCAATCACATTGCTTCTGGCCGCCCATAGGATGTAGCCCTCCGCGCCCAAGCCATTCCAGTTCAGGTGAATGCCTGAGCCGAAGTTCTCGTACACGAAGTTGTTCTCGAAAGCGAAGACGCTGTTATTCACACTTCCTGGCTCCAGGTCGCTTTCCATTCGCACCCGAATCCCATCGCCTCGACAGCCGTGAATGACATTTGCCTTGACCTGCGTTCCCGCGGCATTGATCCGAAAGAGCTTGCCGTTGGTCGCATTCATGAAGATGTCGATCCCGGTCACGATGCCGTCCGTTCCGGGTGCAGCAACATTGCTCGAGTCGATCTCATTCTGGTTCAGGATGAGATTCCAGAAGACACTCGCGTCGTCGCCCCCACCGAGAAGCATCCCTGCTCCCGCCGTATCCTGACCTTCAATGCCGAGCGCGCACTCGATGACGGTGAATGTCATCGTGCTGGCTCCATCGCTCGTCGCCAGCGGGCGAAGCTCGATGCCCGCGCGCGGGTTCACCATCACCGTGCAGCCCTCGATCCGAAACGTGCTCGTATGCCCCGTCTCTCCGACGGACACGAGGATGTTCGCGTTGCCGTCGCCCGACCCGTTCATGGCCGAGCGTTCGAAGTGGCAGTTCACGACGCTCGATCGATAGATGTCCTCGTCATCAGCCACCGTCACGTGCAGGGCCGCGGGTGCGTTGATGCTGGCGGTGTCTTCTCCGACGAACCAGAGCCGGCTGAGGAGGATGTCCGACTTCGTCTCCGTCGTCGAGTCCGCGCGGATCTCGATGAGTGATGTGACGGCGCCCGCGTCTCCGCCGATTCGCGGCCAGTCCTCCTCGTCGACCTCCTGGCCGAGGATGTCCACGCCGTCCTTCACGGGAATCGGGAAGACCTCGCCCGCTGCATCATCGTAGTCGCCGGACAAGACCTTGATGGTGTCGTCGGCGCTGGCGACTTGCATTGCCTTGCTGATCGTGCGGTACGGGTTGGCGAACGATCCGTTGCCCGATGGTCCGTCGTCTCCCTGCCCGGAGACCCAGATGTCCGTCGCCGACACGATCGGCGCCAACACCGCGACGAAGACCATGGCCATGGCTCGAACCCATGCAGTGCTCATCCCTGTTCCTCCCTTTCGCCGGCCATGCCGGCCTGACCAAACTCGGTTCACGCGAGTGTTCAGAGGCGCACGATGACCACACGGCCGGCATTGGAGATCCCTCCCGTGTCCGCCGTCTCGTCGCCGGAAATCAACTCCTTCACGCCATCGCCGTCCAGGTCGGCCACGATCAGATTCCAACTGAAGTCGTCGCCGCAGGCACCGAATGGGTTGGCAAGTCGGAGGAAAGTCGCATAGTACGGCGCCAACGCGACGTACACCGTGCCGCCGCCAACGAAGCAACCAGCCACATCGCCCTCGAACGGATCTGCGATCACGACATCCGGCAGACCGTCCTGGTTTGCGTCCATCGACGCGAAGAAGTACCCGAACGATGTCGCGCCGGGGAGCGGGTTGGGGGACGGCGGCTTGGGCCACGCTGCGATCGGCGCGCCTGCCAGCGCGTCCCACACGATGTAGAAGGTCTTCTTCACGTCTGCCGCGATGATCTCGTCCAGCCCGTCGCCGTCCAGGTCGGCTGCGTGCAGGCCCTCCCCGAAGCGGTCGCCCGCCGCGGGCTGCGGGTTCTCGATCGTGTGCAGCAGCGAGAGCGTCGGTCCATCGTAGACGTGCAGTCTCCCGACCTGGCTCAATCCGCCAGTGCTCGCGCGCCCGCTCGCCTCGATGATGTCGAGCACTCCGTCGCCCGTCACGTCGCCGAGCGAGAGTCGCGAACCGAAGAAGTCGTTCGTCTTTGGCTCGGGATTCACGACGAGCTGCGCGACGACAAAGTCCGGACCGTAGAAGACTTCCAGCCCGCCCGCCTTCGCGAAACCATGAACCTGGGTATTCGACACTCCAACCACCAAGTCGGGATGATCGTCACCGTTGATGTCGCCTGCTCGCGTCAAGCGGCCGAAGAGCGAGGCCTGCAAGCCGTTTCCGAAGCTCGTGATCGTGACCCACGGCGCCTGCGAGAAGACCGGGGCACCTCGGAACACGTAGATGTGGCCGTGCGCACCGGGTGTCGGGGGATCGCCACCCGACGCCTCGCCGACGGCTAGGTCGTCGACGCCGTCGCCATCGAAGTCGGCCACCGCCAGACCTCCGCCAAAGTGCAGCATGAGCTTTGGAACGACAGGCTCGAGAGCCATCCAGGTGTCGAAATCCGGCCCCCACATGACGTAGACGCGTCCGGCCTTGTCCACGCCTGCGACATCCTCGAACCATGCACCCACGGCGAGATCCATCACGCCGTCGCCGTTGAAGTCGCCCGCCTCCACGGTGTCGCCGAAGAGCGCCTGCTGGCTGGGCACGGGGTGATCGATCGTGATCGCGTTCCGCGGGAGCAGGTACGGCTGGTCGAGCGGCAGCGTCGCGGGGTTGCTGAGCGCGCCGGGCACCAATCCCTGCATCACGATCGGGATGCCGGCGAGCACCGGGTCGAGCGGCGGCATGCTGAAGGGCATGTCGATGCGTCCGAGCGACGGAATCGCGCCGAGCGAGAAACCGTTGAACACGGTGCCGATGTGGAACGCACCCTTCGGCGTCTGCACGGGCGGATCGAGCGGATCGAGTCCGTAGAGCAGCAGCGTCGGCTGGCCGACCGTGCCGAAGAAGTGCAGCGTCATCGCGCCGTCGGAGTACGGCTGGCCCTGCAACTGCAGCACGGGTACGCCTTGCCCGCGAGCGAGCTGCGCCAGAATCAGACCCGCGAGCGCGATCGAGAGTCGTTGCATCGCGTGCCTCCCGGCCTCCCCGGCCAAGCCACTGACGGGCACGAGGGTACACCCATGCCGGGTGTCTGCCTAGCCGGCAACTTGCAAACCATTCGTGAAGACCAGGTACGAGGGGACGCACTGATGCCGTGAACCGTGCCCCCTACGCGAGCGTGCCGACGAGGTCGTAGCCGCGGGTGTTCGTGAGGCGCACGGAGATGAAATCGCCGGGCTTGGGGGCGCGGCCCTTGGCGGGGAGTTCGACGAGCACGCGACCGTCGACTTCGGGGGCGTCGCGCACGGTGCGGCCGATGGCGAGGCGGCCCGAGCCCGAGGAGGCCTGCTCGACGGCGTCGACGAGCACGAGGTCGGTCGTGCCGATGCGCGCGCGGTTGGAGGACTCGAGCAGCTCGCGCTGCAGCTCCATCACGGCGGCGCGGCGCTCTTCGGCGATCTCGCGCGGCACGCGGCCGGGCAGTTCGTGGCCTTCGGTGCCGGGCTCGGGCGAGTACGTGAAGCAGCCGACGCGGTCGAAGCGCGCCTCGCGCAGCAGCGCCATCAGGTTGTGATGGGCCGCGTCGGTCTCGCCGGGGAAGCCGACGAGGATCGTCGTGCGCAGCGTCAGGTCGGGGATCGCGTCGCGCAGCCAGCCGACCACCTTGCGGATGCGTTCGGGCGAAGTGCCGCGGCGCATCGCGCGGAGGATCTGCTCGTCGCCGTGCTGCACGGGCATGTCGAGGTAGGGCGCGACGTTCGGCACGCGGGCCATGGTCGCGATCAGGCGCTCGTCGATCGTCGCGGGATGCGCATACATGACGCGGATCCACTTGACGGTCTCGATCGCGCCGAAACCCTCGAGCAGGTCGGCCAGGCCGTAGCCGAGCGCCAGGTCCTTGCCGTAGTCGGTGCTGTCCTCGGCGATCAGGGTCAGTTCGCGCACGCCGAGCTGGCCGAGCGCGGCGGCCTCCTCGAGCAGCACCTCGCGCGGTTTGCTCTTGAGCTTGCCGCGGATCTTCGGGATCGCGCAGAAGGCGCAGACGTGGTTGCAGCCCTCGCCGAGGCGCAGATAGGCGGTGTGCGGCGAGGTGAGCAGCGCGCGGCCGAGGTCGGTGTCGGCCGCCTTGCGCTCGCCGCCGGGCAGGGCCGTGCCGCCGGCGCAGACCTCGCCCGGATGCCCGCCGAGCAGCGCGTCGACGACCGAGGGCACGCCGCTGTAGTCGGAGAGCGGCAGGAAGGCGTCGACGTCGGGCAGCTCGCGGGCGAGCCGCTCGGCATGCAGTTGCACCAGGCAGCCGGTCACGACGAGGCCCTTCAGCTCGCCGCGCCGCTTGGCGCCGGCGTACTCCTCGATCGTGTCGAGGCTCTCCTGCCGGGCCTCGTCGATGAAGCCGCAGGTGTTCACGATCACGACCTCGCTGTCGGCCGGGTCGCCGACCAGCGTGAGCCCCGCGCGCGCCAGATGCCCCACCATGACCTCGCTGTCGACGAGGGCCTTGGAGCAGCCCAGCGAGACGAGGCAGACGGTGCGGCGGCGGGTTCTTGTCGCGGCGGGCATGACGGGCCGCGAAGTCTACCGGCCGGCCCGGTGGCCCCGCGAACGGCCCTCGCCTTGTCGGCCCGGAAAACCCGATGTAAAAGAGCATTCGGCGAAGAGGAGTTCGGTGGCGCGTGCCGCGGGCACGGGGCCGGCTCGTCGTCGCCGGACTTCCCGGACGCCTCGCCCGCATGGTCTTCGCCCGCCTCTCCCGGATCGCGCGGCGCCCCGCCGCGCGCCGCGCGCGTCCGTCGCCGTGCCTCGGCCTGGCTCTCGCCCTGGCGGCGCTCCTCGCGCCCCGCGCCGGCGCGCACTCGCCGCACGACGTCGTCTCCGAGCTGGCCCTCTCGCCGAACTACGCGAGCGACCGCACGCTGCTCGCCGCCGTGCTGCTCTCCGACATCAGCTTCCTGGCGCGCTCGACCAACGGCGGCCGGAGCTGGCAGCTGTACGGCTCGCCGGTGCTCGACTCCTCGATCGAGGCGATGCAGTTCTCGCCCGACTACGCCAACGACGGCGTGGTGCTCATCGCGACCAAGAGCAAGGGCGTGTGGCGCTCGACCGACGGCGGCCTGACCTTCCAGCAGTCGTCGATCGGGCTGGTCTCGCAGGTCGTCAACGACATCGCGATCTCGCCCGACGCGGCCACGACCGGGATCGTGCTGGCCGCCACGCAGGCCGGCCTGTACCGCTCGACCGACCTCGGCCAGAGCTGGACGCCCGTGACCGCCGGCCTCGTCGACGTGACGCTCACCTCGGTGGCCTTCGGTCCGAAGGTGCCGCACGAGACGCCCGTGGCCTTCGCCGCGGGCAAGACCGTGCACCGCTCGGTCAACGGCGGCTTCACCTGGTCCGCGCAGGCGACCTGGAGCGACCAGGTCGACACGCTCGCGATCTCGCCCCAGTACGTCGCCGACCAGATGCTGGCCATCGGCTTCGGGCGTCACGGCGGCGGCGTGCAGGTGAGCACCACGGGCGGCGCCTCGTGGACGCCCTCGTCGACCGGCCTGACCGACCTGTACGTCTACGAACTCGTGATCGCGCCCGACGGCACGACCTTCGCGTCGACCAAGACCTCGGGCTGCTACCGCGCGGCCTCGCCCTTCGGCCCCTGGACGCTGCAGGTCAGCGGCCTGGAGGAGAACTCCGACCTCACGACGATCCACTGGACCGACCTGGCGCTCTCGCCCGACTACCTCAACGACCAGACGGTGTTCCTCGGCGCCTACGAGGGCCTGTTCAAGACGCAGAACGCGGCCACGACGTGGCGCCAGCAGGACCTCTACAACCAGCGCTACAACCGCCACGTCGCCTTCTCGCCGGGCTGGGCCACCGACAAGCTGGCCTTCATCGGCAACTACGGCGGCGGCGTGCTGCGCTGGAAGGACCTGCCCGTGATGAGCCCGATCTCGCCGGCGAGCGGCGGCACCAGCACGCCCGCGCGGGGCGGCTCGGGCCTGAGCGGCAGCGCGCCCTCGTCGATGGCGACGCCCGGCAACTTGGGCCAGCCCACGGTGCCGAGCGACTCCCAGCACGTGCTCGAGCCGCGCGCCGACAACCTCAACTCGCTGTGGTCGGACGCGCTCGTGCTCTCGCCCGACTTCGTCAACGACCGCACGATCTACTACGGCTTCTTCGGCCTGTACCGCAGCGTGAACGCGGGCAAGAACTGGTCGGCGGTCACGCTGCCCGCAGCCGCCAAGATCGTGCGCGCCATCGCGCTCTCGCCGAACTTCGCGACCGACTCGTTCCTCGTGGTCGGCACGAACGCGCAGGGCACGTATCGCAGCTTCAACGGCGGCCTGACCTGGCTCGACGCCGGCACCGGACTGCCGACGAGCACGACGACCTCGCGCATCGTGGCCTCGCCGGCCTTCGCCACCGACCAGCGGCTGTACATGTCGACGCGCAACTTCGGCATCTACGTGTCGAACGACGCCGGCCAGAGCTGGACGCAGACGAGCGCCCTGAGCATCGATCCGCACGTGCACGAGGTCTATCTCTCGCCGAATTACCTCGTCGACGGCACGCTCTTCGGCGTGACGCAGACGAAGGGCGTGATCCGCTCGACCGACTTCGGCGCCACCTGGGCGACGAGCAACGGCGGCCTCGACGGCACGGCGCAGATCACCGCCATGTCGCTGGCCTTCTCGCCGCAGTTCGCCGTCGACGGCACGGTCTTCATCACCACGCGCAACGAGGGCGTGCGGCGCTCGACCGACTTCGGCGCCACCTGGCAGCCGGTCGGTCCCGGCCTGCCGCTCTCGAGCCCGCGCGCGGTGCGCGTCGCGCCGAACTTCCCGGCCGACCCGACCGTCGTCGTGACCGGCTACGACTGGATCCACGTCAGCCGCGACGCGGGCGCCAGTTGGACACCCCTGCCCGGCCTGCTGCGCGTCGACGACGGCCACCCGTCGGTCACGCGCACGGGTCTGTGGGCCAAGGCGGGCAACCCCGCCAACTTCGCCGGCTCCTACGACCACGCCTCGGTGGCGGGCGCGAGCATCGAGTTCCCCTTCAACGGGCGCACGCTGAGCTGGTACGGCAACCGCGGCCCCGGCAACGGCATCGCCACGCTGCAGATCGACGACGAGCCGCCGGTGTCGATCGACCTGTACTCGGCCAACGCCTCCGTGCAGCAACTGCTGCACCACCGCGTGTTCCCCAAGGTCGGCTGGCACGTGGTGAAGATCACGCACTCCGGCACGGCCAACCCGGCCAGCAGCGGCCTGCGCGTCGAGAGCGACGGCTTCCTCTACACCTTCTGAGGGGCACGGGAGCGACGGCGCGTCGTCGGTGGCGGGCGGGGTGCTGCGGGGGTCTCCTCGCTCCGCCCCCCGAAAGGCTGCCGCTCGGA
>CAZBBB010000065.1:0-17808 GCA_964490005.1 uncultured Phycisphaerales bacterium | reverse complement strand
GGCGCGCGACGGCGGGGTCGGCCGCGGCGCGCGGTGCGGCGGGGCGCGGACGTGCGCGGCGGTACGCGGGGCGGAGCATGGGCCGCGCGCTGCCGGCGTGGCTGCTGATCGCCGCGACCGCGGCCTGCGTGTCCGATGCGGCGCTCGAGCGGCGCGACGGCGTGCCGCTGGGCGAGCAGACGATCTTCAGCCCGCTCGACCTGCCGGCGCCGAACGACGTGCGCCTGGGGTCGGGCGCGCCGGGGCCCGCGTACTGGCAGCAGCGCGTCGACTGGACGATCGACGCGCGGCTCGATCCCGAGAGCCGCCGGTTGTCGGCGACGGGGCGATTCACGTACCACAACGCCTCGCCCCATCCGCTCGACTACCTGTGGCTGAACATCGAGCAAAACCTGTTCCGGCCCGACAGTCTCGGCGCGGCGGTCGGGACGCGCACGGCGGTGGCGCTCACCGAGGCGCAGGGCGAGGGGCTGGCCGTCACGGCGCTGTCGAGCGGCGGGCGCGCGCTGGAGCTGGTGGTGCACGACACGCTCGGGCGCATCGACCTGCCGGCGCCGCTCGCGGCGGGGGCCTCGGCCGAGTTCGAGATCGCGTGGGAGTTCGTCGTGCCCGAGCGCGTGTTCCGGCGCTTCGGCATCGAGCGGGTCGAGCAGGGCACGATCTGGCAGCTGGCGCAGTGGGTGCCGCAGCCGGCGGTCTACGACGACGTGCACGGCTGGAACACGCTGCCCTACATCGGCAGCGGCGAGTTCTACACCAACTTCGGCGACTGGGACGTGTCGATCACCGTGCCGCGCGAGCACGTGCTGGTGGCGACGGGCGAACTGCAGAACGCCGGCGAGGTGTTCACGGCGGAGCAGGCCGAGCGGCTGGCGGCGGCGCGCGGCAGCGACGAGACGATCGTGATCCGCGGGGCGGAGGGCGTGGGGGACGTGGCCAGCCGGCCGGCGGGCGAGGGGCCGCTGACCTGGCGCTTCCGCGCGGAGAACGTGCGCACCTTCGCGTTCGCGACGAGCGAGGCCTACATCCTCGACGCGGCGGGGCTCGACGGCGTGCTGCTCATGTCGGCCTATCCCGCGGAGGCGCAGCCGCTGTGGGAGAGCTCGACGCAGATGATGCGCAAGGCGATCGCCGGCTACGCGCGGCGCTGGCATCCGTATCCGTATCCGGTGGCGATCAACGCCAACGGGCCCGAGGGCGGCATGGAGTACCCGATGATCGTCTTCTGCAAGGAGCGGAAGAACGAGGAGGGGCTCTACGGCGTGACGACGCACGAACTCGGGCACGAGTGGTTCCCGATGATGGTGAACACCGACGAGCGGCGGCACGCGTGGATGGACGAGGGCTTCAACTCGTTCATCAACCACTACTCGCGGGCCGACTGGTTCGACACGCCGTCGCGCGGGGGGCGCTCGTCGCCGGACGCGATGGCGCGCTTCATGGCGGCGGCGCCCCGCGTGCCGATCGACACCAAGCCCGACGCGCTGCCGCGCCAGACGCTGGGGATGCTGCAGTACGCCAAGCCGGCCGCGGGGCTGGTGCTGCTGCGCGAGCAGATCCTCGGGCCCGAGCGCTTCGACCACGCGTTCCGGACCTACATCCGGCGCTGGGCCTTCAAGGCGCCGCGGCCGGCCGACTTCTTCCGCACGATGGAGGATGCGGCGGGCGCCGACCTGGCGTGGTTCTGGCGCGGTTGGTTCCTGTCGAGCGAGACGCTCGACCAGTCGGTCGAGGAGATCGTCGAGGCCACCGACGCGCATCCGCAGCGCGTGACGTTCATGAACCGCGGCGGGTTGGTGATGCCGCTCGTCTACGAGGTGACGTGGGAGGACGGCAGCGCGGCGACGTTCCGGCTGCCGGTCGAGGTCTGGTTCCACAGCAACGTGGCGCGGCAGCTCGTGGACGGTCCGCAGCGCATCCGCTCGGTGCGCGTGGATCCCGACCACGCCTTCCCCGACACCGACCGCACCAACAACACCTGGCCCCGGTAGGTGTCAGGCACAAGAGCGCGGTTTTTCGAATGATTGGTGCCAGGATGATGCCGAGCCTCGTCGCGCATCCGTTGCGACTTGGCACCCGAGCTGCGGAAAACCGCGCTCTTGTGCCTGACACCTACCGTCAGCGGGGCGTGAGGCTGGCGAGGTGGGCGTCGAGCAGCGAGCTCAGGCGGTCGACGCGTTCGGGTTCGTCGGCGGCGCGGTTGCGGAGCTGGCCGGGGTCGTCGACCAGGTCGTGGAGTTCGATCCCGGCGGAGCTGCTGTAACTCAGTCGCCAGCGGCCCTCGCGCACGACCCGTTGGAACTCCGGGCGACCATCGAAGCCCGGCTGCTTGCTGGTGTGGATCCAGAACAACGCTTCGTGCGGTGAGTCGGTTTCCGTCGCGAGCAGGGGCAGGATGTCGGTACCGTCGAGATCGTCCGGCAGCGGCCGCTCCGGGCAGGCCTCGCTGAGAATCGTCGGCAGCAGATCGAGTGCCGTGAAGGGCTCGGTGCACACGCGACCCGCGGGCAGGCGGCCCGGCCAGCGCGCCAGGAACGGGACGCGCAGGCCGCCTTCATCGAGCCCGTCCTTGCCGCCCCGGAACGGGCCCGTGCTGCCCCACGGCGCACGCGGACCGTTGTCGCTCATCAGCATGACGAGCGTCGACTCGGCCAGGTCGAGGCGGTCGATCGCGTCGAGCACCCGGCCGACGGCCTCGTCGAGCGCCGCGACCGCGGCCAGGAAGTCCTTGCGCTCCTCGGGCGCGGCGAGCGCATCGAAGCGCGCGCGATGCTCGGGCGGCGTCGGCAGGCTCGCCCGGTCGTCGGCCAGGTGCGGTGCCGTGAAGCTCACCTGCAGGAAGAAGCGGTCGTCGGCGTGCCGCTCGAGGAAGGCGACGGACTCGTCGGCGAGCAGCGACGTGATGTAGATGCCGTCGGCCGCGACCGGCTCCTCGTTGCGGTACAGATCCGGGCGCCCCTGGTAGCTGTGCGTGAAGTAGCCGCTCGACGCGCACAGGCTGCCGAAGAACTCGTCGAAGCCGCGCTTGCGGGGCAGGAACTGGGGGCCCGTGCCGAGGTGCCACTTGCCGATCAGGCCGGTGGCGTAGCCGCAGGCACGCAGTCGCTCGGGGAGCAGGGTCTCGCTCGTCCGCAGCCCCTCGCGCGGATCGGCCGTCACGAGGGCGGAGAGCAGTCCGTGGCGCTGAGGGATGCGGCCCGTGAGCACGCTGGCACGCGAGCTGCTGCACATCGGGCTGGCGACGTAGAAGTCCGTGGCGCGCACACCCTGCGCGGCGAGTGCGTCGATGCGCGGCGAACGTACGTCGGCAGCGCCGTAGCACCCCAGGTCTCCCCAGCCCAGGTCGTCCGCGACGATGAGCACCACATTGGGTCTCGCGCCCCGCTCGAAGGGCAACGTCGTCGTCGGCTCACCGCACCCCAGCAATGGTGTCAGGCACAAGAGCGCGCTTTTTCGCAGTGCCAGTGCCAGGACGGATGTCATCGCGGCAGTCATCTTGGCACCAGCGCTACGAAAAACCGCGCTCTTGTGCCTGACACCTCAGAGGGCGTCGTGGAGGTGCTGGAGGGTGCGGGCGACGTCGGACTCGCTGAAGATCAGCGCGGGGCGGAAGCGGATCGAGCGCGAGCCGCAGGCCAGCGTCGCCAGGCCGTTGTCCCACAGCTTCTGCCGCAGCGCGTTGCGGCTCGCCGTGTCGGCCACGTCGAAGGCCAGCATCAGGCCCAGCCCGCGCGGATTGCTCACCTGCGCGTGCCGCGCCGCGAGGTCCTGCAGACCTCTCAGGAACACGCCGCCCACCTTGGCGGCGTTCTCGACGAGCGCGTCCTCGCGGATGATCTGCAGGTAGCGCGCCCCGCGCACCATGTCGACCAGATTGCCGCCCCAGGTCGAGTTGATCCGCGAACTCACGTGGAACACGTTCTCCTTCACGCTGTCCACGCGCGTGGTGCTCATCAGTCCGCAGACCTGCATCTTCTTGCCGAAGACCAGCAGATCCGGCACCACGCCGAAGTTCTGGAAGGCCCACATCCTCCCCGTCGCGCCGACGCCCGTCTGCACCTCGTCGAAGATCAGCAGCGCGTCGTGCTTGTCGGCCTGCGCGCGCAACGCCTTCAGGAACGCCGGCCGGAACTGGTTGTCGCCGCCCTCGCCCTGCACCGGCTCGATCAGGATCGCCGCGATGCCGTGCGGGTCCTGCGCGAAGTGCTCCTCGATCTCCGCGATCGAGGCCGCCTCGGCCGCCGCCGCCGCGCGCTCGTCGATCGGGAACGTGACCTTCGGGTTGCTCACGCGCGGCCAGTCGAACTTCGGGAACATCGCCGTCTTGGTCGGCTCGGTGTTCGTCACGCTCAGCGTGTAGCCGCTGCGCCCGTGGAAGGCCTCGCGGAAGTGCAGGATGCGATGTCCGTCCCGCTCGACGCCGCGCGAACGATTGAGCCGCGACTTCCAGTCGAAGGCCACCTTCATGGCATTCTCCACCGCGAGCGCGCCGCCCGCCACGAAGAACAGGTAGCGGAACTCCGGCGGCACCGCGATCTCGCGCAGCGTGCTCACGAAGCCGGCGTACTCGCGCGTGTAGACGTCGCTGTTCGCCGGGTTGTTCAGCGCCGCCCGGAGCAGGCTCGCGCGAAAGCCCTCCTCGGCCATCTTCGGGTGGTTGTGGCCGATCGGCAGCGACGCGAAGTACGCGTAGCAGTCGAGGTACTCCTTGCCCTCGAGCGCGTCGATCATGGTCGTGCCATGGCTGCGCTTGAGGTCGATAACGATGTGGAAGCCGTCGACCAGGATGTTGTTCCTGAGCGTCGGGAAGACCTGCTCGGCGGGGACGGTGATCTCGGGCACGGGCAACCTGCTTTCTGTCGTGGCGTCGACGGCCGGCGAGGCGGCCTCGGCGGCGGGGTCGGGCTCGGGGCGGGTCCCGCGGCGTGCTGTCGCAGCCGGACCGCGGGAGGTGGGGCGACCCGGGAGGCGCCGGCCGCGCCGGCGGCTTGCCGCCACGGACCTCCCGGGAGGGGCCGCGGCGTCCAGCGAACGCCGGCGCGCCCCGACTTCGGGCGCAGGGGCGACCGGCCTCGCCCTCGGGGGCGGGACCGGCCACCACGTGCCGGCGCTCAGTCCATGCCGCAGGGGGGCGCGAACAGCTCCGGGCGGGACGCGCTCGGCGTCTTGCGGCAGCTGGCGGCGGCGGTCGGCGTGGCGGGCTTCATGGCGTCGCGGCGCGCTGGGGCGGTCAGTCACCCCTCGGGCACCGAAGGCCCAGTGTCGCGCCCGCCGCGGGCCGACGCAAACCGGCTCCGCCGCCCCCGCGAGAACACCGGGGAATCGCCCCGTTCCGGGGCCTGAGCCCACCCGCGGCGCCTCGCCCGACACCCGCGGCGACTCGCCCGCCCGGCGCGGCGACTCACCCGCCTCGCCCGCCCCCCCCCCGGCCCGCCCCCCGGGGCCCCTGCCTAGCGGATCGCGCCGGTCAGCGAGGCCAGCGACTCCATCTCGGCCTCGTGCAGGGCGCGCACGCGCGAAGACAGCCCCTCGAGCAGGTCGGTGAGCTGGGCGGCGTCCACCAGCGGGCGCCGCGCGATGTCGGCGGCGAGCCCGGCAAGTTCGTCGCGGATCGCCTGGCGCTCGACGAGCGAGTCGGGCCCGCGCAGTTCGTAGAGGCGCGTCTGGCGCACGAGCAGCTCGCGCACCTGCTGCAGCACCGGAATCGTGTCGGGCAGCATCGCGCGCGCCAACTGGCTCCACTGCCGGCCGAGCGCGCGGTAGTGCTGCGCCACCGAGCCGAGCGCCGGCCGGTCGAGCACCTCGCGCGCCTCGTCGAGGAAGTCGGCGTACAGCGCCCGGTGCGCGCCGCCGCCCGCGCCGCCCTCGATCGCGTCGAACATGCCCGTCAGCACCGCGAGCAGATCGGCCTGATTGGCGAGCAGCGTGGGCCAGCCCTTCCTGTCCTTGGCGCCCGCGATCTGGTCGGCCCAGGCCGGCATGCCCGACAGCCCGGCCCCGCGCGGCTTGCTCTGGCCGAGCCGCGCGATGCAGGCCGTGATCGCCTCGTGCACCGCCTTGCCCAGGTGGAAGCGCCGCGGCGCGCCCTTCACCCACAGCGAGCGCTGCCGCATCGCGCCGATGGCCGAGCGCGCGTCGGCCAGTTCGGCGGTGTCGACCACGAAGGGCTGGCGGCTGCGCTCGGCCACGAGCGCCTCGTGGTGCTGCGGGTCGTGACCGAAGACGACGAACACGTGCACGTGCACGCCGCGCAGCGCGACCGGCAGCGCGTGGTGGCCGAAGGTCGCGCGGTCGCCCCAGCACAGCACCGGATGCCCCGCGCCGAGGCCCGCGCGCAGCTGCCGCTCGCCTTCGCGCGCGCCGCCGCTCTCCTTGAGCGCGAGCTTGAGCGCCAGGCGCCGGCAGGCCTCCCCGACGATGCCGTCGGTCGTGGCGTGGTCGTGCGCGCGCCGCGTCAGGAAGCCGTGCACGCGCCCCTCGAGCGGCACGAGGCGCTGGCCGAAGGACAGCCCGCCCCCGAGCCCGAGCAGCATGGCCTCGCTCCAGGGTTGGCCGTTGTGGGGGGCCGTCAGCCCCTCGTGCGCGAGCAGGTTGCCGAGCGCCGCGAGGTCGTCGTCGCGCCCGCCGCGCAGGTTGAAGTTCGAGACGAGCAGCGGCGCGTCGGGCGCCGGCGGCGGGGGAGGCGGCGCGCGCGGCGGCGTCTTGGCGGAGGGGCCGGCCTTCGCCGGTGCCCGACGGGCGGCGCCGCCCGGCTTGCGCGCCGGGCTCCTCTTCGGACTCGCCATGCAGTCAACGCTCCCCGAGAGTGCGACGGGGCGCAGGATACCGCGCCCGCCCCCGACTCCCATGCTCCTTTGCCCGCGCGTCCGGCGCTCGGCACGGGCGCGCGGCGCGCGCACCGCGCCGCTCAGAGCGGCGAGAACTCGGGGAACAGCGTGCCGCTCTCGGGCAACTGCCCGAGCGGAGCGAACGTGCAGCAGGCATCGAAGCGGCCCCACAAGGCCTGCACGACCGGGTCGGCGTGCGCCCGGTCGACGGCCGCCCGGTCCTTCCACTCGAAGACCTCGAGCACGGTGCCGTCGGCCGACCGCATGGCGATCGACGGACGCTCGGTCACGAGCCCCTGCCGCCGCAGCACCGGCAGATGCTCGGCCACGCAGGCGGCGAGCTGCGCCTCCTTGCCCGGCTTGGGACGGTAGGTCGCGATAACGATCAGGCCCATGGCACGGCTCCCGGACGGGGCGCGGCCATCATCTCACGGCGCGCCGCTCAGGGCGCGCCCTGGCCGGCGGCGCGCGGCGCGCTGCGCCGCCGGGTCGCGAAGGCGAGCAGCGCCCCGAGCGGCAGGCCCCAGAGCAGCGAGTTGGCGGCGCTCGCGGTCCAGTCGCGTCCGGCGCCCGGCGCCCCCGACGCGGCGGCCGGCCACAGGCTCGCGCCCGGCTGGCTCAGCACGGAGGCCAGCGCCTCGGCCACGCCGCCCTGCGCCGGCGCGGCGACGGGCGCCTCGGAGGCCTGCGCCAACGACGCGTCGAGCGAGACGAGCAGCGCACCCGCCGTGAGCAGCAGATGCACCGCGGCCAGTGCGAGCGAGATCCTGATCCAGCGCATCATCCGGGCCTGCCTTTCCTCGGCGTCGCAGCGACGTCCGACGGGGCCCTTGTTGGGTGCGCCGGCCCGCGCGTTTCAGGCCGGGCCGTCCGCGGGCTTGGAAGCGGTGGTCGCGCAGGCGAGGATCGGCGGTCGGTCCAGCGGCGGAGGCGACGTGGCGGGCAAGGCATCGAGCGGCAAGCGCACGGGCGCGGGACGCGGCCCGGCGGCGCGCCTGTGGGGCGGCATGGGCCTGCTGTTCGTCGGCGCGCTGTGGCTCACGGCGCAGTTCATCGAGCCCGGGCCGCCGCGCTCGATCGTGCTCGCGACCGGCGGCGCGAGCGGCGCCTACCACGCCTTCGGCCGGCGCTACGCCGACGAGCTGGCGAAGGTCGGCATCGACGTCGTGCTGCGCGAGACGGCGGGCTCGATCGAGAACGTGGCGCTGCTGCGCGCGGGCGAGGTCGACGTGGCCTTCGTGCAGGGCGGCGTGCTCGGCGCGGCGGGCGCGCCCGACCCCGAGGCCCCGGCGCTGCAGGCGCTCGCGAGCCTGTACTTCGAACCGCTGTGGATCTTCCATCGCGCCGAACTGCCCGTGGAGCGGCTCGCCGACCTGGCGGGCGCGGCCGTTGGCACCGGGCCGCCGGGCAGCGGTTCGCGCGCGGTGGCGCGCGACCTGCTCGCGGCCGCCGGCGTGGGCGAGGCGCAGGGCGCGCGCTTCGACGAGCGGCCCACGGCCGAGGCCGTCGACGCGCTGCTCGCGGGCGAACTCGACGCGGTGCTGTTCGTCGCCGCCGCGAGTTCGGCCCACGTCGCCCGGCTCATGGCGGTCGAGGGCCAGGCCGTGCGCCTGCTCGACGTCTCGCGTTCGCTCGCCTGGGAGCGCCGCTTCAAGCACCTGCACGCCGCCACGCTCGCGCGCGGCGTGATCGACCTGGCACGCGACGTGCCCGACCGCGACGTGCGCCTGCTGGCGCCGGCGGCGGGGCTGCTCGCGACCGAGGACCTGCATCCCTCGCTGGCGCAGGTCTTCATCCAGGCGGCGCGCGAGCTGCACGGGCAAGGCGACATCTTCGAGGACGTCGGGGACTTCCCCTCGACGCGCTACCTCGAGGTGCCGCTCGCGCCGGCCGCGGCGCGCTTCTACGCCGAGGGCGCCTCCTTCCTCTACCGCGTGCTGCCCTTCCAGGCGGCGGCGGTGGCCGACCGGCTCAAGCTGCTGCTGCTGCCGCTGCTCACGCTGCTGCTGCCCCTGCTGCGCGTGGGCCCGCCGCTGCTGCGCTGGCGCATCCGCTCGCGCATCTACAAGTGGTACCGGCTGCTGCGCGAGATCGACCTGGCGCTGCGGCACGACCGCGGCGCCGAGCGCGCCCCGCTGCTCGCGCGCCTCGACGCCATCGACCGCGAGATCGACGAGGTCGTCGTGCCGCCCAGCTACGGCGAGGAGTACTACAACCTGCGCCTGCACGTCGACCGCCTGCGCGAGGCGCTCTCGCGCTGAGCGGCGCCGCGCCGCGCGCCGCTCAGATCTCGACCTGCGAGCCGATCTCGACGACGCGGTTGGGCGGCAGGTCGAAGTAGGCCGCGGCCGAGGTCGCGTTGCGCGCCATGGCGGTGTACAGGCCGCGGCGCCAGCCCGGCAGCCCGCGCCGCTCGCCGGCCACGAGCGTCTCGCGGCTCAGGAAGAAGGTCGTGCGCGCGGGGTTCCAGGGCAGGCCCTGCGCCGCGGCCTGGTCGAGGATCGGCGGCAGGGCCGGCGGCTCGAAGAAACCCACGCGCGCGACGGCCCGCCAGACGCCGTGGCCCAGCCGTTCGACCGTGACGCGCTCCTCGTCGGGCACGCGCGCGTCCTCGGTCGTCTCGACCGTCAGGAGCACGACGCGCTCGTGCAGCACGTGATTGTGCTTGAGATTGTGCAGCAGGGCGGCCGGCGCGCCGTCGAGGCTGCGCGAGAGGAACACGGCGATGCCCGGCACGCGGCGCGGCTGGCTGGCCTCGAGGTCCTCGAGCAGCGTCGCGAGCGGCAGGGACGCCTCGCGCCGGCGCGCGGCGAGCGCCTCGCGGCCGCGCTTCCAGGTCGACATGAGCGTGAAGATCGCCAGCGCGATCGCCAGCGGGAACCAGCCCCCGCGTCCGATCTTCTGCAGCAGGCTGGCGAGGAAGGCCGCGTCGATCGTGAAGAACACCGCCATGAAGGCCAGCAGCAGCGGCGCGCGCCAGCCCCAGCGGCGCGTCGCGACCACGGCGAACAGCAGGCTGGTGATCGACATCGTCATCGCGACCGCCACGCCGTAGGCGCCGGCCAGCGCGCTGCTCGAGCCGAACTCGAGCACCAGCCAGATCGTCGCGAGCAGCAGCAGCCAGTTGAGCTGCGGGATGTAGACCTGCCCGATGTGCCGGTCGGAGGTCTGCACGACGCGCAGGCGCGGGCAGTAGCCGAGCTGCATCGCCTGACGCGTGAGCGAGAAGGCGCCCGAGATGACCGCCTGGCTGGCGATGATCGTGGCCGCCGTCGCGAGCGCCACGAGCGGCAGGCGCGCCCAGGCCGGCGCCAGCCGGTAGAAGGGGTTCTCGACCGCGCTCGGGTCGCTCAGCAGCAGCGCCCCCTGCCCGAGGTAGTTGAGCAGCAGCGCCGGCAGCACGAGTCGCAGCCAGGCCGCGCGGATCGGCGCGGGCCCGAAGTGCCCCAGGTCGGCGTACAGCGCCTCGGCGCCCGTCACCGCCAGGAACACCGAGCTGAGGACGACGAAGGAGGCGTGCGCGTCGGTCTCGAACATCGCCACGGCGTGCAGCGGCGAGAAGGCGGCGAGCACCTCGGGCCGGCGCAGGATGCCGGCCAGGCCGAGGCCGCCGAGCACCGCGAACCAGGCCAGCGTGAGCGGCCCGAACACGAAGCCGATGTGGTGCGTCCCGAAGCGCTGCACGGCGAACACGATCACCAGCACGACGATCGTGAGCGGCACGATCCAGGGCTGGAAGATCGGCGTCGCGACCTGCAGGCCCTCGACGGCCGAGAGCACCGAGATCGCGGGCGTGATCATGCCGTCGCCGTAGAGCAGCGCCGCGCCGAACAGCCCGAGCCCCACGAGCAGGCTGCGGCGGGTGCGGTCGGTCTCCGCGCGCGGCCGCGTGAGCGCCATGAGCGCCAGGATGCCGCCCTCTCCGCGGTTGTCGGCGCGCAGCAGCAGCCCCAGATACTTGACCGTGACGACGAGCAGCAGCGACCAGACCACGAGCGAGAGCACGCCCAGCACGTTGCCGCGCACGAGCGGCAGGCCGTGCTCGGCGTGGAAGCACTCGCGCAGCGCGTAGAGCGGCGAGGTGCCGATGTCGCCGTAGACCACGCCGAGCGCGAGCAGCACGAGCAGCGCGCGGTCGCGGCGGCGCGGCGCGGGCGTGCCGGCCCCGGCCGGCGCGTCGGCCGTTCCGGGAGCGTCGGGCGGCTCGCTCGCGTCGCTCACGGGTAGAGCCGGGCGATCACCGCGCGGTGGTGCAGCTCGTGTCCGGCGATCAGCCACGGGATGGCGCGCACGGTGAAGGCGTTGCCGTTCGCCGTGCCGCGTCGGGCGAGGGCCGCCTCGTCGAGGCCGGCGAAGAGCGCCACCGTCGCGGCGCGCACCGCGAGAAACTCCTCGAGCAGCGCGCCGAAGGGCCGCACGACGGGCCCGGCCGTCGCGGCCCAGCCGTCCTGGTCGAAGCCCGGCAGGGCGCTCGCGTCGCCGCGCGCGGCGGTCAGCGCGCGGTAGCAGAAGACGCGTTCGCCGTCGACGACGTGGCCGAGCACCTGCGCCAGGCTCCACTTGCCCGGCGCGTAGGGCGTGCTCACGCGCGGGCCCTCCCGGCCGACGAGCAGCGCGTGCGTCTCGCGCGCCTGCCGCTCGAGCTGCGCGAGCACGTCGCCCTCCGGCACGAGGTCGATGTAGGCGCGGAAGTAGGGCACCGTGTCGGCGGGCGCCGGTCGGCGGCTCAGGGCCTCGATCATGAGAACGCTCCGGGAAGGGCCAGGACCAGGATCGTGCCGGCCAGGCCCACGGCCAGCGCGCGGGCCCACGCGACGGCCGCCGAGCGCGGCCGCTCGGGGTCGTGGCGCGCGTTGAGCCCGAGGCCCGTCGTGAGCAGCGCGAGCGCGGCCAGCGCCCAGGGCAGCAGCGGCGTGTCGCGCCAGCCGTCGGTGCCGAAGCGCAGATACAGCCAGACGACGAGCACCTGCGCCGCGGCGTAGAGCAGCACGCGGCTGAGCTGGAACAGCGGCGGCAGCGCCGCGCTCTCCTCGTGCGCGACGAGCGCCGCGTGCTCGCTGCTGCCGGGCGCCGGGACGCGGTGACGCTCGGCGAGTTCGTCCATGAGCGCGCTGTTGCGGCGCATCTCGGCGGGCACGAGGCGCAGCGAGACGAGCGCGCACAGCGCGGCGGCGAGGACCGCCGTCGTGTGGCCGACGGCCGGCAGGCGGCCCGTCTCGACGAGCGCGCCGGTCACGGCGGTCGCGACGGCGGCGAAGGGCGCCGCGTACATCCACGGATAGGCGCGGCCCTTCATCCACAGCGCGTGGCGCGCCTCCCAGCTCGCATCGGCGCGGCTCGCGCGCACGAAGCCCTTGACCCAGAAACCCGTGCCGAGGAAGTAGGCGAAGGGCAGGCTCAGCGCGAGCGAGGCCAGGATCGCGGCGACGAGCCCGGCCGACAGGTGCAGCCGCAGCGCCGCCTCGCCGCCGGCCGCGCGCGCGCCGCTGACGGCGACGCCCGCGTACAGGACGAGTACGGCCCAGAGCAGCGCTCGGTAGATCGCGGCCATCGAAGGGGCGATCGTAGCGCCGCCGCCGACCGGCGCGCAAAACGGCCCGCCGGAGCGCCGTCGGCGCGGCCGGCCGGCCGCGCGAGGGGCCGGTTTGCGCCGGCGGTCGACGCGGTGGCATCCTGTCGCGTTTCCCGCTTCCCTTCCGGATCGCCTCGATGCGCAACCCCCTGCAGGTCCTCCTTCCCGCGGCGCTCGCCCTCGGTCTCGCGTCCGACGCGCACGCCGACGGCATCCAGTGGATCGCCGACTACGACGTGGCCGCCGCACAGGCCGCCGCGTCCGGCAAGGACCTGCTCGTGGACTTCACCGGCTCGGACTGGTGCGGGTGGTGCAAGCGCCTCGACGCCGAGGTCTTCGACGAGCCGGCCTTCGCCGAAGGCCTGTCGGAGTCCTTCGTGTTCGTCGCGCTCGACTTCCCGCGCGGCGAAGAGGTCAAGGCCAGGGTGCCCAATCCCGCGCGCAACGACGAGCTGCAGGAACTGCACGGCATCCGCGGCTTCCCGACCGTGCTGCTCATGACCGCCGCGGGCGAGGTCTACGGGCGCACGGGCTACCGGCCCGGCGGCGCGGACAAGTACGTGGCCTTCGTGAAGGAGACGGCGGCGAGCGGCAAGGCGGCGCTGGCGAAGGTCGGCGTCGTGGTCGCGGCCTTCGAAGGCGCCGAGGGCGAGGCCAAGCTGGCCGCCTGGGACGAGCTGGCCGGCTTCGCCGAGACGCTCGACGGCGAGTCGCCCTTCGCCGAGCGCGTGACGGGACCGCTCATGGCGGCCTTCGAGATCGACGCGGACAACGCGCAGGGCCGCAAGCTGCGCGCGCTCAAGGCGCTCTTCGCGCTCGGGCGCTCGGACGACGCGATGCTCGCGGCGGCGCGCGAGCTCGACCCGAAGAACGAGGCCGGCCTGCTCGAGCAGACCCTGCCGGCGCAGTTCGGCGGCGTGCGCGACGAGGCGAGCGCGCGCGCGGCGCTCGCGGCGCTGCAGGCCTTCGAGGCCGTGGCGGCCTTCAAGGACGCCAAGCTGCAGGTGCAGCTCTACACGAACGCCGCGATGTGGAACGCCGGGCCGCTCGAGAACCTCGAGGAGGGCAAGGCCTGGGCGCGCAAGGCGCTGGCCCTGCAGCCCGAAGAGGAGCAGCTCGTCGCCGCGCTGCAGGAGATCGTCGACACCGAGGGCTGAGTTCGCGAGGCCTTCGCCTCCTCCCGCTCCGCGCCGCCGACCTTGGACACTCCGTGTCCAAGTCGGTCGTGACGATGCCTCCCCGATGAACCGGCGCGATGCCCGCGCCGGACTCGGGGGAGGTTTCCATGCCATGTCTTCTGCCGGTCGTCCTGTTGTGCGTTCTGGGCGCTTGCGCGAGCGACGCCGCGAGCCGTGAGAGCGCCTCCCACGTGCGGCACGTCACGTGGATGCTCGGTCAGCGCGAGCTCGACGACAGCACGGCGCAGGTCCTCGACCTCGACGAGCAGTCCGTGTTCGGCGTCGAGATCGACCGCTACGAGCGCACCTCGGGCCACGGCTTCGAGTTCGGCTACCTGCATTCGTCGCAGGACGACTCCTTCGCGGGTTTCGGCACGGAGGCCGTCCTCGACGAACTGTACGCGGGCTATCGGCTGACCCTGCGACCGCAGGCCGACGACTGGCAGCCGTACTTCGCGCTCGGCGCCTCCCTCGTGCGGGGCGAGTTCGACATCGGCCCCGTCTCCGACGACGACACCGACCTGGGCGCCTACGCGCGCGCCGGCCTGGCCTGGCGTCTGGGAGCGAGCGGGCGCCTCGGCGTGGAGTACCGCCGACTGTTCGGCGCCGATCTCGACCTGCTCGGCGGCTCGGCGGAAGCCGACCACGACCAGTGGCTGCTCAGCTGGGGCATGCGCTTCTAAGCGCGCCCAGCCCCCGCGCGCGCTGGCACTCCCGGCAGGACTCGAACCTGCAACCCTCAGATCCGAAGTCTGATGCTCTATCCAATTGAGCTACGGGAGCGCGGGATGGTCATTGTGCGCATCAGGCGTCGTGGCGGCCCAGAGACCAGCGGCCGTTGCCGCGCGTCGCCAGGTACAGGAACACGAAGCAGTAGAGCGCCGCCGGCTCGCCCTGGTTGATGGTCGGGAAGAAGTTGCTGTCGAGCCGCCAGTTCCAGTGGAACTGGATGTAGGCCACGGCCATGGTGCCGCTGCAGAGGAAGGCGGCCAGGCGGGTGCCGAGGCCGAGCATCACGGCCACCCCGCCGACGAGTTCGATCATCCCGCCGATCCAGAGCTGCGTGCCGAACTCCGGCTGCGGGTGCTCGCTGAGCACGCCGAAGATCTTCTGCACGCCGTGGAACGAGAACATGAAGCCGGTCACGATGCGCAGCAGCGCATAGGCCGGTTCGCCGAAGGACGCGAGCCAGGACATGGGGGTCTCCTCCCGGGGTTCCCTGCCGGGCCGGCGCGACGTGCGCGGCCCGCGCGGCGGGATCGTAGCAGGGGCGCTTGGCACAATGACGCCGAGGCGGTTCCGAGGGGAGCCGCCGACCCGCGTCCCGCCGACCGGAGTCCTTCCCGTGAACGTTTCGCGCCCCGCTCTCGCTGCCGCCGCGTGCGCGCGCGCGCTGCCCCTCGCTCTCGCCTTCGGCACGGCCCTCTCCTGCGCGCAACCGCCGACCGCGGCGAGCGGGCCGGGCGCTGGGCCGATCCGGCTCGTGGCGGGCCTCGACACGGTGCACCGACCGATCAGCACCTCGTCGTCCGAGGCCCAGGCCTTCTTCGACCAGGGCCTCGCGCTCGGCTACGGCTTCAATCACGCCGCCGCCGAGGCCAGCTTCCGACGGGCCGCGCAGCTCGATCCGCGCTGCGTCATGGCGTGGTGGGGCGTGGCGCTGGTGCAGGGGCCGCACATCAACGATCCGACCATGAGCCCCGAGCGCTCGGAGCGCGCGCACGAGGCGCTCGAGACGGCGCGGCGCCTGCTCGCCGAGGGGGCGCCCGCCACCGGGGCCGAGCGCGCGCTGCTCGAGGCGCTTGCGGCGCGCTACGCCTGGCCCGCACCGGACGATCGCCGGCCGCTCGACGAGGCCTGGGCGCAGGCCATGGCCGCGTACTGCGACGCGTACCCCGACGACCTCGACGCCGCCGCGCTCTGCGCCGAAGCCTTCATGGACCTGTGGCCCTGGGATCTGTGGAGCGCCGACGGCACGCCCCGCGCCGAGACGCCCGCGATCGTCGCGCGACTGCAGCGCGTGCTGGCCGAGCAGCCCGACCACCCGCTGGCCTGCCACCTGCTGATCCACGCCGTCGAGGCCTCGCCGCGCCCGCAGGACGCCGAGGCCGCCGCCGACGCGCTGCGCGCGCGCGTGCCCGGCTCGGGGCATCTGGTGCACATGCCCAGCCACATCGACATCCGCCTGGGCCGCTACGCCGACGCCATCGTCGCCAACCAGCGTGCGATCGAGGCCGACGCGCGCCTCGGCGCCGCGCTGCGCTCGGGCGGCATGTATCCGATCTACCGCGCGCACAATCACCACTTCCTGGTCTACGCGGCGATGTTCGAGGGGCGCAGCGAGCTGGCGCTCTCGACGGCCCGCGCGCTCGTCGCCGACCTGCCGCCCGAGTTCGTCGACGCGGTGCCGGCCTTCGTCGAGGGCTTCCTGCCGCTGGCGCTGCACGTCATGGTGCGCTTCGGGATGTGGCAGGAGATCCTGCGCGAGCCGGAGCCGGCGCCCGGCCGGCTCGTGTCGCGCGCGACCTTCCACTACGCGCGCGGCCTGGCGTTCACGGCGCGGGGGCGGCCGGCCGAGGCGCGCGCCGAGCTCGACGCCTTCGCGGCGGCGCAGGCGGCCGTGCCCGACGACTACCTGAACGGCAACAACGCCATGAGCCAGGTCCTGGCGATCGCGCGCCTCATGCTCGAGGGCGAGCTGCGCTTCCGCGAGGGGGCGCTCGACGAGGGCCTGGCGGCGCTGCGCACGGCGGTCGCGCTCGACGACGCGCTGAAGTACGACGAGCCCTGGGGCTGGATGCAGCCGGCGCGCCACGCGCTCGGCGCCCTGCTGCTCGAGTGCGGGCGGACCGCGGAGGCCGAGGAGGTCTATCGCGCCGACCTGGCGCGCCACCCCGGCAACGGCTGGGCGCTGACGGGCCTGGCTGAGTGCCTCGTGCGCCGCGGGGCCGAGGACGAGGCGCGCGCGGTCGAGGCGCGGCGGCGCGCGGCCTTCGCCCGCGCCGACGTGCGCCCGACGGCCTCCTGCTACTGCCGCGCCGACGCCTGACTCGCGGGGAGCGGGCGCCTCGCGGTAGGCTGCGCGCGCCGATTCGCATCCCGTCCAAGATTCGTTCCGGAGCTCGACGCCGCATGTCCGCCATCGTCATCACCGAGGAGGCCCGCCACTGGCAGGCCGTCGCGCACAAGGTCGCCGAAGAGGTCGTGCGGCCGATCGCCAGGCACTACGACGAGGTGCAGGAATACCCCGAGGAGGTGCGCCAGGCCTACATCGACAACGGCCTGCTGGGCGTGTGGATCCCCAAGGAGTACGGCGGCCACGGCGCGGGCATCGTCGCGCTGTGCCTGGTCATCGAGGAGCTGTCGCGCGCCTGCGGCGCGACCGGCGTGGCCTACGCCGTCAACGCGCTGGGCAGCTTCCCGATCCTGGTCGGCGGCACCGAAGAGCAGAAGGCCCGCTGGCTGCCGCCCATCGCCAAGGGCGAGAAGATGATCGCCTTCTGCCTGTCGGAGAAGTTCGCCGGCAGCGACGCCGGCGGCATGCGCTGCCAGGCGCGCCTCGACGGCGACCACTACGTCATCAACGGCGAGAAGAAGTGGACGACCAACGGCGGCATCGCCTCGATCTACTCGGTCTTCGCCGTGACCGACGCCGCCAGCCGCAGCCGGCGCATCAGCGGCATCATGGTCGAGAAGGGCACGCCCGGGTTCACGATCCGCAAGGTCGAGAACAAGATGGGGATCCGCGCGGTGCCGGTGGTCGAGAGCCACTTCGACAACTGCCGCGTGCCGGTGGCCAACCTGCTCGGCGGCAAGCCCGGCTACGGCTTCAAGCACGCGATGGCGACGCTCGACCAGGCGCGGCCGGGCGTCGCGGCGCAGGGCCTCGGTCTGGCGCAGGGCGCGCTCGAGTACGCCGTGACCTACGCGCTGCGCCGCCAGCAGTTCGGCCAGAACCTCGCGAGCATGGGCGTGATCCAGGACATGCTCGGCAGGATGGCGGCCAAGGTCGAAGCCGCGCGCGGGCTGGTGCTGCGCGCCGCGACCGCGGTCGACCTGAACGACACGGCCTCGATCAACCGGCTGGCGGCGATCAGCAAGAGTTTCGCCACCGACACGGCGATGGAGGTCACGACCGACGCCGTGCAGATCTTCGGCGGCTACGGCTACATGAAGGACTACCCGATCGAGAAGTACATGCGCGACGCGAAGATCACGCAGATCTACGAGG
>CAZBBB010000064.1:0-17888 GCA_964490005.1 uncultured Phycisphaerales bacterium | reverse complement strand
GATGTCGAGCAGCTCGGTTACTCCGAGACCATCCGGACCTCGGGCGAGGCCCTGCTCTCGGTCATCAACGACATCCTCGACTACTCCAAGATCGAGGCCGGCAAGCTCGAGCTGGAGGAGATCCCCTTCGGACTCGCGCGCACCGTCGAGGACGTGCTCGCGATGCTGGCCGAACGCGCGCACGCCAAGGGCCTCGAACTGATCGGCAACCTCGATGCCGACGTGCCCGCGCGCGTGACGGGCGACGCGGGGCGCCTGCGGCAGGTGCTCATCAACCTCGTCGGCAACGCGATCAAGTTCACCGAACGCGGCGAGGTGCGGCTCAACGTGAGCTGCGAGCGCGCCGACGGCGCGGCGCTCGTGCTGCGCTTCGAGGTCGTCGACACGGGCATCGGCATCCCGGCGCAGCACCTCGGCAAGCTGTTCGAGTCCTTCACCCAGGTGGACGGCACGACGACCCGCAAGTACGGAGGCACGGGCCTCGGCCTGGCGATCTGCCGACAGCTCGTCGGGCTGATGCGGGGCGAGATCGGCGTGCGCAGCGTCGAGGGCCGGGGCAGCACCTTCTGGTTCGTCGTGACGCTGCAGCAGGCCGCGCCCGAGGAGGAAGGCGCGCCGCCGCGCGACCTGCGCGGCCTGCGCGCGCTGGTCGTCGACGACAACGACACCAATCGCCGGGTCCTCTCGCTGCAGCTCGGACGCTGGGGCATGGACGTCGAACAGGCCCGCGGCGGAGCGGCCGCCCTCGAGCGGTTGCGCGCGGCCTTCGCCGAGGGCCGGTGCTTCGACGCGGCGCTGCTCGACATGCAGATGCCCGGCATGGACGGCATCGAGCTGGCGCAGGCCATCCGGGGCGACCCGGCGCTGGCCGGAATCCCGCTGCTCATGCTGACCTCGGTCGGCGGCTGCGTCGCCGACGCGCGGGCGGCAGGCGTCGACGCCTGCCTGACCAAACCCGTGCGCACGGTGCTGCTGTACGAGGCGCTCGCCAACCTGCGCGCTCCCGGCCGGGCGGCGCCGCTTCCGGCCGGAACGGCGGACGCGGAGGCCGACGCCCTGCCGCCCGGCGACGCGCCACTGGTGCTGGTCGTCGAGGACAACCTCGTGAACCAGAAGGTCGCGACCGCCATGCTCGGCAAGCTCGGCTACCGCACCGACCTCGCGATCAACGGGCTGCAGGCGGTGGAGGCCGCGGGACGCGTGCGCTACGCGGCGATCCTGATGGACTGCCAGATGCCGGAGATGGACGGATTCGAGGCCACGGCCGAGATCCGCCGCCGCGAGAAGGGCAGCCGCACGCCGATCGTGGCGATGACGGCGCACGCGCTGGAGGGCGACCGCGACCGCGTGCTCTCGGCGGGCATGGACGACTACATCACCAAGCCCGTGGACCCGCAACTGCTGCGGAACATGCTGCGCCGCTGGATCGCGGCGCCCGCCGCCGCGCCGCGACCGCAGGCGTAGGCGCGCCCGGCGCGCCGACGGCGCGCGCGTCTCAGCCGCCCTCGGCCTGCGCCAGCAGCGCCAGGAACCCCTCCTCGTCGAGCACGGTGAGGCCGAGCGCCTGCGCCTGCTTGAGCTTGCTGCCGGGCTTGTCGCCGACGACGAGCACGTCGAGCTGCGCCGAGACCGAGCTGAGCAGGCGCCCGCCGAGCGCCTTGACGCGCTCGCCGGCCTCGCGCCGCCCGAGCGCCGAGAGCGTGCCGGTGAACAGGAAGGTCCTGCCGGCGAGCGGGCCCTCGCCGCGCGGCGCGCGCACCGCGGCGGGCGCCACGCCGGCCGCGAGCAGCGCGTCGAGGTCGGCGGCCGACTCGGGGTCGTCGAACCAGGCGCGCAGCGAGCGCGCGACGGCCGGGCCGATGGCCGAGAGCGACTGCAGTTCCTCCTCGCTCGCGGCGCGCAGGGCCTCCAGCGTGGGCCAGTGGGCGGCGAGCGTCTCGGCCACGGTCTCGCCGACGTGCCGGATGCCCAGCCCGAACAGCAGCTTCGCGAGCGGGCGGCGGCGGCTGGCCTCCAGCCCCGCGAGCAGCTTGCGCGCCGAGACCTCCCCCATCCGCTCCAGCCCGAGCAACCGCGCCTCGTCGAGCGCGTACAGGTCGGCGAGCCGCCTCACGTGCCCGCCCTCCACGAGCTGCGCGACGAGCTTCTCGCCGAGGCCTTCGACGTCCATCGCGCGCCGCGAGACGAAGTGCTCGATGCGGCGCGCCAGCACCGCCGGGCAGCGCGCGTTCGGGCAGCGCACGACGACCTCGCCCTCGACCTCCTGCACCGGGCTCGCGCAGGCCGGGCAGGCGGCGGGGAAGCTCCAGGGCTCGCCGGCGCCGCTGCGCGTCACGCCGACGATCTTGGGGATCACGTCGCCGGCGCGCTCGACGAGCACGCGGTCGCCGACCTTGACGCCCAGCCGCGCGATCTCGTCGCGGTTGTGCAGCGTGACGTTCGTGATGGTGACGCCGGCGACGTGCACCGGGTCGACGATCGCCACCGGCGTGAGCGCGCCGGTGCGCCCGACCTGCACCTCGATCGCGCGCAGCACCGAGCTGGCCTGCCGCGCGGGGAACTTGGCCGCGATCGCCCAGCGCGGGCTGCGGCTGCGCTCGCCGAGGCGCTCCTGCAGCGCCAGCGCGTCGACCTTGAGCACCGTGCCGTCGAGCTCGAAGGGCAGCTCGTCGCGCCGCGCGAGCAGCGCGTCGTGGTGCGCGAGCACCTCCTCGAGGCTGCCGCGGCACGACAGCGCGCCGGTCGTCGGCAGGCCGAGGGCCGCGAGCGCCTCCATCGCATCGCGGTGCGTGGCCGGCGGCTCGCCGCGCGCGTCGCGCAGGCCCTCGGCCTCGCCCAGCCCGTAGGCCAGAAAGTGCAGCGGACGCCGCGCCGCGAGCGCCGGGTCGAGCAGTTTGAGCGTGCCGCTCGCCGTGTTGCGCGCGTTGATGAAGAGTTCCTCGCCGGCCTCGGCCCGGGCGCGGTTGAGCGCCGCGAAGGCCGCGCGCGCCATGAACGCCTCGCCGCGCACCTCGAGCCGCGCCGGCCGGGCCTCCGGCGCGCCCGTCAGGGCCTGCGGCAGGTTGCGGATCGTGCGCACGGTGTGCGTGACGTCGTCGCCGACACGCCCGTCGCCGCGCGTGATGGCCTGCACGAGCAGCCCGCGCTCGTAGACCAGCTCGAGCGCGACGCCGTCGAGCTTGGGCTCGCAGGAGAAGACCAGTTCGTCGGCGCCGCAGCCGAGGAACTCGCAAATCGACTCCACCCAGTCGGCGATCTCCTGCCGGTCGTAGGTGTTGGCCAGACTCAGCATCGGACGGCGGTGCTCGGCCGCGACGAGGCCCGCGATCGGCGCGCCCGGCACGCGCCGCGTCGGGCTGTCGGCGCGCGCGAGCCCGGGATGCGCCTCCTCGAGCTGCTGCAGCTCGCGCAGCAGCGCGTCGTACTCGGCGTCGGCGATCGCCGGCGCGTCCTGCTCGTAGTACAGCCGGTCGTGGCGCCGGATCTCGTCGACCAGCCAGGCGATGCGCGGGCCCGGAGGGTCGCGCGGCGGCTCCTGCGGCGGGCGGGCCTCGGTCATGGCCGCCACTCTACCGGGGCGCCTCTCAGGCGATGAACATCGCGTCGCCGTAACTGAACAGCCGGAAGCCCGACGCGATGGCCCGCGCGTAGGCCGCGGCGATGCGCTGCCGCCCGGCGAAGGCCGAGACGAGCACGAGCAGCGTGCTGCGCGGCTGGTGGAAGTTGGTGAGCAGCGCGTCGACGGCGCGGAACGCGTGGCCGGGGCGGATGAACAACGCGGTCTCGGCCTCGCCGAGCGCGAGCGAGCGGCCGTCGGCCGCGACGGCGCTCTCGAGCGCGCGCACGACGGTCGTGCCGACGGCGACGACACGGCCGCCGGCCGCGCGCGTCTCGGCGTAGGCCCGGCCGACCTCGTCGGGGATCTCGAAGCGCTCGGCGTGCATCACGTGCTCGTCGAGGCGCTCGCCGCGCAGCGGCCGGAAGGTGCCCTCGCCGACGTCGAGGCGCAGACGCACGCAGCGCACGCCGCGCGCCTCGATGCGCGCGAGCAGTTCCGGCGTCAGGTGCAGGCCGGCCGTCGGTGCGGCCGCCGCGGTGGCGGCGCCGAGCTGCGACGCGCCGCCGGCGCGCGCGTAGGTCGTCTGGTAGCGCTCGCGGTCGAGCGCGTCGCGCGGGTCGCCGCCCTCGGCGCGCTCGATGTAGGGCGGCAGCGGCATGCGGCCGACGGCCGCCAGCAGCGTCTCGACGTCGCGGCCGCCGGGCTCGACCTCCAGCTCCCAGCGGCCCTCGCCGAGCGCGGCCCGCAGCCGCCAGCGATCGCCGTCCACGTCGAACAGCTCGCCCGGGCGCAGCGTCCCGCGCGCCCCGACCAGCGCCCGGGCCCGGCGCCCGGCGACGCGCAGCACGAGCAGTTGCACCCGCCCGCCGGTCTGAAGCCGGCGCGCGTGCAGGCGCCCCGGCAGCACGCGCGCCTCGTTGAGCACCAGCAGGTCGCCCGCCCGCAGTTCGTCCACGAGGTCGGGGATGGCCCCCTCGCCGCGCACCACGGGCTCCCCCTGCCGCGCCACCCGCAGCAGGCGGGCCCCGTCGCGCCGTTCGGGCGGCTCCTGGGCCACGGCCTGCGGCGGCACCTCGTAGTCGTAGTCGGCGCTCGCCCCGCTCACGGGCCTCGGCTCTCAAGAAGGGGCACGATCGCGGCGAACATATACAATGGCCCCCGACGCGCGCCGCGACGGTCGCGGCGCGCCCCCTATGGTCCGCACGAGAGAGGTTTCCGCCATGCGGAGTGCCCGCTTCATCCTCGCGGCCAGCAGCCTGCTGCTCGCCGCGCCCGCCGTCCCCGCCCAGGTGGCGAAGGTCGGCCAGGTCGTGGATTACAAGTTCAGCTCGCCGCCGGTCAACGGCATCGGCGTCTCGAGCCTCGAGAGCCTGCGCGGCAAGCCCACGCTGGTCGAGTTCTGGGGGACCTACTGAGGGGCGTGCATCTCGACATCCGTGCCGATGTCGATCAAGCTGATTGAAGAGTACGGCGACGCGATCAACGTCGTGTTCGTCGAAGTCGGGCGCGCCACCGAGACGCAGATGCAGCAGTTCGCGCTCAAGCGCAAGTGGCTCGGCAACCCCGGCATGTGGACGAAGGAAGCGCCCTTCGAGACGGGCCTGAGCTACATCCCCGCCTCGGTGCTCATCGACAGCGGCGGCAAGGTGCTGCTCGTCGACAACCCCATCGAGCGTCACGGCGACATCGTCGACATGATCGAGGCGGACCTCGAGGCCGCGCGCAAGGGCCCCAAGGACGTGCCTTCGGCCGTCGGCAAGGCCTGGGGCGACTTCGGCAAGGGCAACTACGCCAAGGCGCTCGCCGCGGCGCAGGCCGTGATCGACAAGCCCGGCCGCGATGCCGAGACCGAGACGGCGGCCGCCAAGGCCGCGATCGACGCCTTCAAGGCGCAGATCGAGGCCAAGCTGGCGCGCGCGCAACTGCTGGCCGACAACGGCCTGCTGGCGCAGGCCGACGAGCTGCTCAAGGCGCTGGCCAAGGGCCTCAAGGGCAGCGAGATGGCAGCCAGGGCCGACGAACTCGTCGCGAAGCTCGCCTCGGACGACTACAAGGCCGAGCGCGAGGCGGCCGACGCGTTGGGCAAGATCGAGAAGAAGCTCTACGCCAAGGGCCCCGACGACGGCATGGCGAAGTCGCTCGACGCGCTGGCGGAGAAGTACGCCGGCACGAAGAGCGCCGAACGCGCGCGGCAGCTGGCCGAGGTCGCCCGGGAGTCGGAGGGCGAGTAACCCTCGCGGGCCGCTCAACCCAGCAGGCGCAGCAGCCGGTCGGCTTCGCGGTCGGCCGCGCTGCCGCGCCCGGAGCGCTCGAGCGCCGAGAGCCAGCCGAGCGCGATGTCGAGTCCCAGCGGGTCGAGGCGCGCGGCGAGTTGCAGCAGTCGCCGGCGTGCGGGGCGGCCGGCCCCTCCGCGCAGCGCGGCGCGCACCTGCGGCCAAGGCGGCTGCGCCAGCGCGGCGCGGCCGTCGAGCGCGACGAGCCGCAGCAGGTCGGCGCGCCACTCGGCGCGCGGCCGTTCGACGCGGCCGGTCCGGGCCAGCGCGAGCAGGTCGCGCGCGAGACGCGCGGCCAGCTCCCGGCGCAGGGCCTCGGCGGCGCGCTCGCCGACGGGCGCCGCGCCGTCGGCCACGCGGAACACCGCGCGCGCTGACTCGGCCAGCCAGGCGCGCACGGACAGCACCTCGTCGGCGCAGGTCCGGCACGCGGCGCACCCGTGCGCGTGCCGGGCCAGTGACTCGAGGTCGAGCCGCTCGCCGGCCCCCACCGCGAGTCGACACAGATCGTGGCGCACGGTCGCGCACGGCACGACCGGCGCGCGCAGCAGGCAACGCACCACGAGCACACCCTCCCGAAGGGCCCGGCCGCGCGCGAGGCGCCACTCGCCCCGCCTGCCCGCGGGGACGAGCGCTCGCGCGCGGGGAGCCTGACACCGGCGCGGCGCGCGGGTCACGCGCGGCGCGCCGGGAAAATCCGGCGCAGCGCGCGCGCCGGCCGCGCGCGGCCTCCGCGCCGCCGACTCAGGTCGGGTGCTGCGCGGAGGCGGCCGCCGCGGCGTCGATCCAGCGTTCGAATTCACGCGCGGCGCGTTCGAAATCGCCGCCGTCGGTCGACGCGATCGTCTCGTGGCCATGCACGAGACGGATCGTCGCGTCGAGCTGCACGCGCCGCTGCAAGCGCGGCACGCTCGACAGGCGCGCGATCGCGGCGCGGCCCTCGGCGATCGTCGCGTCGACGCCGCGGTTGGCGACCTCCGCCAGATGCCGCCCCGAGAAGGGCCGCCCGGTGAGGTCCTGCACGAAGCGCGCGAAGGACCGGCTGTTGCCCGGCTGCCAGTAGTGCTCGGCCAGCGTCGGGCCGATCTTCGGGTTGTCGGTGAGGTGGCCGTCGCGCGCGAGAAAGAAGGCGCGCGTCTGCTCGACGGCCATCTCGGCCAGCACGTAGCCGTGGTAGTAGGCCGAGGCGTCCTGGGTGAGCAGGTGCGGCACGGCGAGGATGGGCCGCGGCGAACCGCCGTCGAGGAACAGCAGGCGCTGCTCGACCTTGCGCAGCTCGGCCAGCGCGCGCTCTGGGTTCAGCTCGTCGTCCGGGATCTCGTACAGCGCCTTCTCGCCGTAGCAGACCGAGAGGCGCTGGCGCAGCTCCCAGGCCGCCATCGGCTGGCTCGCGGCGAGGCCCGCCTCGAGGAGCGCCTGCGGCATCGGCTCGCCCGCGCGATCGGTCGCGTAGCGCGCCTGCCAGTCGGCATCGCCGAGCAGGCTGTCGAGGAACATGCTCTGCGTCTCGGCGAAGGCCACCGAGGTCGGCGCGAACTCCTGCGCGAAGCAGGGCGCCGGCATGTCGATGTTGGCGAAGTGCGCGGCGTGACCGCCCTCGTGGAACAGCGTCTCGGCCGCGCGCCGCCCGGCGCCGACCATCCCCGGAATCGCGTTGGCCGTGAACTGGATGCGCGCCGGGCGGTGCGTGCCGTGCCTGCGCCAGGCCGGCACCGGTCCGTGCATGAAGCCGTTCTCGTGCTTGCCCTTGCGGTCGACGAGGTCGAGCACGAGCTGCGCGCCGCGGTAGCGGATGCCGAGCGCGGCGAAGCTGCGCCCCCAGCGCAGCAGCGCCGGGCCGAAGCCGAAGTACGGGTCCTGCTCGCGGCTGACGTCGCCGGTCGACCAGAAGCGGAGGTTCCAGGGCGTCGGCGGCGCGCCGTGCTTCCGCGCGAGCTCGTCGACCGCGCGGCGGCCGGCAGCGCGCGTCGCGACTTCGAGTTCATCGAGCCAGGCGAAGATCTGCCGCTTGCTCACGCCTTCGGTGCGCCGCACGGTCCAGTCGTAGAAGTCCTCGCCGCCGAGCATGCGCCCGAGGCGGTTGCGCAGCTTGACGATCTCGAGAAAGCCGTGGTCGAGCACGTGCCCCTCGATGCTCGACAGACCCTCCCACGCGGCGCGGCGGCGCGCCTCGTCGGTGTCGGTCGAGACCATCGCGCCGAGCTTGACCGAGCTGGCGCGCTGCAGGCGGCCCTGCGCGTCGCGGAAACCGAGCTCCATCGCGCCGCGCGCCTGCGCGAGCGCCCCTTCGGCCTCGACCAGCCGCTCGAAGAGCGCGCGCGCCTTGGCGTCGGGGATCACCTGCGCAGCGAAGGTCGCCTCCCAGCCGGCGAGCGCGAGGCGGTCCTCCTCGGCGGCGCCTTCGGCCTCGGCGCGGGCGCGCTCGGCGCGCACCGCGTCGAGTCGCGCCGGGTCCTGAAGGAAGCGCTTGAGGCGGATCTCGGCCGAGTCGTAGGCGGCGCGGCCCGTCGCGGCATCCTGCGCGAGGCCCATGTAGGCCGCCCAGAAGGCGTCCTCCTTGGCCGTGTGCAGGGCCTCGTAGTCGCGGTTGAGCGTGTCGAGACGGTCGACGACGGTGGCGGGCATGGCGAGGTCTCCGGGCGCGGCGCGAGGCCGCCGAGTCTACGAAAGCCCGCGCGGCACGAGGCGCTCCTCGATCTCGGGGCGCGCCTCGCGCTGCGAGCGGCGGCTCGTCTTCTCCGCGTGCCGCGGCAATCTGCCCGCGAGGCGCGCGGCCTACAGATCGCCGGGCGGCGTGACCTGCCAGTCCCAGCCGTTGGCTCCGCTCAGGTCGGCGACGGTGGCCTCGAGTTGCAGCTTGAAGTCGTCGGGCAAGGGCAGCCCGCCGAACACGGCGCTGGCCGTCAGGCCGTCGGGCTGCACGTCGACGAACGTGAGGAAGGACATCAGGAAGGGAAAGACCTCGCCGTAGTTGCCCGCGACGAGCGAGAGCGTGGAGAGGTCGAGGCCGCCGGTCGGGTGCAGCAGGCCGTCGGGGTCGAAGTAGGTCAGGATGATCGCGTTGTTCGGCGCGAAGCTGATCGTGACCTTGGGCCCGTTGGGGCGGCTGCTCGCGTCGAAGGGGTTGCTCGTGGCCAGGGTCTCGACGCGATTGGGGTAGCCGTCTCCGTCGTTGTCGCCGTTCTGGTCGATGACGTTGGCGAGGATGAAGCCCGTCGGGTCGCCGTAGGGCACTTCGGGTGACTTGTACGTCGGCTGCAGTGGAATGCTCGACATGACGCCACTGCGCAGGTTGAGCCGCACCAAGTGCTTCACGATGGGGATCTGAAGCGGAGCGGCCACGATGAAGGCCTCGTCGCCACTCGCACCCAATGCAAAGCCGGCGATCGACTTGTCGACGAAGAAGAGCACCGGGTTCTCCGGATCGAGCGGGTCGTAACGCAGCAAGGCCTCTCCGTGACCACCCGGCGTGAAGGCGATGACATAGACGCGGTCGTGGGCATCGACCGCCATGTGATAGTTGCCGTCATTGACGCCGCCGTTGATCGGAAAGTCCGCCAGGACGTTCAGTCCGTCGGTCTTGACGAGGCTGAAATTGCCGCCGCCCCATGTTTGCGCCCACATCGTTCCGTCACCGGCGGCAATCAGCTTGGGCATGCCGGAGTCGCCGCTGGACGGGGGCGCCGGGAGCTGCAGGCGCTTGAGGATGCTGCCGTCCGCGGGATTGATGCGCGTGATGTACGGCACGTGCTTCGGAAAGAACAGGTCGGTCGTGTCGCCGACCCAGACCTGGCCCGCCGAAGTCACGAGCAGACTTTGCGGGTACCAGGTGTAGACAGAAGGCGCTGCCATCGAGGACCACAGCACCGAGTGCGTCGTCGTGTCCGCCTTGTACAGGGGCCCCGGCGGCAGCAGCGAAATGCGGGTCAGCGCGTAGGCCGATTCGCTGCCGTCGACGACGACGTTGACGGGGTTGTGGCCGAGCGGAATGCTGCCCACGACCTCTCCGCCAGAATCGAGATGGAGCAGTTGCTTGGTCTGCAGCGGGTTGAACGCGATCCAGTACGAGCCCTGGGCGTCGACGGCGATCGGCGTCACCTTCGCAACACTGCCGCCGTACGGCTCGACATCCGTGGCGCCCAAGAACTGCAGCTTGCGGTCGTAGCGCAAGACCAGTTCCTTGTGCGGGTTCGACTCTTGTCCGTAGATCACGACCTGATGGGCGACCTGCGCCACCGCATCGACCCCGCCCAGGCTCAGCGCCGCCGCCAAGCCGAGCCCCGCGACATACGCCTCGCGCCTGCGGCATGAATCGTTCATGTGTGCCTCCCTACGGCAGATCGGGGATGTAGGGCACGGCCTTGCCCGCCCTGGTCTTGCCGTCGTCGGTCGCCTGCCTGATCGTGACCACGAACTGCTGACCCTCCGTCTCCGGGTCGAATCCGCGGTAATCCAGCACCACGATCCACGAGCCGAACATCGCATCGGCGACCGGACCGCCATCCTGCAGCAGCGGTTCGACTCCCCACGCATTGGGGCTCTGGGCCGGCACGAGCGGATTGGTGCATGCGGTCGTCGGACAGAAGGGCGGCCGCAGGAGGTAAACCCGACCTGCTTCCGACACGCTGTCCCAGTCGGCGTTCGGGTGGCCGATCAGCAGCCCGCGCTGTACCTCCTCGTCGTCCGGGTTGTACAAGTCGATCGCCGCGAAGGAGCGCCCGACGCGACCGCCGTGCGTGTACGGGTCGAGGTCGTCGATGTTCGACGGCACTTGCAGCAGGACGCCGGCGGGATCGACGAGATCCGGTTCTTCCTCTTCGGGGTCATGGCCGAAGAAGATCCACAGGCCGCCGACGTTCTCCGCCTCCGGCGTGGACGCCGATCCGGTACCGATGAAGTCGGTACCCTCGGCATGGATGGCGATGTCGGGGAAGCCATCCAGCGCGCCGCCGCCGGGAGAGCCCAGATCGCCGACCTCGCCGACGATCCAGCCAAAGGCGTCGTTCGACATGGACGGGGTCTGGACGGCGCCGAAGGGGTTCAGCAGCACCTGATACTCGGGGCTTTGCGAGTCGACATCGTCGGGCTCGGGCGGGTCGTTGACGCGATTGAGCGTGCCTGCCGTCGGCGGCGGGTAGCCGCCGAACAGGTCATGCAGGTACGTCCCGCGAAGGACGTACGCGGTGCCTCCCGCCGGAGCATCGCCCGAGTTCGAGCGATCTCGATCGGGGCGGCCGACGACGACCTCCACCGCCTCGTCCGAGTCAAGGTTCACCGCGGCGACGGAGTGGCCGAATCCGGTTCCCCAACTGTCGCCTTCCTCGGGCTCCGGTGCGTTGAGGCCGATCCAGTGGTCCCAGGCCGGGTGCGGGAAGGGCTGCTGGCCCGGAGCAGCCACGAAGTCCTCGTGCCCTTGGAACACGTAGATCCGCCCGATGCCCTTGCCATCGACCTCGGTCTTGAACGCGCCGACGATCAAGTCGTCGATGCCGTCGCGCGTCACGTCGCCGAGCGCAAGGCCGTTGCCGAAGTTGCCGACCTCCTCCGGGACGACATCTTCGACCGGCGGCGCGAACAAGGTGGACGGAACGCCATCAAAGCTCGCGTGATTGAAGTCGTAGATTTCCACGGCGCCACCAAGCACCACGGACTCGTTCAGCGGCTCGGGATATTCCGCCGTGCGATCGGAGCAGCCGGCGAAGATGCAGTTGTCCAAGGGCACATCGAACTCGTCCGTCCCGCGGACGTTGCCGATCTTGATGTCGAGCCGGCCGAGCTGCATGCCGGAGTGAATGGTCGAGCCCACGAGGCGCTGTTTGGCCGGCAACGAAGGGCGCACAAGCAGGTCGTTCAAGAAGACGTAGAGCGCACCCGACTCGTACGGCCCGCCCTGCGCTTCGTCTTCCTGGATCGCACCGATGACGAGGTCGTCATTCTCATCAAGAACGCCCTCGAGCTTGCCGCCGGCTCCCGTCCACCCGAAGTACGCCTCGCGCTTGGGGGTGACCGCCGTCAGGGGGTCAGGGGCCGTGTCCACCACTGGCATGGATTCGGTCTGCGCGCGGAGCGCCCCCCCGACCACGAACGCAATGCAGACCGCCACCCCGACCACTCTCACTCGCGCGCCATCACGCATGTGCATTCCCCCGAAGTGAACCCGCCGCGTCCGTGGGCCGCCCCGCCCGCGGTCAACATCCGAGCGGGCTCCACGCTACTCCAGTTCCGCCAACCGTCAAGCCTCCGGGGGCCGTCGCACCGAAGGCTTCATCGCGAGCTATGGCAGATGGTCTCGGGCACGGCAATTCGGGGCAGATCGACGACCCAGCGGCCATCCTCCCGGATCACGGCCAGCACCAGGACGCTCGACCCTTCGGCGTCGATGCTCACGCAGCGTCGCCCGGCCGCGTCCTTGCAGATGGAGAACCCCGGCTCCTCGATGCGCAGGCCCTGTGCGGCGCCGCGCTCGAGCAAGGTGCGCGCGTCATTCCAGTACGCACGCTGACCGAAGGTCTCGATACCACGCTGCATCCGCCGAGAGAACAACTCCTCGAGCGCGGCCTCACGCCTTGGTGAAGCCAACGCCGCCTGCATCCAGCGTCGAACGAGACGATACTCCCCGAGCTCTCGCCTCAGCGGCTCGCCGCGGAGCGTCGTGTCGTCGGAGATCCGCACCGCGGCGGCAGGTGCCACCCACGTCGGTCTCGGCGAGTCGGACTGCGGTGTCGCGGGCGCGGTCACCGACGCCGGATCGTCGTCGATGGAATGCACATCGCTACCACGTGAACGACTCTCCGTCGAACACACGAGGGCCACAATCGCCACGGTGATCAGCGCTCCGACGCCAAGAAGACTCGCGGTCATGGGCACCGCGGCGTGAGACCGATGCCGCAGGCTCCTGCGTCGTGACGTGCCCGCACGATCATGGCGTCGTCGCATGGTTTCTCAGTCCCCGCTGGCACATCGCTGCGGTTCGGCTGCCGATGCTGCTTCAGCGGCGGGATTCACGGGACATCGGCGCCGAGTCTACGAAAGCCCGCGCGGCACGAGGCGCTCCTCGATCTCGGGGCGCGCCTCGCGCGGCGAGCGGCGGCTCGTCTTCTCCGCGTGCCGCGGCAATCTGCCCGCGAGGTGCGCGGCCTACAGATCGCCGGGCGGCGTGACCTGCCAGTCCCAGCCGGTGGCGCCGCTCAGGTCGGCGACGGTGGCCTGCAGCTGCAGCTTGAAGTCGTCGGGCAGGGGCAGCCCGCCGAACACGGCGCTGGCCGTCTGGCCATCGGGCTGCACGTCGACGAACGTGAGGAAGGACATCAGGAAGGGAAAGACCTCGCCGTAGTTGCCCGCGACGAGCGAGAGCGTGGAGAGGTCGAGGCCGCCGGTCGGGTGCAGCAGGCCGTCGGGGTCGAAGTAGGTCAGGATGATCGCGTTGTTCGGCGCGAAGCTGATCGTGACCTTGGGCCCGTTGGGGCGGCTGCTCGCGTCGAAGGGGTTGCTCGTGGCCAGGGTCTCGACGCGATTGGGGTAGCCGTCTCCGTCGTTGTCGCCGTTCTGGTCGATGACGTTGGCGAGGATGAAGCCCGTCGGGTCGCCGTAGGGCACTTCGGTCGAATTGAATGCGTCCTGGATCGGAATGCTCGAGGTGAGGCCACTGCGCAGGTTGAGGCGTACGAGACGCCTGACGACGGGAACGGCGATCTTCGCCGCAATGAGAAACGCATCGTCACCGCTCGCACCCAACGCGAAGCCGGCGATCGCCTTGCCGACAGGGAGAAGCGTGGGGGTCGTCGGAGTGAGCGGGTCGTATCGCAGCAAGGCATCACCGTGACCGCTCGGCGTGAAGGCGATGACGTAGACGCGGTCGTGGGCATCGACCGCCATGTGATAGTTGCCGTCATTGACGCCGCCGTTCATCGAGAAGTTCGCCAGCACATTCAGGCCGTCGGTCTTCACCAGGTAGCGCCCCCCCCCACCCGAAATGTGCGCCCACATCGTTCCGTCACCGGCAGCAATGAACTTGGGCATGCCGGAGTCGCCGCCAGGCAAGGCGGGCGCCGGGAGCTGCAGGCGCTTGAGGATGCTGCCGTCCGCGGGATTGATGCGCGTGATGTACGGCACGTGCTTCGGAAAGAACAGGTCGGTCGTGTCGCCGACCCAGACCTGGCCCGCCGAAGTCACGAGCAGACTCTGCGGGTACCAGGTGTAGACCGAGGGCGCCGCCATCGAGGACCACAGCACCGAGTGCGACGTCGTGTCCGCTTTGTACAAGGGCCCCGGCGGCAGCAGCGGAATGCGCGTCAGCGCGTAGGCCGATCCGGTGCCGTCGACGACGACGTTCACCGGGTTGTGTCCGAGCGGAATGCTGCCCACGACCTGACCTTCCGAGTCGAGGTGCAGGACTTGTTTGGTGCTCAACGCGTCGAACGAGATCCATAGGTTGCTTCCCGAATCCACCGCGATCTCGTTCCCCTTGTTCAGCGACCCTCCAAATGGGGTCACGTTGGTTTCGCCGAGGAACTGCAGTCGTCGGTCGTAGCGCAAGACCAGTTCCTTGTGCGGGTTCGACTTTTGTCCGTAGATCACGACCTGATGGGCGACCTGCGCTGCCGCATCGACCCCGCCCAGGCTCAGCGCCGCAACCAAACCGAGCCCCGCGACATACGCCTCGCGCCTGCGGCCTGGACGAGTCATGTTCACCCCACCGTCATCACGCATGTACGTTTCCCCGATGTCAACCCGCCGCGTCCGTGGGCCGCCCCGCCCGCGGTCAACATCCGAGCGGGCTCCACGCTACTCCAGTTCCGCCAACCGTCAAGCCTCCGGGGGCCGTCGCACCGAAGGCTTCATCGCGAGCTATGGCAGATGGTCTCGGGCACGGCAATTCGGGGCAGATCGACGACCCAGCGGCCATCCTCCCGGATCACGGCCAGCACCAGGACGCTCGACCCTTCGGCGTCGACGCTCACGAAAGCCCGCGCGGCACGAGGCGCTCCTCGATCTCGGGGCGCGCCTCGCCCTCTTCGGCGTACTCCTGCTCGGTGTTCACGCTCCAGGGGTCGAGCGCGGTGCCCTCGGTCGCGTTGCGCACGTTGATGACCGCGCTCATCATCGCGTGGTCCTGGCTGTTGTAGTTGTGCAGGCCCTTGCGGCCGGCCGGCCAGGCATTGCGGAACGTCGCGGCGATGTACGCCTTGAGCGTCTCGCGGTGGCGCGCGTACTCGCCGTCGTAGACGGGATAGGCGTCGAGCAGGCGGTGCACGGCGCCGGCGCGCGGCGCGGGGTCGGGCGAGAGGCCGATCGCGTGCAGCTCGCGGCTGGCCAGCGCGAGCAGCTCGGCGTCGGGCAGGCTCCACGGCGGCCGGCCCGCCGCGCAGAAGTACTCCATTCCGAGCATCGTGCGCGCGCCGGGCGCGAGCTGCGGGCTCCAGTTGGCGTAGTTCGTGATGCGCGCGACGGCGACCGAGGGGTCGTGCACGTAGATCCACTGGTCGGGGAACAGGCCGGCCTTCGGGACGACGAGCGCGACGACCATGAAGTCGCGGTGGCGCAGCGCGCGGCCCGCCGCGAGGATCGCGTCGGGCGGCGGCGGGTCGAGCGCCTCGACGAAGTCCTTGAGCGTGAGCGTGAGATGGAAGTGCGCCCCCGCGTGGCGCGCGCCGTCCTCGGTGACGGCCTCGACGAGGCGACCGCCCGCATGCCGCAGCCCGACGACGCGCGCCCCCAGGCGCAGCTCGCCTTCGCGCGCCAGCACCGCGTCGCGCGCCGCCTCCCACATCTGCCCGGCGCCGAGTCGCGGGTAGTCGAAGCGCTCGATGAGCGACTTCACCTCGCGCTTCCGCCCCGGCAGCGCGTTGCGCACGATCTCGGCCAGCGAGAGCCCGCGGATGCGCTGCGCGGCCCAGTCCTTGTGGATCTGCGAGCACTCCACGCCCCAGACCTTCTCGGTGTAGGTCTTGAAGAAGGCGCGATAGAGCCGCTCGCCGAAGCGGTTGACGGCCCAGTCCTCGAAGGAGACTTCGGGGCGGCGCGGCGACAGGCGCGCGCCGATGAAACTGCCGCCCGCGAGCGCGGCGCGCAGCAGGCCGAAGTTGCGCAGGGTTTCGCCGATGCGCAGCGGGTAGGGATAGAAGCGCCCCTCGTAGCGGATGCGCGTGAGGCGCTCGACCGTCACGAACTGGCCGGGCAGCATCGCGGCCCAGAGATCCTGCACCGCGCGGCTCTTGGTGTAGAAGCGGTGCGGGCCGACGTCGTAGCGCAGCTCGTCGAAGCGGTGCGTGCGCGCCAGGCCGCCGACGTGCTCGCGCTCGGCCTCGAGCACCAGCACGCGCCGGCCGAGCTGCGCGAGCGTGAACGCCGCCGTGAGGCCGGCGGGCCCGGCGCCGACGATGACGTGGCGCTCGTCGCTCACGCGACCGGCTCCGGCGCGCGCGCGGGCCGCGCCTCGAGCACGGTTCTCGTCGCGCGCACGGCCTCGGCGCAGGTGAGATAGCGCCGGCCGCGCGCGAGCACGCGGTCGAGCAGGTGCAGCGCGCGCGGGCCGCAGCCGCGCGCGTGCAGCGCCGCCCAGCGCGGGGGCAGGCTCGACAGGCCGCGCGTCGCCGGCAGCAGTTCGTGCAGGTGCAGCGAGAAGTGCCGCGGCCGGCGCGGCAGCAGCGGCAGGCCGAGCGGATCGAGCAGGCGCAGCCAGGTCAGGTTGCAGGGCACGAAAGGCACGCGCAGCGTGTCGGTCGGCGGGCGCGCGACGTCGCCGGGTGCGAAGGGCCCGCGCGACGCGCGCCGTCGGTTGTGGCGCGAGGGCCCGAGCGCTCCGGCCGAGGCGTCGTAGCGGTAGCCGGCGCGCGCCAGGCGCCGCGCCATGTCGAGCGTCACCGACAGGAAGGGCGCGCGGAAGCCCTGCACGTCGAACCCCGCGCCGACGAGCCGCGCGCGCGCCTCGAGCAGTTCGCGGTCGAGCTCGTCCTGCGGGAGCTGCGGCAGCCGGCGGTGCGTCAGGCCGTGCGCGCCGACCTCGTGGCCGGCCCCGGCGTCGAAGCGCCGCGTGAACTCCTCGGCCAGCTCGCCCACGACGAAGAAGGTCGCCCTCGCGCCGACGCGCGCCAGCCGTTCGAGCAGCAGCGGCAGGGCGCGGTCGAGCGCCTCGATCGACACGCCGTCGCCGCCTCGGGTCGAGGCGCCCCAGTCGGGCTCGACGTCGACCGTGATCAGCGTCGCGTCGCGCACGTCGGCCGGCGCCTGCCAGGCGGCCCAACCTTCGCGCGAGATGGCGTGCGCCTCGGCGTCCCCCGGCAGCCTCCCCCAGACTTGCTCGAAGTGCGCCCGGTTCTCCGCGAGCCACTGGTTCTCGCGCAGGTCGTGGTCGTGCACCACGGTCACGCCGCCGACGACGACCGTCCGCAGCCCGCGCCGCTGCACGCGCCACATCCAGTCGGTGTCCTCCCACTGGCTGCCGACGTAACGCTCGTCGAAGCGCGTGTCGCCGACGCGCGCCCGCGAGTACATGAAGCAGGTGCCGGGAATCGTGACCTCCCACAGTTCGCCCGGCGCGAGCGCGGGCCGGCGGCTCTGCGGCGAACCGTCGGGGAAGACGAGGTGCGCGGAGGCCGCGCCGATGTCGGCGTGCTGCTCGAGCGCCGACGCCAGGCGCGACATCCAGCCGGGCGCGAGCACGACGTCGTCGTCGAGGAAGGCGACGAGGTCCTGCGTCGCGCGCGACAGGCCCGCGTTGCGGTTCTTCGCCACGCACTGCCGCGCGCGGGACACGACGAGCTGGTAGGGCAGGTCGGCCGTCGCGCGCACCGACGCGATGGCCCGTTGCAGACGCGCGCACTCCTCGAGCGCCGGGATGATGACGCTGACGCCGCGCCCGGCCCAGCGCGTCAGCGGGGCCGCGGCGGCGACGGCGGGTCGTGTGAGTCCGTCCATGGGGCCTCGCGGGGCGCGAGGATATCCGGGATTGCGCGAGGGCGGGGCGGGTGCGGCAGGGACGCGCTCAGGGCGGCACGCGAGGGAGTGCCCCGAGGCTCGGGCCGACTACCTCGCCGCGTGAGCGGCGGGTCGGGAGC
>CAZBBB010000063.1:0-18050 GCA_964490005.1 uncultured Phycisphaerales bacterium | reverse complement strand
GCCGCCCGCGGCCGGCCCCCCGCGGGCCGCGCCCCGCGCGCGGCCGGGCGCCGCGCCCGCGGCCGGTCTCGTCGGCGATGTCGGCGCCGTCGCGCTCAAGAACGGCGTCGAGCACGGCGCGGCCCCCGCGGCCGGCGCGCAGGTGCCGTGGACGCCCCTGCTGCCCGGCGTCGGCGCGGGCCCGGCGGCGGGCGGCGCTCCGGCGACGCCCGAGGCGGTCAAGCCCGCCGCGCCGGCCGGACCGAAGAGCTACACGGTGGCCGAGGGCGACTCGCTCTGGCGCATCGCGGTCAAGGAGTACGGCAACAGCGACATCCAGCAGAGCATCGACCGCATCCTCGCCGCCAACCCGAGCGTCGACGCCGATCGCCTCAAGATCGGCACCAAGCTCGTGATCCCCGGCAAGAGCGGCGGCGCGGATGCCAGCCGCCTGCCCGCGGCCGAGCAGGTCAAGGTGCTCGACGGCAAGCTCTACACGGTGAAGGACGGCGACACGCTCTCCGACATCGCGCGCAAGCAGCTCGGCAGCACCAAGCGCTGGAACGAGATCTACGAGCTCAACCGCGAGCGGATCTCCGATCCCAGCCGCCTGTACGTCGGCACCACGCTGCGCCTGCCCAAGAACTGAGCACGACGCGGGGGCCGCGCCGCCTCGTCGGCCTGATGTCCGGCACGTCGTGCGACGGCATCGACGCCGTCGCGCTGCAGGTGGCCGGCGAGCGTGAGCTGACCGTCGTCGCGCACGTGCACGACGACTACGAGCCGGAGTTCCGCGAGCGGCTGCTGGGCGCCGCCGAGCTGCGTGCCGAGGGGCTGGCGCGCCTGCACGTGCAGCTCGGACAGCGCTTCGGCGCGGCCGCCGAGCGCGCGCGCGCCGCCGCCCGCTGGGAGTGCGCCAGCGTGGCGGCGGTGGTCTGCGCCGGCCACACGATCGCGCACCTGCCGCCGGCCGAAGGCGATCCGGGAGCGACGCTCGCCCTGGGCGACGGCGACGTCATCGCGCAGGTCAGCGGCTGCGCGGTGCTGTGCGACCTGCGCGCGGCCGATCGCGCCGCCGGGGGGCACGGCGCGCCGCTCGTGCCCTTCGCCGACGCGCTGCTGCTGCGCGCCGCCGGCCGCGTGCGCGGCGCGCTCAATCTCGGCGGCATCGCGAACATCACCCTCGTGCCGCCCGAGGGCGACCCGGTCGCCTTCGACACGGGGCCCGGCAACATGCTGATCGACGCGGCGCTGGCGCGCGCCACGGGGGGCGGCACGCGCTTCGACCGCGACGGCGCGCTGGGCCTGTCGGGGCGCGCCGACGAGGCGCTCGTCGCGCGCCTCGTCGCGTCCGACGCGTTCCTCGCGCAGCGCCCGCCGCGCAGCACCGGACGCGAGCGTTACGGCGCCGCGTGGCTGCACGCGCGCCGGGACGAGCTGTCGCGCCTCTCGCTGCCCGACCTGGTCGCGACGCTCGCGGGGTTCACCGTCGCCTGCATCGCGCACGCGCTCGAGCACCACGTGCGCGAGCGGCCCGACGAACTCGTCGTCTCGGGCGGCGGCGCCCTCAACGGCGCGCTCATGGCCGGCCTCGCGCGGCGTCTGTCCCCGATCGCGATCGCGCGCAGCGACGAGGCGCTCGGCATCCCCGTGCTCGCGAAGGAGGCCGTGGCCTTCGCGCTGCTCGGCGACGCCACGCTGGCCGGCCGGCCCTGCAACGTGCCGTCGGTCACCGGCGCGCGCCGGCCGGCGCTGCTCGGCAAGCTCTGCGCGGCGCCGCGGCGCTGAGCGCTCCCGCGGGTTGCGGGTTGCGCCGCGCGCCGTCATGATCCGGCCCCATGAGCAAGGCACCGATCATCGCCGTCATCGGCGGCAGCGGCCTGTACGAGATCGACGGGTTGTCGGACGTGCAGAGCGTCTTCCCCGACACGCCCTTCGGCAAGCCGAGCGACGAGATCACGCTGGCCACGCTGAACGGCGTGCGGCTGGCCTTCCTGCCGCGGCACGGCAAGGGGCACCGGCTGCTGCCGACCGAGGTGCCGAGTCGCGCGAACATCGCGGCGCTCAAGGCCCTGGGCGCGCGGCGCATCCTGTCCTTCAGCGCGGTGGGCAGCCTGTGCGAGCAGTACGCGCCGCGCGACTTCGTCGTGCCCGACCAGCTCATCGACCGCACGCGGCACCGGCCCGACACCTTCTTCGGCGAGGGCCTCGTCGGACACGTCACCTTCGCCGACCCCTTCGCCAACCGGCTCGGCGAAGTGCTCTCGGGCTGTCTCGACGGCATGGACGTCACCAACCACCGCGGCGGCACGCTGGTCTGCATGGAGGGCCCGCTGTTCAGCACGCGCGCCGAGAGCGAGCTGTACCGCAGCTGGGGCGCGCACCTGATCAACATGTCGGCGCTGCCCGAGTCCAAGCTCGCGCGCGAGGCGGGCATGGAGTACGCGCTGGTCTGCATGGTCACCGACTACGACTGCTGGCACGAGGCGCATGACGAGGTCGACATCCGCATGGTCATCGCCAACCTGACGGCCAACGCCGGCAACGCCAAGGAGCTGCTGCGCCGCGCGCTGCCGAAGCTCGCCGCCACGCCGCCCGACGAGGCGATCGTCAAGGCCGCCGAGTTCGCGGTGATCACGTCGCCCGACAAGCGCCCGCCCGCCGCCGTCGCCCGCCTGCGCGGCATCATCGACGGGCTCTGACTCCCCGGAGGGATCGATGCTCTCGCGCCTCTCGTGCATCACGCTGCTCTCGCTCGCCGCCTGCGCGGCGCCCGGATCGGGGCTGGCCGAGCTGCCCGAGGGCGTGCAGTGCCTGTCGCTCACCGGACGCCCGCTCGTCGCGCGGCCGCTGCAGCCCGAGGCGGCGGCCGTGCTGCAGGAGCGCGTCGACGCGGCGCGCGCGCGCGTGGCCGAGCGTCCCGAAGACCCCGACGCGTGGGTCTGGCTCGGGCGCCGGCTGGCCTACATGGGCGAGTTCCGCGCGGCGATCGAGGTCTACACGCAGGGCCTCGCGCGGCACCCCGAGCACCCGGCGCTGCTGCGCCACCGCGGCCATCGATACATCTCGGTGCGCGAGTTCCGCCGCGCGGTCGCCGACCTGTCGCGCGCCGAGGAGCTGCTGCGCGGCCAGGAGGACGTCGTCGAGCCCGACGGCGATCCGGCGCGCGCGCTGGGCGTCAGTACGCTGCAGCAGAACGTCTGGTACCACCTCGGCCTGGCGCACTGGCTGCTCGGAGACGTCGAGCGGGCCGCCGAGTGCGCAGCCGCCGACCTGCAGCTGGTGCACAACGCCGACAGCCTCGTCTCGGGCAGCTACTGGCGCTACCTCGCGCTGCGCCGACTCGGGCGCGACGCCGAGGCCGAACGCCTGCTGCACCCGATCTCGGCCGGGATGCCGCTCGTCGAGAACGACAGCTACCGCAAGGTGCTGCTCGTCGCGAAGGGCGAGCTCACCGAGGCCGAGGCCCTGGCGGGCCTGACGCCGGACGGCGAGCAGGCGCTGGAGTTCGCGACGATCGGCTACGGCGTGGCGGTGCTGCGCGAACTGCGCGGCGACCGCGCCGGTGCCGAACGCCTCAAGCGCGAGATCGAGGCGGGCGCGATGTGGCCGGCCTTCGGGCACATCGCCGCCGAGGCCGAACTGGCGCGCGGCGCGCGCTGAGCGGCGTGGCCGCGGCGGCGGTCGACGATCCGCACGGCGCGCGGAGCCTCGACGCCCCGCCCGCCGCGCCGTGCGCGACGAACGGGGCGTCGACGAGGGACGCGCGTGCTTGCGCGGCGTCCTACTTCGCGGTCGAGGCCAGCGCGGCCTTCAGCGCCGCCTCGTCGTAGCCCACGCCGCGGAACAGCACCTTGCCGTCCGGGCCGACCACGTAGTTGGTCGGGTAGGCCTGCACGCCGAAGGCTTCGCTGACTTCCGAGCCCTGCTGGCGCACCGCCTGGTGGGCGAAACCCTCCTCGGCCCACCACTCCGCGATCCGTTCCTTGGGGTCGTTCACGTTGACCGCCAGGACGACCACGTCCTTCCGCTTGCTGGAGACCTCTGACCAGAGGTCCGAGAGATGCGGCATCTCTTCTCGGCAACCGCCTCAGTGATAGAACCAGAAGTTGAGCAGCACGGTCTTGCCGCGGAACGAGTCGAGGCGGACGCTCTCGTCGTTCATGGTCGTGACGACGACGTTCGGAGCCTCGCTGCCGACTGCCAGCAGCGACGCCTCGAGCCTGGCCATCATCTCGTCCATGGGGGAGGCCGCAGCCGCCCCCTTCTCCGCGGGCGCCGTCTGCTCCTGGGGGCCGGCGTCGCCGCCGTCGCCGTGGCTGGCGCAGGCCAGCAGCGGCAACGCCAGCGCCGCGGGCAGCAGCAGGGCGAGCTTCATGGGGGACTCCAACCGGATCGGTGATCGAAGGCCCGGCGCGCCGACCCGGAGCGCGCGCCGCGCGGGGAACACTGTACCCGGGATGTGCGCGGGCGAAGGGAGACCCGGACTTGCGGCACCGGAGCACCGCGGTGAGGATCGCGGCCACCGCCCTCCCGTGGCCCGGAGCGTCATGACGCGGAGCTTCCATACGACGCGCTGGAGCCTGCTGGCGCAGGCCGGCGGCGCGGGCGGCGAACCGGCGCGCGCGGCGCTGTCGGAGTTGTGCGCGGCCTACTGGGAGCCGCTCTACGTCTGGCTGCGACGGCAGGGCCGCGACGCGGACGAGGCGGCCGACCTCGTGCAGGGCTTTCTCGCGGCGCTCATCGAGCGCGGCGATCTCTCGGCGGTCGAGGCCGGCAAGGGGCGCTTCCGCGCGTGGCTGCTCGTCGCGCTGCGAAACCACGTCGCCAACGAGCGCGATCGCGAGCGCGCGGCCAAGCGCGGCGGCGGCCGGCGCCCGCTCGAACTCGACGCGCTCGGCGCCGAGAGCCGCCTCGCGCTCGAGCCGCTCCACCACGAGACTCCTGAACGCGCCTTCCTGCGCGCGTGGGCGCTGGCGGTGATCGAGCGCGCGCGCACGCGCCTCGCCGACGAGCACCGTCGCGCCGGCAAGTCGGACGTCCATGACGCGCTTGCGCCCTGCCTCGGCGGCGAGGACGGCCGTCAGCCCTACGCCGAGATCGCGCGGCGCCTCGCGCGCAGCGAGGGCGCCGTCAAGGTCGCCGTGCATCGCATGCGCCGCCGCCTCGGCGAACTGCTGCGCGAGGAGGTGGCCGGCACTCTCGAGGACCCGGCTGCCATCGACGAGGAACTCGCGGCGCTGCGGGCGGCGCTCGGCGATCCGCGCGACGCGGTGCTGTAACCTCTGCCGGCCACCGCTTCAGGAGAGGATGGGCGCCCCGACGGCGGGCGCCGCCACCCCGCGGAGACGAGCACATGGCCGGCGACCCGAACTGCGCACGCTGCGGCGCCCCGCTGAGGGCCGCCGGAGCCGAATGTCCGCGCTGCCTGCTGGGGCTCGGGCTGCACCTGCCGAGCCGCGATCCGGCGCATGTTTCGGAGGTGCGTGCCACTGCGGGCGCCACCACGGGTGACGGCGGGAAGTCGCGTGCGCGCGCCGCGTCGACGCCGAGCCCCGAGGAGATCGGTGCGCGCTTCCCGCAACTGCAGGTGCTCGAACTGCTCGGGCGCGGAGGCATGGGCCTGGTCTACAAGGCGCGGCAGCCGCGCCTCGATCGCTTCGTGGCGCTCAAGGTCCTGCCGCCCGAGACCTCCGACCGCGAAGACTTCGCCGAGCGCTTCCTGCGCGAGGCGCGCCTCATGGCCCGCCTGCGCCACCCTCACATCGTCGGTGTCTACGACTTCGGCGAGACCGACGGGCTGTGCTGGCTGATCATGGAGTACGTCGACGGCGCCAACCTGCGGCAGCTCATGGAGACGGGCGGGCTGTCGCCGCCGCGCGCGCTGGCGCTCGTGCCGCAGATCTGCGAGGCGCTGCAGTACGCGCACGACGAGGGCGTCGTGCACCGCGACATCAAACCCGATAACGTGCTCGTCGACACGACGGGCCAGGTCAAGATCGCCGACTTCGGCCTGGCCAAGCTGCTCGGCGACGTCCCCGACCTCGCGCTCACCGGCCCGGCGCAGGTCATGGGCACGCTGCACTACATGGCGCCCGAGCAGTTGCAGGGCGCGCGCGACGTCGACCATCGCGCCGACATCTACAGTCTGGGTGTCGTGTTCTACGAGATGCTCACCGGCCAGTTGCCGCTCGGCCGCTTCGAGGCGCCGTCGCGGCGCGTGGCCGTCGACGTGCGCCTCGACGAGATCGTGCTGCGCGCGCTCGAGCAGGCGCCCGAACGCCGCTACCAGCACGCCGCCGAGGTCGGCACCGACGTCGAGATCGTGCGCGGCACTCCGGCGGGGACAGCGCCGCCGGCCGCCGAAGGCGCGCCGCGCCTCGATGTCGGCGCGGACACGGGCCGGGCCGCGCGCCCCGTCGGATGGTTTGCGTCGGCCTGGCGTCGCCGCATGCTCGTGGACGGGGGCACGCTGCTCGTGGCGGTCGGCTGGGTGACCTGGGGCGAGCTGGCGGCCCATGGTGCGCCGGGTGCGATGCTGGGGCTGGCCGTCCTGGTGGGTGCCGTTCTGCTGGCCGACGGCTGGCGATCACTGGCGCGCGCGACCGCCGGCAAGAGCGCGATCCCCTTGGCATCGATCGCGCGGCGCTGGGCAGCCGTGCCGGCGCTCGGCGTCGGGCTGACCATGCTCGGCATCGCCGTGCATCAATGGTGGGAGCAGGGTGTCTCGCACTACGTGCCGCCGGGACGTCTCGCCGATTCCGAGGCCCTCGAGACCTCGTTCGAGGAGGCGTTCGGCGGCGCTGAGCTCGACGACCGGCTCGCGGGCGTGACGATCGAATCCCTGTCGGGCGATTCGTGGAGCGTTCCCTTGGAGTCTGCGTCGAGTCTGGCCCTCGCGCTGACCGGCATCCTGCTGCTGGCGGCCGCCGGCCTCGCGCTGCACTGGCGAGCCGGACCACACGACTCGTGGGGACTGGGTTGGTTGCGCGCGCTGGCGCTTCCGGCACAGGCCCTGACCGGGGCCTTCGTCGTCGCCGGACTGGTCTACGCGCTGCAGTGGTCCGATTGGGCCCCGCCGCGCACCGCCGTGACGCGTTCGGCCACGCTGGCTGCGCCGCTCTCCGCGTTGCGCGCCGAGCTGCTGTCGGGACTCGCCGCGGCGGGGCAGCTCGTCGACGAACGGGTCGACGCCGTGCTTCCGGCCACGGGTGACGACGAGGCGCGGACGGTCGGCCTCCTCGTACGGACCGTTCCGGCGAACTCGCTCGAGGCCTGGAGCTTCGGCCTCATGGGCCCGCGCCGCGTGCATCCGCGCCTCGTCGTCCGGCTCGTCGAGGCTGCGGACGGCGCAAGCTGCCGACTCGACTGGGACGCCGGATCGGTGCGTGAGTACGGCGTCGAACGCATGACCTGGGAGCGCGGGTTCGAAACGCTGCTGGCGCGTCTGTCGTCGCGCGAGCCGCGTTGACGGTTCGCCGCCCCGGAATTGCGTCCGATCCGAAGCCGAGCTCGTTCAGCCGCTCGTGCCGTGCAGCGGGAGCACGGCGCCCTGCACGGCGCAGTTGCCGGCCGAGGCCAGAAAGGAGATCGCGCGCGCCGCGTCGGCGAGCGTGGGCCAGCCCGAGGCGTCGTCGGCGGGACGCGCGGCGCGATTGGCGGGCGTGTCCATGACGGACGGGGCGATCGCGTTCACGAGGATGCCCTCGTGGCGCAGCTCCTCGGCCAGCGCGACCGACAGCGCGACGACCGCCGCCTTGCTCGCGGCGTAGGCCGCCATGCCGGCCCCGAGGCGCGGTTCGCAGCCGACGCGCGCGGCGACGTTCACGAGGCGGCCGCCGCCGCCGGTGCGGCGCATCGCGAGCGTCGCGTGGCGGCAGCACAGGAAGGCCGAGGCGGCGTTGATCGACAGCAGCTTGTTCCACTCCTCGATGCCGCTGTCTGCGATCGGAGCCGCGCCGAAGGCTCCCAGGCAATGCACCGAGGCCCAGAGTTCGGGCAGGTCGGCGTAGAAGCCCGCGACCGAACGCTCGTCGGTCGGGTCGAAGCCTTCGCGAACGTGCACGCGGCCGACGTGCTGCGCGAGCAGATCGCCGAGCTTGCCGATCGCGCGCACGGGCAGGTGACAGACGGCGCCCGACCCGAGCAGGCGCTCGACGACGACGCGGCCGAGTTCGCCGGTCGCGCCGGTCACGACGACGTGGCGGTTGGTGAAGTCGAAGGTCATGGGGTGCTCCCGTGAGCGGCTCTCAGCCGCGGGCCGCAGACCGGACGGCGGCGCCGCGCACGAGCGTGGGCAGGCGGTACAGACCGGTGCGGGCGGTGATGTAGAGCGTCGAGCCGTCGTCGCCCCAGGCGAAGTTGCTCGGGAGTTCGGGCAGCACGAGCGTGGCGAGGTGTGCGCCCTCGGGCGACAGCACCCACAGGCCGCCCGGCCCGGCCACCCACAGGTTGCCGAGCGCGTCGACCTCCAGCCCGTCGAGCGCCTCCTCGAAGGGCGCCTCGCCCATGTCGAAGAAGACCTCGCCCGCGCCGAGCGTGCCGTCGGCATGCCGCGGCCAGCGCATCACGATCTTGCGCGCGCTGTCCCAGTTCGTGACGTACAGGAAGCGCTCGTCGGGCGAGAGGGCCACGCCGTTCGGGCCGAGCAACTCGTCGTTCAGCAGTCGCAGCTCACCGTCCTTCAGCGCGTAGACGCCGCAGTAGGGCAGCTCGCGCGCCGTGTCGTCGTGGAACGCGGGCAGCCCGAAGGGCGGGTCGGTGAAGTAGATCGTGCCGTCGGACGCGATCACGACGTCGTTGGGGCTGTTGAGCCGCCGCCCCACGTCGCGCTCGGCGAGCACGGTGCAGTCGCCGTTGCGCTCCCAGCGCACGACGCGCCGCCGCCCGTGCTCGCAGGCGATCAGGCGGCCCTCCGCGTCGAGCGCCAGGCCGTTGCTGCCGGGCTGGCGATAGCGGCCGATGTCGGCGCCGGCGTAGCCGCTCTTGGTGCGCAGGATCGACGTGCCCTGCCCCGGCACCCAGCGCTGGATGACGTTGGCGTTGGGGTCGCTGAAGAGCAGCGAGCCGTCGGGGTGCCAGACCGGCCCCTCCGCGAACAGAAAGCCGCTCGCCACGCGCTGCGCGCGCGGCTCGGCCCCGAGGAGCGCCTCGAGTGCGGCGGTGCCCGACTCGACGATCAGCGGCACGTCCTGCGCCGCATCGAGGCGGCCGGCGGCGTAGAAGTCGACGGTCGCCGAGCGCAACCAGACGTAGTTCTCGGGCAGGGCCGAGAAGGGACCGTTGGCCGCGAGGATCGCGATGTCGAAACTGCGGCCGGGCTGCAGGCCATGGCCCAGCAGCACGCGCTGCGGCGCGTTCCAGCCGGCCGGCGACTGCCCGCCGCGCGTGCCCAGCACGAGCGGCAGCGCGCCGTCGACGCTCACTTCGGCATAGTCGTCGACGACGAGCTCGAGCACGGCCGAGGAGCCGGCCACGTCGAAGCCGCCGAGCGTGTCCGGCAGCGTGAGCTGCACGCGGTACCAGACGAAACTGAGCTGGCCGTCGCCGCGGCGCGTCTCGAGGTCGCCGGCCGCGATCGCCTCCCAGGCGCCGTCCTTCCAGCCTTCGCCGCCGAGGCGCGGATGCAGCGCGTGCGTGCGGTTGGGCGGGCCGCTCGGCTTGCGGTCGGCGCCGGCGGCCCGGAAGTCCACCTCGCCGATGCGCGCCGGCAGCGCCTGCCAGCGCGCCGAGACCAGCGCGGCGCCGGCCTCGGTGCGCAGGTCGGCCACCGCGTCGGGCACGGGCGGCGCGGCGAGCTGTCCGGCGGCGGCGCCCGACAGCAGCGCCGTCGCCAGGGCGAAGGAACGGAGGGTCGTGGTCATGGCAAGTCCTTTCGTCGTGTCGTCGTGATGCGGCGCGTCGTCAGCGGCCCTGGCAGGCCACGAGGCCCGGCCAGTTCTTCGCGGCGCGCGCGCTGTTGCCGGCCAGATCCTCGTTGAACAGCCGGTAGGCCTCGGGCGTGTGCTGCAGCACGAGCCGGCCGGCCTCGTCGATCTGGAAGATGTGGATGTTGACGGGGGAGACCTTGTTGATCGAGGCGGCGTAGCCGCAGAAGCCTCCGTAGGCCGGCGCGTAGCGCCCCGGGTCGTTCTCGAATGCCACGCGGTTCTCCTTGCTCGCGAAGCGCCAGATCGCGCCGCCGTAGTTGGAGGTGTGCTCGGCGCTGCCCCTCACCGGACGGTGCTCGGTGAAGTAGGCCACGGCGTCGTGACCTTCGAGCGCGAGCCCTTCGTCGTCGACGTTCACGAGCTGCTTCTCGCCGCGGCCGTACTCGCCGACGAGGTCGGGCCAGTTGGCGTCGGCCTTCATCAGGTTGCCGGGCACGTCCTCGTTCCAGGCGTCGAGCGCGCGCTGGTTGTGCTGCAGCACGAGCCGGCCGTCGAGGATCTGGAAGTAGTCCACGTCGACCGGCGAGATGCGGTCGATCGAGGCGGCGTAGCCGCAGTAGCCGCCGAAGGCCGGCGCGTACTTGCGCGGGTCGGCGTCGAAGGCGGCCTTGTTCGCGGCGCTCGCGAAGCGATACGTCGCGCCGTCGTGGCGCGTCGTGAGGTCCTCGTCGCCGAGCACGGGCTTGCCGTCGGTGAAGAAGGCCACCGGGTCGTGCCCCGCCAGCGCGACGCCGTAGGCGTCGGTGTTGACCAGGTACGCGACCTGCCCGTCATGGACGTGGCCGGCGCTGTTGCAGGTGCTGCACGAGGCGGCGAAGGCGGCCAGGCCGCCGAGCAGGGAGAACAGGAGCAAGTGCTTCACGGGAATCGACCTTTCGATGGAGGGGGATGCGGGTGAGGCCGGGGGCGCGGAGGTCCGCGTCACTCGAGCGCGAGGAAGGCGGCGACGCCGAGCTTGGCGAGGTCTTCGTCCTGCTGCGCGGAGCTGGCGCCGCTGACGCCGATGGCGCCGACGACGACGCCGTCGACGACGACGGGCACGCCGCCCTGCAGGAGCACGAAGCCCGGCACCGTGGTCATCGCGGTGCGTCCGTCGTTGATGATCGTCTCGAACACGCTCGTCGGCTTGCCGAAGAGCGCGGCGGCGCGCGCCTTCTCGATCGAGATCGGCGGCGTGGCGGCCGGCGTGCCGTCGAGGCGCTCGACGAGCAGCACGTGTCCGCCGGCATCGACCACGGCGTAGCTGCCGCGCACGCCGAGGCGGCGGGCCTCGTCGGTCGCGCCCTGCAGCACGGCGCGCGCGCCCGACAGCGTGAGGCTGTGTCCGTCGACGAGGTGTCCATGGCCGTGGTGCAGCGCGATCGCGCCGCCGGCGGCGTGCGCCGCGTGGTCCTGCGCCGGCTGCGGCGCGGGGGCGAGGGCCAGCAGTCCGGCGCAGAGCGCGCTGCCGAGGATCGTGAGCGTGAGTTTCATCGTCCGGTTTCCGGGTGGGTGGTGGTGGCGAGTCGTGCGACGCGGCGCATCCGTGTCGCGGCGCTTCGATGCCGTGGCGCGGCGCGCGTGTCGCGGCCCGAGCGCCGGGTCGCGCCCTGCCGGCGGCCGCGAAACGCGGGGCCCCGCCGCTCATCAGAGGCGGCGGCTCCGCGCGCCGGTCCGCACCGGGCAGGCCGCAGCGAGCCGGGAGTCACGCCATGAAGGACGATCGGCATCTCTGGGCCCTGGTGCTCGCCGCGGGCGAGGGTTCGCGTCTCGCCGGCCTCACGACCGACGCGCAGGGCGTCGCGGTGCCCAAGCAGTACTGCTCGCTGCGCGGCGAGCGCTCGCTGCTGGGCGAGGCGCTGGCCCGCGCGCGGCGCGTCGTGCCGCGCCACCGCATCGTCACCGTCGTCGCGCAGCAGCACGCGCGCTGGTGGAGGCGCGACCTCGCGCACCTCGACGCGGCCAACGTGATCGTGCAGCCGCGCAACCGCGGCACGGCGCCGGGCATCCTGCTGCCGCTGCTCGCGATCCTCGAGCGCGACCCGCAGGCCCGCGTCCTGGTGCTGCCCTCCGACCACCACGTGCGCGACGAGGACGCGCTCGAGACTTCGATCCGCCAGGCCTTCGACGCGACTGACGACGGGTCGGGCGCCCTCACGCTGCTGGGCATCACGCCCGACGCGGCCGAGCCCGAGTACGGCTGGATCGTCCCCGGGGCCGGCGCGGCGCGGGGCGCCACGCGCCGCGTGCGCCGCTTCGTCGAGAAGCCGCCGGCCGAGCAGGCGTTGGCGCTGCTGGCCTGCGGCGCGGTCTGGAACAGCTTCCTGTTCGCGGCCCGCGGTCAGGCGCTGCTGGCGCTCTACGCCGAGCGCCTGCCCGAACTGCTCTCCGCCTTCCGCGAGGCGCAGGTGCGCGGCGAAGGCGGATTCGAGCGGCTCTACGCCACGCTGCCCGCGAGCGACTTCTCGCGCGACGTGCTGCAGGGCAGCGAGTACGCGCTGCGCCTGCTCGCCGTGCCGTCCTGCGGCTGGACCGATCTCGGCACGCCGCGCCGGGTGGCCGACTGCCTGGCGCGCGTGCCGCGCGCGGCGGTCATCGGCAGCCGGGCCTCGTGGCGCCTGAACCTCGCCGAGCGCCTCGCCGCCAGCCTGCCCCAGCCGACCCTGGCCGTCGCCTGATCCGTCCCGCTCCGAACGCTCCCCGCTCCGTCCTCCTTCGCACGGGATTTCCGCCCATGCTTCCGCTCACCGGTTTCCGTCGGCTGTCCTCCGTCGCGGGGCAGCTGCTCGCCGCCGCGATCCTCGGCCAGACGCTGTGGTTCAAGTTCAGCGGCGCCGAGGAGTCGCGCTGGATCTTCACGACGCTGGGAGTCGAGCCCTGGGGCCGCCTGCTGACCGGCGCGCTCGAACTGCTGGCCGTGCTGCTGCTGCTCGTGCCGCGCACCGCCCTGTTCGGAGCGCTGCTCACGGCGGGCCTGATGCTCGGGGCGATCGGCAGCCACCTCGCCGTGCTCGGCATCGAGGTGCAGGGTGACGGCGGGCTGCTGTTCACGCTGGCGCTGCTCGCGCTGCTGGGAGCCCTGGTCGCGCTCATCGCGCGTCTCGACCAGTTGCGGGCGCTGCTTCCCGCGCGGCGCTGAGCCGCCCCCCCCGTTCAGCCTCTGCGCGCGGCGAGGATCGCGCGCAGCAGGTCCTCCGGGACGCTCGGCGGCACCGGCGCGTCGTCGCGCAGCGCCGACAGCTCGAGTGCGCGCGTGCGCTCGTAGCCCTCGAGGTAGTTGCGGCAGTCGGAACAGATCGAGAGGTGCCGCTCGAAGGTCTCGCGGCGCGCGTCGGGCAGCGCGCACTCGACGTAGTCGTCGAGGAAGTCGACGAACTCGCGGCAGCTCAGTTCCTCGCACAGCATCCGCAGCGAGCGGCAGGGCTCGCAGGCGCTCTCGTGGTCCGCCAACTCGCGCTGGGCCGAGGCCGGCACGCCCCCGTGGTAGAGCTGGGCGAGGGTCGAGCGGTAGGCGGTGCAGTCCACGGGCGGGGGTCCGGAGGAGCGGGGGCGGGGGGTGAACGGCTGTGATGCCGTCGGGAGCGGTCGCGTTACGGGGGCGTCAGTCGGGCTTCGGCGTGCGGCGGCGCGCGTCGAGGATGGCCCGCACCAGGGCCTCGGGGATCGCCCCCGGCACCGGCGCCTGCCCTCCCAGGGCGCGCACGCCCAGACGCATCGTCCGGCGGTAGCCGTCGAGGTAGTTGGTGCAGTCGGTGCAGACGGCGAGGTGGCGCTCGAAGGTCGCGCGTCGCGCCGCGTCGAGCTGCTCCTCGACGTACTCGCCGAGGAAGGTCACGAAGTCGTGGCAGGTCAGTTCCTCGCACTGCGCCAGATACTCGCGGCAGGAGCGGCACGAGGCCGAGTGCGCCACGAGCTGCCCGTGTTCGTCCGCACCGACGTCGCCGCGCTGGTCGTCGTGGATGCGCTTGCGGTAGAGCTCGCAGTTCACGCGCCGCCCTCCGCGCCGAGGCGCCGCGCGAGCAGCGTGCGCAGCGCCTGCCGGGCGCGGTGCACGCGCACCTTGGCCGCGTTCGGCGAGCACTCCAGGTGCGCGGCGATCTCGGGGTAGTCGAGCTCCTCGATGTCGCGCAGCAGCAGCGCGGTGCGGTAGTTGTCGGGCAGCTCCTCGATGCAGGCGCGCACGACGGCGCGCGTCTCCTCGCGCTGCGCGCCCTCGTCGGCCGGCTCGATCCAGGCCGGCTGGCCCGTCGCGAACACGCCGTTCTCGCGGAACTGCGGCAGCAGCTCGTCGAGTTCGCTCTCGCGCCGGCGCTTGCGCGAACGCAGCTTCATGAGCGCCGCGTTGATCGCGATGCGATGCACCCAGGTGCCGAGCTGCGACTTGCCTTCGAAGGAGGCGAGCGAGCGGAAGGCCTGCAGGAAGGCCTCCTGCACCGCATCGTCGGCATCGCCTTCGTGGCCGAGCAGGCGCAGGGTCGCGGCGCGCATGCGCCCGCCGTAGGCGCGCACGAACTCCTCGCAGGCGGCCGGCTCGCCGGCGCGCAGACGCGCGAGCAGGCCGCTCTCGGCGCCGTGCAGGGCCAGACCCGAACCCGCGGGAGTCTCCATGCGGCGGAAGGTAGCGCCCCTCCCGCGGTTCCGGCAAGGGGGGCGCGTCGGTGAAACGCTCGCCGCCCCGCGACATCCCATGTCCGGCCACCGGGCGGCGTCGCGGCGCGCATCACGCGCGCCGGGCCGCCCGCGCCCCCGACGGGAGTCCGCCATGAAGTCCGTGTCCGTCCGCGCCGACGACAAGCGCGTCGAGCTGCTCGAGCGCGAGCCGCCCGTTCTCGGCACTCCGACGCAGGCGCGGCTGCGCATGCTCGAGGTGGGCATCTGCGGCACCGACCGCGAGATCGCGTCGGGCCAGTACGGCACGGCCCCCGACGGTCACGAGCACCTCGTGCTCGGGCACGAGAGCCTCGGCCGGGTCGTCGAGGTCGGCGCGGAGGTCGAAGGCCTGCGCGTCGGCGATCTCGTCGTGCCGATGGTGCGCCGGCCCTGCCTGCGCGGCGAGTGCCTGCCGTGCCGCGAGGGCCGCCAGGACTTCTGCTCGACCGGCGCCTTCAGCGAGCGCGGCATCCACAAGGCCGACGGCTTCATGTCGGAGCAGGTCGTCGAGGAGGAGCGCTGGCTCGTGAAGGTGCCGCACGCGCTGCGCGAAGTCGCCGTGCTCGTCGAGCCGCTGACCATCGCCGTCAAGGCGCTCTCGCAGCTCGACGTCATCCAGCAGCGCCTGCCCTGGGCCTGTCCGCTGGGCGTGGGCGGCGCGCCGCGCGAGTGTCACGACGCGCTCGTGCTCGGCGCGGGCCCGGTCGGCCTGCTCGGCGCGATGGCGCTGCGCGTCGCGGGCTACCGCGTCACGATCTACAGCCGCTCGCCGGCGCCCAACGCGGCCGCCGACATCGCCGACGCGATCGGCGCGCGCTACGTCTCCTCGAGCGAGATCGCGCCCGACGAGCTGCCCGCGATCACGGGCGGGATCGACGTCGTGTACGAAGCGGTCGGCGCGAGCCAGGTCGCCTTCGACGTGCTGCGCGTGCTCGGCACGAACGGCGTGTTCATCTTCACCGGCGTGCCCGGCCGCCGCGGTCCGGTGCCGATCGACTCCGACCTGCTCATGCGCAACATCGTGCTGAAGAACCAGGTCGTGCTCGGCAGCGTGAACGCCGGCCGCGCGCACTTCGAGCAGGCCATCGAGAGCCTCGGCGAGTTCCATCGCCGCTGGCCGGCGGCCGTGGCCGCGCTCATCACGGCGCGGCATCCGCTGACCGCTGCGGGCGAGCTGCTCACGGGCAAGGGTCGCGGCATCAAGAACGTGCTCGTGCTGTCGGGCGCCTGAACGGCCGCCGCCGGAGCCACTGCGCCATGGACTCGCGCCGCGAACCCGCCGACACCCGCCTCGAGTGGCTGCAGGCCGACGGCCTGGGCGGCTACGCCATGGGCACGGCGGGGCTGGTGCGCACGCGCCGTTATCACGGACTGCTGCAACCGGCCTGCCGCCCGCCGGGCGGCCGCGTGCTGCTCGTGAACGGCCTCGAGGTCTGGCTCGAGTCGCCGGGCGGCGAGCGCCGCGCGCTCGGCGCGCAGGCCTACGCACCCGACGTCGTGCATCCCGACGGGCAGCGTCACGTGGGCCGCTTCGGGCACGATCCCTGGCCGCGCTGGGACTTCGCGTGGTCCGACGGCCTGGGCGTCGAGCACGAACTCGTCGCGCGCCACGGCCAGCCGCTCGTCGCGCTGCGCTGGCGCGTGTCGGGCGCCGGGGCGGGCTGGACGCTCGTCGTGCGCCCGCTGCTGTCCGGGCGCGATCCGCACGCGCTGCACGCGCGCAACGACGCGTTCCGCTTCGAGACCGAGGTGCAGGGCGAACGCGTGCGCTGGCGGCCCTACGAAGGCCTGCCGAGCGTGGTCGCGTCCGCCAACGCGCGCTGGGTGCAGGCGCCGCTCTGGTACGGCAACTTCCGCTACGCGCTCGAGGCCGAGCGCGGCTTTCCCTGCACCGAGGACCTCGCCTCGCCGGGCGAGTTCCGCTTCGATCTCGCGCGGGGCGAGGCCTGCCTGCTGCTCACGGCCGAGGACGGCGGCCTGCCGCCGCACGTGCTGCCCGCCGGGGTCGGCGCGCAGGCGCTGGCCGCGGAGATCTTCGAGTTCGAAGCGCGCCGTCGCGCGGCGCTCGGCGGGGGCCTGCAGCGGGCCGCCGACGCCTATCTCGTGCGCCGGGGCGACGGGCTCTCGCTGATCGCCGGCTACCCCTGGTTCGGCGACTGGGGTCGCGACACCTTCATCGCGCTGCGCGGCCTCTGCCTCGCCACGGGGCGATACGGCGACGCCGCGCGGATCCTCGCCGAATGGGCCGGAGCCGTGTCGCTCGGAATGATGCCGAACCGGTTTCCCGACCACGGCGAGGAGCCGGAGTACAACTCGGTGGATGCATCGCTCTGGTACGTCGTCGCCGTCCACGAGCTGCTCGAGTCGGGGGGGCGGGCCGTGCGCCGGGCGGATCGCGAGGTCATGACCGGCGCGGTCCGGGCCATTCTCGACGGCTACGCCGGCGGAACGCGCCACTGCATCCGCATGGACGGGGACGGTCTTCTCGCGTGCGGCGAACCGGGCGTTCAGCTCACCTGGATGGACGCGAAGGTCGGCGACTGGGTGGTCACGCCGCGCATCGGAAAGCCGGTCGAGATCCAGGCGCTCTGGATCAACGCCCTCGCCGTCGGCGCCCGGCTGGAGGCCCGCTGGCGGGAACCGCTGGCCCGCGCGCGCGACGCGTTCGGCCGGCGCTTCTGGGACGCGTCGCGTTCCGCCCTGCACGACGTGGTCGACGTGAACCACGTATCGGGGGTCGTCGATTCCGCGTGCCGGCCGAACCAGGTCTTCGCCGTCGGCGGATTGCCCGTTCCGCTCCTCGACGGCGAGCGCGCCCGCGCCGTTGTCGACGAGGTGGAACACCGGCTCTGGACGCCGCTCGGCCCGAGATCGCTCGCGCCCGAAGACGACGCGTACACGGGGCTCTACCGGGGCGGCGTTCGCGAGCGGGACGGCGCCTATCACCAGGGAACGGTATGGCCCTGGCTGATCGGCCCGTTCGTCGAGGCATGGCTCCGCGTGCACGGCGACGGCAAGGCCCGGAAGGCCGAGGCTCGCCGCCGGTTCCTGGCGCCACTCCTCGCGCACGTCCAGGAGGCGGGCCTCGGCCACGTCTCCGAAATCGCCGACGGCGATCCGCCGCACGCCCCGCGCGGCTGCCCGTTCCAGGCCTGGTCCACCGGCGAGCTCCTCCGTCTCGAGCGCGTCATCCTCCGCTGATTCGCCCGCGGGAACTCCGCCCGCGGGCCCGTCATTTCGAGGATGAACGAACGATCCGCCGCCGGTCGCCCCGCAGAGCGCGGGTCGCGATCCGCGAACTTGACGGATCCGGTTCCCACCTCGCCCGCCGCCGCGGGCCTTCACCCAGGAGGAATTCCATGCTCATCCTGTCCGGTCTTCATCGCGCCGGCCTCGCCCTCGCGGTCATGGCCCTCGCCCTCCCCGTCATGGCCGTCCACGCGGACATGGGCCAGAAGACGACGAAGTTCGAGGGCGTCAAGGCCAATACCGGTTACGCCACGGCCATGAAGG